>NZ_JBHSBC010000014.1:294588-380294 GCF_042650425.1 Streptosporangium jomthongense | reverse complement strand
TCGAGGTCACGGCCGGGGCCGGCGCCCTCCTCGGCGGGGTCGCCGTACGTCACGGAGAGCGCGACCGGCTCCGGGCGGTCGATCCTGCTGGCCGCCGCGGTGACCGCCGAGGCGGACGTCGCCGCCGACGGCCCGTACTGGCACGTCAGCAAGCTGAACCGGCGGACCTACCCGGAGTCGTTCGGCGACGAGGGCGACCGTTACCGGGTCGTCGAGTCACGGCTCACCGAGCAGTGGGTCGCCGAGGACGGCGACGGGATCTGGGTCGGGACCCGCTCCCTGGGCGCGCGTCCGGCGGGCGAGGCCGACGAGGAGGCCTGGCGTCGTGACGGCTCCCCCGCCACGTGGCCGGTGCCCGGCGGGACGTTGTCCGCCGCACCCGACCGGGGCCGGCTCAGGGCCGTGACCGACGGGACGGCGTTCAGCATGGCGGGAAAGCCGATGACCCTCGAACAGATCAGGGCGCTGCCCACCGACCCCGGCGCCCTGCGGGAACAGGTCGCCGAACTGGTCAGGGACGCGCCGGGCGGCTCTCTCGACGGCGTCGTCGCGGACGCGCTCAGCGGCCTGCTGTGGAGCAAGCCGTCGCCGCCGAAGGTGCGCGCCGCCGCCTACCGGGCGCTCGCCGACCTGCCCGAGGTGCGTTATCTCGGTGAGACGAAGGACGAACGGGGCAGAGCCGGGGCGGCCTTCTCCTTCACCCTGCAGACCGCAGGCGCCACACGGCTCCCGGTGGCCGTGCGGCGGACCCTCGTCATCGACCCCGTCTCCTCACAGGTGCTGTCCTCGACCGTGACCGGCAAGCCGGGCAACGGGGACGACCAGGTCGAGGTGGTCCTTGAGGCGGGCTGGACGACCGGAAGACCGGCCGTCCCCGCCCTCCCGGTCAGCTGAGACAGGCGGGCTCGGTCGCCAGGTCGCGGAGCAGGTCGGCGAAGGCGAGCGCCTGCTCGGCCGTCATGCGGGGCTCGGGGCCGACGTAGAAGACCACGATGTCGCCGTTGAGCGACGTCGTGGCGGTGAACGGAAGCGTTGGGGAGATAACCATGATGCTCCGCATTCTTGCCTGCCCCACCGACAGTTCGCACATGGTTTACGCCCGCGGAGCCCGGCGGAGGCCGTGACGGGAGAGGGCGGCGCCCCACCGGCCGAAGCCCCGTCGGGCGGTGGGGACGCCGTCCGTACGGCGCGGTCCTCACGCCAGGCCCGCGATGTCCTCCGCCCAGTGGCAGGCCACGCGGTGCCCCGGAACGACCTCCCTGACCTGCGGGACCTCCTCAGCGCAGCGGGTCTGCCTGCGGAAGGGGCAGCGGGTGTGGAAGGGGCAGCCGCTCGGCGGGGCGGCCGGGCTCGGCAGGTCCCCGCTGAGGATGATCCGCTCCCGCCGCGCCTCGGCCACCGGGTCGGGCAGCGGAACCGCCGACATCAGCGACACGGTGTAGGGGTGCAGCGGGCGTTCGAACAGCTCCCCCGAGTCCGCCTCCTCGACCAGCCTGCCGAGGTACATCACACCGACCGTGTCGCTCATGTGCCGCACCACGGCCAGGTCGTGGGCGATCAGCAGCGTCGTCAGCGACAGCGTCCGCTTGACCTCCTGGAGCAGGTTGACGATCTGCGCCTGGACCGAGACGTCGAGCGCGGAGACCGGTTCGTCGGCGATCAGCAGGTCGGGTTCGAGGATGATCGCCCTGGCGATGCCGACCCGCTGGCGCTGGCCGCCGGAGAACTCGTGCGGGTAGCGGTGCTCGGCCGTGCGTGGCAGCCCGACCTGGTCCAGCGTGTTCAGCACCTTGGCGCGCCGCTCCCCGCGCCCGCCGGGCACGCCGTGCACACGCAGCGACAGCTCCAGGATGTCGCCGACGCTCTGGCGCGGGTTGAGGCTGGCCATCGGATCCTGGAAGACCATCTGCATCCGGCGGCGCATCGGGCGCAGCGCGCGTTCCCGCATCCCGGCCAGGTCGACACCGTCGAAGAGCACGCTGCCCGAGGCGACCGGTTCGAGGCGCAGCAGCGCGCGGCCGAGGCTTGACTTGCCGCAGCCCGACTCCCCGACCAGCCCGTACGTCCGCCCCTTCGGCAGGTCCAGGCTGACCCCGTCCACGGCGCGGACGTACTCGACGGGGCGGTTGGTGACCGCGGCGCGCCTGGCCGGGTAGCGCACCCGCAGGTCGCTGATCCGCACCAGCGGCTCGGGGCTCTCCCCCTCGGCGGGAGCGGCGGACTCCCGCGCCGTGACAGCGGCGGAGACGGGGACGGGGGCGTCGCCCGCCGGGTGGACGCACCGGAACCGGTGGCCGGGAGAGTCTTCGGTCATGGGCAGGCCGGGGACCATGCAGGCCTCGTCGGCCACCGCGCACCGGGACGCGAACGAGCACCCCGACTCCCAGGGCAGCCGGTCGAACGGCGAGCCGGGGATCGGGGTGAGCGGCGTGTCCCGCGGGGAGTCGAGGGCCGGGATCGAGGCGAGCAGGCCACGGGTGTAGCGGTGCATGGGCCTGCGGAACAACTCCTCCGCCGAGGCCGTCTCGACGACCCGCCCGCCGTACATCACGCTGACCCGGTCTGCCAGGCCCGCGACGACGCCCAGGTCGTGGGTGATCATCAGCAGGGCCGCGCCGTGGTCCCGGGCCAGCCTGGCCAGCAGTTCGAGGACCTGGGCCTGGATCGTGACGTCGAGCGCCGTGGTCGGCTCGTCGGCGATGAGCAGCTTGGGGCCGCACGCGATCGCTGTGGCGATCATGACGCGCTGGCGCATGCCGCCGGAGAGCTGGTGCGGGTACTGCCGCATCCTGCGGCGCGGGTCGGGGATGCCGACCTCGCGCAGCAGCTCCTCCGCGCGGGCCCCGGCCGCCGCCTTCGACAGGTCGGTGTGCCGCAGCAGGACCTCGGTGATCTGCACGCCGATCGGCACGACCGGGTTGAGCGAGGTCATCGGGTCCTGGAAGACCATCGCCAGGTCACGGCCGCGCCTGGCCGACAGCTGCCGGTCGTTCAGCGTGGTCAGGTCCTCGCCGTCGAACACGATCTCGCCCTCGACCCGCGCCGAGGCGGGCAGCAGCCCGAGCAGCGCCAGCGCGGTCGCGGACTTGCCGCAGCCGGACTCGCCGACCAGCGCCACGACCTCCCCGGCCTCGACGGTGAGGCTGACGCCGTCCACGGCGGCGATCGCGGGCTGGGCGGAGGCGAACCGTACCCGGAGGTTCCGTACGTCGAGCAGGGACATGGTCACCTCGTGGTCTTCGGGTCGAGGACTTCGCGCAGGGCCTCACCGACGAGGGTGAAGCCGAGCGCCGTGACGGCGATGCAGGCGCCGGGCAGCAGCGCCAGATGGGGGGCGCTCTCCAGCCTGGCCTGTGCCTTGACCAGCATGCGGCCCCACTCGGCGACCGTCGGGTCGGCCTGCCCGAGGCCGAGGAACGACAGCGCGGCCACCTCGATCGTCGCCGTCGCCAGGACGAGGGTGGCCTGCACGATCACCGGACCGACCGAGTTGGGCAGCATCTGGCCGAACACGATCCGGCTCGTCGGCACGCCCACCGAACGGGCCGCGACCACGTAGTCCAGGCCTCGCTGGGCCAGCATCGACCCTCTGAGCAGGCGGGCGAAGACCGGCACCTGCGCCGCCGCGATGGCGATCATCACGGCGACCGGACTGCGGCCCATCACGGCGGCGACGCTCACCGCCAGCAGCAGCGCGGGGATCGACAGCATCACGTCGGTCACCCGCATCGCCAGCGTGTCGACCCAGCCGCCGAGCCCTCCGGCGAGCAGGCCGACCAGCGCCCCGACGAGCAGGCCGAGCCCGGTCGCGGTGACACCGATCACCAGCGACTGCCGCGCGCCGTACACGAGCTGGGTGAACAGGTCGGAGCCGAAGCTGTCGAGGCCGAGCAGGTGGCCGGGGCCCGGCCCCGGCACCGACGACGGGGTGATCCTCCCCGCCCACTCGGCGCTGCCCGGCTCGTACGGCGTCAGCAGCGGCGCGGCGAGCGCGATCACCGTGAACAACAACACGATGACGCCTCCGGCGACCGCGGACCTGCGTCGGAGCAGGCGGCGCAGCGCGACCCCCCACGTCCCGCCGGCCCGCGCCGGGACGGCTGCGGCGGTCGGGGCGCTCATCGCTGCCTCGCCCTGGGGTCGATGACCGCGTACGACACGTCGACCAGCAGGTTGACGATCGCGTAGATGACCGCGATGAACAGCACGAATCCTTGGAGCACCGGATAGTCCAGATGGTTGACGGCGGTGAACAGGAACTCCCCGACCCCGTTGAGCGCGAACACCGTCTCGGTGAGCACCGCCCCGGCCAGCAGGGCACCGGCCTGCAGGCCGATCGTGGTGGAGACGGGCAGCAGCGCGTTGCGCATGACGTGCCTGCGCCGGATCACGGCCCGGGTCAGGCCCTTGGCGCGCGCGGTGCGGACGAAGTCCTCGTTCATCACTTCCAGCACCGAGGCCCTGGTGATCCGCACGATGATCGCCAGCGGGATCGCCCCGAGGGCCATCGCGGGCAGGATCAGGTGGCGCAGAGCGTCCCAGGCGGCGTCCCACTCCCCGGTCAGCACCCCGTCCAGCACGTACAGGCCGGTCGGGTGGGTCGCGTCGAGCCTGACGTCCTGGCGTCCCGCCGTCGGCAGCCAGCCGAGCCGGATCGCGAAGACGTACTTCAGGAGGTAGGCCAGGAAGAACACCGGGACCACGACCCCCAGCAGGGACGCCCCGACGGACAGGTGGTCCAGCGGACCGCCCCTGCGGCGGGCGGCGAGGTAGCCGAGCGGGATGCCGGCCACGACCGCGAGGCCGAGCCCGGCGACCGCCAGCTCGACGGTCGCCGGGAAACGCTCAAGGAAGCTGTCCACCACGCTCTGGCCCGTCCTGATGGAGGAACCGAGGTCGCCCCGCGCGAGCCGCCCGAGGAAGAGCAGGAACTGCTCGGGAAGCGACCGGTCGAACCCGTACAGGTGGTTGACCCGGTCGATCCCCTCCTGGGTGGCCCGCTCGCCGAGCAGTGCCCGCGCCGGGTCCCCGGGCAGCAGCCGCAGCCACACGAACAGCAGCAGGCTGAGGCCCAACAGCACCGGCACGACCAGGGCCAGGCGCCGGGCGACGAAGGCGATCATGTCGTCTGTTCCCTAGCCCTTGATCTGGAGGTTGTTCCACACCTCGGCCGCGAGCGGGCTGGTGACGTAACCGGAGATCCTGGGCGAGAGCGCGAGCGAGGGGACCGGGTGGGCCACCGGGATGCCCGGCAGCAGGTCCATGAGCTCCTTGCTCACCGTGGCGTACTTCTCGCCCTGCTCGGTGAGGTTGCGCGCGCTGCGCGCCGCGGCGACCGACTCGAACAGCTTCTTGTCCTCGAAGCCCCACTCGACGGTCTTGCGGCCGAAGAAGATGCCGAGGAAGGTGTCGGCGCTGTTCATGATGCCCGTCCCGCCGAGGAGGTACAGGCCGTGGTCGGTCTTGGCCTTGATCCTCTCCAGGTACTCGGGACTCCACTTCTCCGGTACGGCGTTGACCTTCAGCCCGACGGCCTCAAGCTGGGTGCGGATCGCCACGAAGGTGTCCTCCGGACTCGGCATGTACGGCCTCGACGTACCGGTCGGGTAGTTGAAGGTGACCGTCTTGCCGACCGCGCCCGCCTCTTCGAGGAGCTTCTTCGCCTTGGCCGGGTCGTGGTCGTAGGTGGCGACGCTGTCGGCGTAGCCGTTGACCGGCGGCGGGATGAACTGCTCGGCGGGCTTGGTTCCCGCGGGCAGCGTCTGGGAGACGATCGCCTGCTTGTCCAGGGCGTGGGCGATCGCCTTGCGGACCCTGATGTCGGCCAGCAGCGGGTCGGCCTGGTTCATGCCGAGGTAGAGGATGTTGAGCGGTTCCCTGGGCAGGACCTGGAAGCCCGCGCCGGACAGCCCCTGCACGTCCGCGGGCGCGACCAGGTCGTAGCCGTCGATCTCACCGCTCTGCAGCGCCTGCAGCCGAGCGGTGCCGTCCGGGATGATCCGTACGACGATCTTGTCGATCTTCGGCTTCCCGCCCCAGTAGCCGGGGTTGGCGCGCAGCGTCAGCCGCTGTCCCTTCTCCCATGACTCGAACAGGTACGGTCCCGTGCCGGTGGGGTGGGCGGATGAGTACTCGTTGCGCCGGACGTCGCCGGAGGCGCCGGGGTCGTCGGCCTTGTACTGCTTCAGGGCGGCCGGGCTCTGCATGGCGAACGACGAGATGGCCAGCGCGGGGATGAGGCTGCCGTAGGGGCGGGTCAGCGTGATGGTGACCGCGTCGCCCTCGGCGGCGCAGCTCTTGTAGATGCTCTTGGTGAGCGCCGGGTTGTCGCTGGTCTTGAAGCCGGCGAAGACCAGTTGGTACAGGTTGCTGATGTTCTCGGCCTGCAAAGGACCGTTCCAGTTGTACCAGCGCTCGAAGTTGAAGCAGACGGCCTCGGCGTCGAAGGGTGTGCCGTCGGAGAACTTCACACCCTTGCGGAGCTGGAAGGTGTAGTTCAGGCCGTCGTCGGTCTGCGACCAGGAAGTCGCCAGGCCCGGCGCGGGCTCGGCCGTGCCGGGCTTGATCGACACCAGACCTTCGAAGATCTGGTTGGCGACCCGTGTGCTCTCGCTGTCGGCGACGAACGCCGGGTCCAGCGCGACCGGCTCTGAGGCGGCGGCGAAGACGAACGTCCCCGCCTTGTCGCCGCCCGCGGCCGTCTTCTGCGTGCCGCGTTCGCTGGAACAGGAGGTGATCGCCAGCGCGAGACCGGTGGCACCGGCGACTGCGATCAGGCGTCGGATGCGCGTGGTGGTTGGGCTCACGGGTCGGCCTTTCTTCAAAACAGATGGTTGGAGCTTGTCCCCCGACGGGTGCGCTCGCGCGCGGGTCAGCCCACGGCGGGCTCGGTGTCGATCTCTCCGACCCGCAGCTCGTCCGGGTTCTGGGGCAGGTCGGCGACGGCGGCGCGCACGCCCTCCGTGCCCAGCCTGTTCACCAGGTCGAGCGCGCCGAGGTTGGCCTTGAGCTGTCCGACGCTGCTGGCTCCGAAGAGCACCGAGGCCGTACGCGGGTGGGTGAGGGCGAAGGCGATCGCGAGCTGCGCGGCGGTCGCGCCCAGCGCCTCCGCCCGTGCGGCGAACGCGTCGCGGACCTTCTCGGCGTGCCTGGTCATGCCCGTGGGGCCGAGCGGGCGCTCGCTGCCGGCGGCGCGCCGCCCGGCCAGCACACCGACGGCCAGCACGTTCGTCGTCTGGATGACCAGGTCCCAGCGCTCCATGACCTCGGCCAGCTCACTGTCCTCGCCCATCTTCCTGGCGATGGCCGAGTACGGCAGCTGCAGCACGCTGGGCAGCGGCATGCCCTCCTGGTGCGCGTAGGCGCAGGCCTCGTCGATCTCGGCGGGGGTCGCGTGGTTGATGCCCCAGTACCTGGTCAGCCCGGCCTCCACCAGCCCGGCCATCTGACGGACGATGTCCTTCATGTCCACGACGGTCTGGAAGTAGTAGGCCGTGTCCGGGTTGTAGATGACGCAGTCGGCCGCGTCCACCCTGGCCCGGGGCAGGGACTCCGCGAGCTGGTCGCGGAAGGAGGGGCGCGGCCCGCCGTACCAGAGCTTCTCGGTGTGGAAGTAGTCCTCCCTGGCGATGCCCGCCGCGTCCCGCGCCGCCGCGAACCGCATGTCGGTCTCGGAGACCGGATCGTCCGGCCGGGCGGCCGAGGTGTAGTGGCCCACGTCGAACCACGTGACCCCCGCGTTCCTCGCGGTCGTCAGGAACTCGACGATGTCCTCGTGACGCATCCGGTCGTAGGTGTGGTAGGAGCCGATGCTCAGCGCGGACACCTTGGGACCGTTAACGCCCAGGGAGTGATACCTCATCATGCGGCGGTGTCTCCGTACTCTCGGTTGGGTTCGACCAGCGTGGGCAGCGCCGCAAAATTTGTCAATAGATTGACCGTCAATACATTGGCAGTCATCATGATGGTTGAATGTCCTGATCGTTCCCACCACCCAGACAAGCGGAGCCGTGCCGTTGCCCAGTGACCGCGCACCGAACGCCGAGACCGCGCCCGACGCCGTGGAGGACACCACCATGTGGTCCCTGATCGGCCAGGCGGTCGAGTCCGTCCCCCCGCAGATCCCCGGGGTCGACGACGAGGCCATGCGGCTGTGCATGACGCTGCACTGCGCGACGAGCCTCGTGTTCTACGACCTGTCCGCCACCCTCAGGCGCGCCGACGCCGTCGCCGCCCCCACGCTCAAACTGCTGCTGATCCTCTACATGTACGGGGAGATGGAGTCCCGGGACCTGATCAGGCTCTCCGGGATGAGCAGGGCCGCGGCCTCCGCCCTGCTCGACAAGATCGTCGGCCAGGAGATGATCGAGCGCCGCCTGTCGGAACGCGACCGCAGGACCCACGTCGTCACCCTGTCGGAGAAGGGCAGGACCGCCTTCGTCGAGGCGTTCACCGTGTACAACGCCAGGGAGCGTTACTGGGCGGAGACGCTGACCCGCGCCGAGCGCGACCAGCTCATCGGTCTTATCGGCAAACTGGTCAACGCCCGCCTCGACGACGGCAACCTCCGCCGCAGGCAGTGACATCCCACCGGCGGGAACCCCGGGGGTCTTGAAACCTCGGGGTCCTCGGGGCTTTGGGATCTTGGAGCCCCGAGGGTCCCGAAGCCTGGAGACCGAAATCTGGAGACCGGGGCCTTGAGAGCCCTGGAGTCCTTGGGGTGCTTAGGATGCTTGGGGTTCTCGGAGGCCTGGGGTCCTTGGAGACCTTGGGGCACGACATGATCACGACGTGTCCGTGCGGGATCACCGCTCCCTACGATCATGATCTATGACAACTCGCCGTGTTTTGACGGTCTCCGCCGGAGTCCTGGCTCTGCTGTTCTCCACCCCGGTCGCCGCGTCCGCGTACCCCGTCGTCGGCGCGCCCGAGCTGACCCAGAACCCGCTCTACACGGTGCCCGCCCTGCCCTCGATCTCCTGCAAGGCGGTCAAGGGCACCACCAAGGCCTCAACGACGGCCTACCTCAAGAAGGTCGTCGGCTGCCTGAACACCGCCTGGGGCAAGCGGGTGAAGGACTTCGTCCCGGCCGAGGTGACGATCAAGGACACCTACGAGCACAGCCCCTGCTACACCGGCATCAAGGTGTCCGGCTCCCTCGCCGCCGGCTGCAACCGCTCCGTCGAGGTGCAACTGCGCTCCGACTGGATCAAGGCCAAGTCCGAACTGCCCGTCCTCGTCGGGGTCGCCCGCGCCTACGCCGGGTTCGTCCAGACGCAGACGGGCATCAGCGACGCCTGGTGGGCACTGCGCTACGACGGCGAGGAGGCCGAGATGAACGAGCAGACCCACCGCTTCTACCAGCAGGCCGACTGCCTGGCCGGAGTGTCCGTCAGGAGCCTCGGCCGTACGGCCCGCGACTGGGGGCGTCTGCTCTCCGCAGGAACGCCCAAGGAGTACGGCAGGTTCATCCCCAAGTGGTACGGCAAGCCCGCCAACCGTCTCGCCTGGTTCAAGACCGGCTACGGATCGGGGAAGCCCGGCGCCTGCAACACCTGGAAGGCTCCCTCCCCCAAGGTCGCCTGACCTCCGAGCGGCGCGTCCCCTGGGACGCGCCGCACCCGGGGAACGTCAGAGGCCGCCATCAGGGAAGGGGTGAAATATCGGTATGTCGCTCCACAACGCCTCCCCCACCGCGGTCAGCGCCCACCACACACCCCCCGCCACCAGCAATCCGAGCAACACCGCCACCACGACCAACCGCCCAAGAGAACCCCAGGACCTCATACCGACTAAGACTCCGGCACAGGGCGCGGAGTTCGACGCTTCCGGGAGATCACGGCCTTCCCAGCAGAAGCCGTTCGACGTCTCAAGAAGCCTGGGACCGAGAGCGGCCGGACAGTCGTCGTCTGAGTCGATCAGCAGCAGGATTCCTCCCCCACACCGGTGAGCTGGTAGGACGCCCGGAGGACCGCGTTCTCGACCCCGCCACGGGCGACAAGTCCGCTGCGGGGGACACGGCGGGGCGGAGAGATCCGTACGTCCCAGCGCGAAAGCGCCCCGGCGATCCTGCGAAGCAGGACAGGAAGCGCGGACACCTCACCGTCGCCCTCCACGATGGAGGCGATCGTGACCGGGCCGCTCATGCGCCTGTCTCCGGCCGGAGCTGACCGTCGCGCAACAGTTCGCCAAGGATGGCGTGCCCCTCTTCGAGAAGGGCGCGGCTGACCCCGTCGATCTCGCCGACCACGGTCACCCCGTTCTCCATCGCCACGACCCGGACGGAGGCCGGATCGATGCCGTCCCGGTCGAGCAGTTCGGCGCTCTGAGTGGTGATCACGACCTGGACGAACTCACTCGCCTCCGTCAACGCGTCGAACAACGCCCCCGCCGCAGCGGGGTGGAGCGCGGTCTCCGGTTCCTCGACGGCCACCAGTTCCGCCTGCCCGTCGAGTACGGCCGGCTGGAACAACGCGGCCGGCACACCGGCCGCGTGCAGGGTCCCCACGGAGATGGCCTCCGGCCCGAACGGCCGCTCCGCGTCCCGGGTACGGAGTTCCACGGCCGAGTACTTGTCGACGAGCCGTTCGTCCACGCCCAGCGCCTCCGGGACCATCGCGCCGAGATAGTCGTCGATTCGGGCCTTGAACACGGGATACCGGAACGCCGACTCTCCCGGCGTCGGCCCGATGTGCTTTCCCAAGTAGCCGACCCTCCCGGTTCGCCGGCTCGGATGGAACCGCCGCATCTGGTCGACGTCCCACCGCCGTGGACCACCCGGCTCCGCCGTACCATCCGCCGGGACACAGCCTGGCTCCCGCGGCTCGGATGTCACGGCCATCCGCTTTCCGGCCAGAGGCCATGGCCGAGACGACGCGAAAGCACGTCCAGCAGGCCTCGGCGGGCAAGGTTGTCCGTTCACACCTACGAACCGGGAAGTTTGCCTGGTTTGTCCACAATGCCTTTGGCGAGTTCGGCGGTGGCGTAGAAGCTGCCCGCCGGAAAGGCGATCTCACCGTTGATGAGTTCGTCCCGTACGTAGTCCACCCGCGTGCCGAGGAACTCGTACGTCGTGGCGTCAAGGACAAGGTACGACCTGGAGATCACCTGACCGTCCGTGTCGTGCTCGGTGCCGACTCCCGGGGCACCCCGCTCGTAGGCGATCCCGATGCCCGCCCTGCCCGCCGCGTCGCGCACGCCGGAGTCCACCCGCACACCCGGAATCCTGGCGAGGGCCCGGAAGATCGCCCCACGCAGCCTGGGCGGCACCGGCACCTCCTGGTCGAGGTAGACCGACAGCACCCGGAAGGCCCGCGCGTCCGGGGGCTCGCCGGTGTCCCACCTGGGCTTGGTCTCCCAGTGCCGGTCGCCCCTGACATGTGCCAGCAGCCGGTCGGGGTCGGTGGGCAGTCCGGCCAGCCTGGCCACGTACTCACGCGGGGTCAGGTCGTCGTCGTCCGGATCCGGCGTGGAACCGAACTGCTCCAGTGGTCCCCGCCCCCACCGTACGGCCCGCCGCGTGCCGTCGTAACGGGTCCAGGACTCCTGCGTCTCGGGCGCCGCGTCGTTCGGCTGTTTGACCATGTTCTTCCGGTACAGCCACTGGTCGGCGCGTGGTTCCGGGGTGAGCGCGCGCCGTTCGGACACCTGGGCGGCCCGTACCAGCACGACCGCCGCGTTCATGGGCCTCGTCTCGACGGCGACCGAGGGGCGTACTCCCTGAGGCGGCGGGACGGCGCCGTTGACCACCACCGCGACGGCCACCGCGCCGGCCGCCGCACTGACCGTCACGAGCAGGGACGGTACGAGCCGGAACCGGCGGCGAGGCCTCAGCACACGGGCGCGCAGGGCGTCCAGCCGGTCCGCGCCGGGCTCGGGCGCGTCCGCTCGCATGCCGTTCAGCAACTTCAGGTCATCCACGGGTGTCCTCCTCAACGACGGCTGACGGATCGGCACCCAGCGCCGCACGGGTCTTCCTCCTGGCTCGGTGCAGCCGCGAACGCACCGTGCCGACCGGTACGCCGAGGGCCAACGCCACCTCCTGGTAGCTGAAGTCGGCCCAGGCCACCATCAGCAGCACCTCGCGGTCCTGCGGTGAGAGCACCGCGAGCGCCTCGGCCAGCTCCCGGTGTGCCGCCGAGGCCGAGACGCGAGCCTCCACCCGGTCCGCGTAGCTCTCCGCCACCGTGTCCGTCCCGGTCCTGGCCAGCGCCCGGTACGCCCTGACCTCGGCGCGGCGGTGTTTACCGATGAGGTTGGCGGCGATCCCGTACAGCCACGGGCGGGCGTCTCGGTGGGCGGTGTCATAACGCCCAAGCCTGCGGAAGGCCGCGAGGAAGGTGTCGGCCACGACGTCGTCGGCCAGCGACTCGCCCAGCCTGCGGGTCACGTATCGATGGAGCGCGGGAGCGTGCCTGTCGAACAACACGGAGAACGCTGCGGGATCACGCCGGGCGCGGGCGATCACCTCCGCGTCGTCCGGTTCGGTTTGGGCGATCAAACGTGGGCTCCGTTCGTGAGAACTGGTCACCCTCCTTCACCCGATCCCGGGCTCCGGGTTCTCGCCCGCTCCCAATGACGAGAGGCCGCCCCCCGGGTTCCCGTTGGACGGCCCCTCATCATGGCCGGTCACGCGTGCTCCGGTGTCCGGAGGTCAGGGAGAGGTGAGCAGGGTCAGTCCGTACCGCCGCAGGATCTCGTTGATGGGCACGTAGTAGGAACGGCCTCCCGCGCTGCAGTTGCCGGAGAAGCCGAGCAGGATTCCCTGCAGCTGGCCGTTCGCGTAGAGGGGAGATCCCGGCGGGGTGCCGGGCTCGAAGCAGATGCTGGTCACGAGCAGGCCGGTCACCGTTCCCTGGGGCAGGCTCAGCGAGGCGTTCCTGCCGAGCAGGGTGCCGCACCGCCACCCGGTCGTACCGCCGAAGCCGCAGACCTGGGAGCCGACGGGAACCGGGGTGCTGCCACGAACCGGCAGGTCACGGCCGCCGGGGACTCTGAGGACGCCGACCGGTTCCCAGGCGGAGGTCACGCTGACCCAGGCACTGGAGGGGATGGGGTGGGTCGAGGCACGGACGGTCCCCACGACCGCCCCGTTCGCCGCGCGCACGGTCTCGCCCGGAGAGCCGCAGGTCCCGGAGGTGACGAACCCGCCGGGAACGGCCGCTCCGACCGTGCAGCGGCCGTTGGTCCCGAAGGAGTCGCCGACGTAGATGGGGGTGCCCGTCTCGGCGAAGGCCACTCCAGGAGTGGACAGAAGAAGGCCGAAGATCAACAGAAGAGATATCCGTCGCATCATGAACTGACGGTAATTTTCACAAAGACAACTGCCAATAGTCATCCCTCCCGATCCGTCACATATCGCCATCCCACACCACGGCGAGGACACGGGCATCCACGCGAACCGTCCGAGGCCGTCCGGTCTCGGACCCCGCCGCTCCCGTTCTCACGAGAGAGCCGGAAGGCCAGGTCAGGGATCGCCGGTCCGGCCCCGCAGAGAAAACCGTTCAGCAGGCCGGGTCATCCGAGCCGGCCCTTGACCATCCCGACGATTTCGTGGGCGGCGAAGTCAAAACGGATTGTCAGAAACGACAAGGCGTCACCGCAGGGCGTTCTCGGCCTGGTGAAGGCACAGAAAGCGCTTGCCTGGCTCCTCCTGGTCCGTATTGTCCATTTAGGACAATTTCATACCGGAAGTGGCTTTGCCGTTGAAACCGGAGGAAGCACACATGAGAAGTCGATTTACGGCCATGTCCGCCACCGCCTTGCTCACCGCGTCGCTGCTGGTGGGCACCGCGTCCCCCGCCCACGCCACCCTGACGGGCTGCACCACCTGGCAGGAGGGGTACGTCGTCCACAGCAAGTGCACGGGCGGCACAGGCACACAAGCGGTTTACGTGAGCGGCGTGCACGTGAACCCCGCGGTGGGATGGGTCGCCATGACCGGCCCCCGGGTGGGGGTGGGCGAGGTGTCCTCGGTCAACTTCCCGGGCACGGTGTGGTACCGAAGCACCACCCTGTACGACTGATGCGACCCCGAACGGCATAGATCTCTGCGGAGGACCGGCACAACCGGAAGGTCGACGAAGCCCCTGGCCGTGGAACACCAGGCCAGGGGCTCTTTCCCGGTGGTCGTGAGAGGCAGGAGAGGCGGACTCGAACCCACGGTCCGGAGACCATGAGGCACCCGCGCCCCTGTGACACGGCATGCCGTCTGCCCTTGCGTTTGCGGTTGGCGACCTGCTTCCCGCGCTCAAGGACGACCGCCTCGATACCGTGCCGCCGGGTTTTCCTGAAGGAGTGGCCCTTGTCGCCCGGCACACGATCCGGGCGGGTGCGGGGCCGGTCGACGCGGCGGCGCAGCCGGAAGGCGGCCGCGACCACGTCGAAGACGGTGCCGCCGGCGATGTCGCCGCCGGTCAGGTGGGGCCTGGTGGTCAGTCCGCTGCGGGAGCGTCCGAGGGCCTGTCGTCTTTGCGATTGTTCCGCGTCTTCCCCCTCGCTGGCTCCGACGGCGTGCTGGTGAGGCAGGCGATGGTCAAGCCGATGCCGCCCTTGGCCTGCGGTTCTTCCAGTCCCCTGACCCAGGCGCCGTCCTCGTCCCAGCGCTTGAATCGTTCGTAACGGATCTGCCAGGGACCGTAGCGCTCGTGGATACCTTCAACCAGGGGCTCCGGCCACAGGATCCCGTTGACGACCTCACGGCAGGTCACGCCAGGGGGCGTCTCCCCTGGCGTCCCTCGCGGCCGGCGGGAGCTCGATCCGTTGCCAGGCCCTGTCGGTCAGCTCACTCGTCGCGCCACGGACGATCACCCAACCGCGTCCGAGATGATCATTTATCAGGCATTGCCTAGAGTTGGTGGCCGACGCCACCTCTGCCCCGGAGGCACGATGAGTGTGAATGAGCGGCCGACCGGTTCCCGCCCGGCCTGGCGGGACGTACGTGGCTACATGAACGGTCACCGCCACGACCTCGCTCGCGTCGCCGGTCGATTCCATGACGGCTACCGGCGGGTGGGGGCGACGCCCCTGCTGACCCGTGAGGACTGGCTGCTGAACGAGCCGCTCCCCCTCGACCGGGTCACCCTGAAGTGGAGCGATCAGGCTCCTTCCCCGGTGGTGACGGGCGAGGAGCCGGAAGCCCGTCCGGCCCTTCCTGAGGACAGCGCGAACTACTCCGAGGCCATCGCCCGTCACGACAGACCCGCCCTGTTCGAGAACCGGCCGTGCTACCGGTTGCTTGACGTGTCGTGGCCGACGTTGAGCTTCACCGGCGGTTCCTACTTCGACGGTGTCAACGTCGGGGAGACCGCGGCGCACGAACTGGCGTCGGCCCGGCTTCTCCATGAAGAACGGCTCCCTTTCCGGTCCCTCGTCGGAGACCCCACCGACCTGAGTAGACGCGTCGTGCTCCCCGCCGTCTCAATGCTGACCTTGCGGCAGGACCGGACCGGAGACATGACATTCGTCCTGCACTGGCGCGACCCCGCCAAGGTCGCGCACGCGGGTGGCCTCTACCAGGTCATGCCGGTGGGCGTCTTCCAGCCGATCAGCGCCGCGTCGTCCAGCCAGGACTTCGACCTCTGGAAAGGCATGGCGCGGGAGTACAGCGAGGAGTTCCTGGGGCGCTCCGAGGTGTACGGCGAGGCCTTCTCCTACGGGTCCTGGCCCTTCTACCGGCGGATGGAGCAGGTGAAGGCCGACGGTCGCCTCCGCTCCTTCGTCCTTGGCCTGGGGATCGACCCGCTGACGTTCGCGGCGGACATCCTGGCCGTCACCGTGATCGAGGCGGAGGTGTTCGACGAGCTCTTCGAGGACATCGTCAACGACAACGACGAGGGGCGGGTCGTCGAGGTCGCCGGCATCCCGTTCCAGGCCGACCAGGTGAGCCGATACGTCCACCACGAGCCGATGCAGGCCGCGGGCGCGGCCGTACTGGACCTCGCCTGGCAGCACCGGCAGAACCTCACGCCATAAACCGGGCCACCGTGTGAACCGACGGCCTCCTAGAAACTCCGGCACGTATTGCACGACCGAGAACCTTGGCCGGGAAACACCACGTCAGAGGCGCTTTCCTGATGGTCGCAAGAGGTAGGGCGGGCGGGACTCGAACCCGCGACCCAGGGACTATGAGACACCCACGCATCTACGACAAGGCATGCCTTCTACCTGCGCGAACACCTCTTCTCTTGATGAGACGCGCCTACTCTGGGAAGGCATTGGGAACAGTCACCCACCAGGGTGCCATGATCCGTGCAGTGCTGATCGTCAAGTTGCTAGCCGCCAACACTAGAGTCACAGTGTGAGGGAAGCTTCCACACGGTGCCTCATCCTCTCATCGCGACCGCATGGTTATTACAAGGCCCGAGAACGCGACGGCAGCCGACGTTCCGCGTCTGGTGTCGTGCGCTGAGGTGGCGGTACCCGAGGCATACGCCTGGTGGCATCGGATGTCCAACGGGCGAGCGTAATGATGTCGAGTTGGCCCCAGTTATGGCCATCTCATGCCAAGACTGATCTACGCGTGCTACACCTTCGGAAGTGCCTACCGTTAACCGCGAAGACGTTGAGGACCTCCTGAAGCGCCTTGCTGGCCGTAACCCCCTCCGCAGCGAGGCAACCATCCAGGCCGACGTGCGTCAGATCCTCCTCACTGGAGGACTTAACCTCGCCGAGAATGACCTAGACGTCCATCTCGAAGCTCAGGTAGGAAACCGGCGGAGGATCGATGTTGAGGTCGGATACACGGTCATCGAAGTTAAGAAGAGTCTGAGTGAAACCATCGTTCAAGCAGCAGAAGCCCAACTTGGCGACTACGTTGCCATGCGTAGTCACGAGACCGGGCAAAGGTACGTCGGCATCCTCACTGATGGAGCCGAATGGCGAGCCTACCAGCTGAGGAATGACGTTCTAGCTGAGGTAACACGCTATACGCTCAAGGCTGGACGTCCAGACCTGCAAGGGTTGCTTGGGTGGCTGGAAGGCGTACTCGCAACACGCCGAAACGTTCCACCGACCCCCGGTGAGATTCGCGATCGGCTTGGTGCGGAAAGTGCTTCTTATAGTCTAGATCGAGCAAACCTAGCAGCCCTATACGAAGCGCACGGCCAGCTCCCGACCGTCCAACTTAAGCGACAGCTATGGTCGCAACTCCTCCGCAGCGCCTTAGGGACTCAATTCAGCGACGATGACGAACTGTTCCTCGAACACACTCTGCTGGTCAATAGCGCCGAGATCATCGCGCATCTTGTTCTCGGTCTAGATGTCACCGATATGCGGCCTGCCACGCTACTCGCTGGCCAGCGCTTCGCCTTAGCTCAAATCTATGGAGTGGTCGAAGAGGATTTCTTTGACTGGGTTTTAGAGGTTCCCGGAGGCGAGTCCTTCATCCGTACTCTGGCTCGACGGCTGGCCCGGTTCGATTGGGCGAACGTTGAGCATGACGTACTTAAAGTTCTCTACGAGTCGATTATTGGGACTGAGACGCGCAAGCGCCTTGGCGAGTACTACACGCCCGACTGGCTCGCCAACCAGGTGGTCGCCGAAGTCGTTACCGACCCACTTAATCAGCGAGTTCTAGATCCAGCGTGTGGCTCCGGAACCTTCCTCTTTCATGCTGTCCGCCGCCATCTCGCAACCGCCGAAGAAGCCGGGATCCCTCTTGCCACCGCACTGTCTGAGCTCACCGGTCATGTCCTAGGGATCGACTTACACCCCGTGGCCGTTGCGCTTGCCAGAGTCACCTATCTGCTGGCTATCGGTCGCCATCGTCTCATCGATCAGCATCGGGGCCCCATTACGGTTCCTATTTACCTTGGAGACAGCGTCCAATGGACTCAACGGGTGGACCTCTTCAGTCAAGGAAACCTACTCATCTCTACTGGCACGGGCAGCCAAATCTTCGAGGATGAACTGCGTTTCCCAGATCATCTCCTCGCTGATGCAGGCCGGTTCGACCGACTCGTCTCTGAGATGGCCTCCCTGGCAGCGAAGAATCGTGCGAAGGGCGCCATTCCGTCGCTGACCGCCTTATTCAAGCGTCTCGCCATTGCCGAGGTTGATCAGCCCGCGATCAGAGACAGTTTCGAAGTGCTATGCCGCCTTCAGGATGAGGACCGAGACCATATCTGGAGCTACTATATCCGCAATCTCGTACGCCCCGTCTGGCTAAGTCGGCCGGAAAACCGGGTGGACATTCTCGTAGGCAACCCTCCCTGGCTCTCATATCGGCACATGAGCAAAGATATGCAAGGAGTGTTTCGCGAGATGTCAGAGGCACGAGGGCTATGGCATGGAAACACCGTCGCAACCCAACAAGACTTATCCGGGCTCTTCGTAGCCCGCGCCATCCAGCAGTACCTCAAGGTCGATGGATCGTTTTCTTTCGTTTTACCAAACGCAGTGCTTGACCGGGGATACTTCGCTGGCTTTCGCTCAGGTAAGTACTCTGACCCTTCCGAACCGATCACAGTGGGCTTTACCGGGTCCTGGGATCTGCGCCGTTTGCGCCCCCACTTCTTCCCACGAGGCGGAGCAGTGGTCTTCGGAAACAGGACAAATGATTCTGCCCAGGCACTGCCCATCGAAACAGTTCGCTGGACTGGCAGGCTGCCTCGCGGCACTCACTCATGGGAAGCAGCGGAACCACACCTGACGCGACACCCGTCGACGCTAATCATTGGCGCTCAAGGGACCGACGGACCATCACCATATGGAGCTCGTTTCGCCAATGGCGCCACAATATTTCCCAAGGTTCTTTTCTTCGTTCGCCCGCAGCCAGCCAGCCCTCTCGGTTTTGGCGCAGGGCGACGCGCTGTTCAATCTCAGCGCAGTAGCACAGAGAAAATACCTTGGAAGAATCTCCCTGACACTTCCGGGGTCATAGAAAGCGAATTCGTCCGACCCGTATTGCTCGGTGAAAGCATTGTTCCTTATCGCGTCCTCCCTGCACGCGAAGCCGTGCTTCCCATCGAAGGGGATCGCTTGATAGGTAGCGATGACTCACGACTCGATCTCTACCCCGGCCTGGCGGAGTGGTGGCGATTCGTCGAAAGCCAATGGGTTAAGTACCGCTCAAGCGATCGCCTTACCCTTATGGAGCAACTCGACTTCCGGCGCAAGCTCAGCCATCAGCTCCCCCCGTCACCGCTACGTGTGGTGTATGGAGCATCCGGAATGCATGTTGTTGCCGCTCTAGTTGATGACCAGGTTGCAGTATGCGAACACAAGCTGTATTGGGGGGCTGTTACTAGCTATGAGGAGGGTTTCTACCTATCCGCCATTCTCAACTGTCCAGCACTCACGCAACTAGTTAGGCCATTGATGTCATACGGGAAAGACGAAAGGGATATTGACAAGAGCATCTGGAAGCTACCTATCCCGTTTTACAACCCGAGCAACGAGGTGCACACACGCCTCGCGACACTGGGAAGAATGGAAGCCTCACTTGTGGCCGACCTTGATCTGAGCGAAAATAAGAGTTTCATTCAGCTTCGGCAGATGGTTCGAAAAGCTCTAGCGGAGGGGCCTTATTCGGAAGAAGTTGACGAACTGGTGGTCGGACTCTTGGACCAGTAGATAGATATATTTACAGAAAATTCTCACCTCAGAGAGACGAGAGAACCCCCTGCGCGCATGCCTCACCAAACGTGATATCTCAGATCGCTGCCAACAGGGCGGTAGCGTCGTCGTAACACTTTGTACGGGGAAGCGCACGCCGTCCGCGTCGCCGTCCTCCGCTTGCCGAACCTGCGCGATGAGACCTTCTGGCCCTTGCTTGGTAAGCACAGCCATGAGATCCACCCAACCTCCAAGCGCAAAGTCCACATAGCGGGCCGCGCCATCACTGAGCAGCGCCATCCGCCCCAGGTCGCGAAGAGGCAGGGAGGCGGCGAGCGCCTGATATGCCGCCTCCGGCATTGTGGCCGCGACCCAGTGGCCGCCTGGGCGGTTGCGGGGTCTGTGCTGTTCGGCGACGAGCTGGAGCCGCTCGGCTTGGTGTTCTGGTGTGCCGGGACGGAACTTGTTCATCCGTTCACGGATCTCGGGTCCGATCTCGTCGATGCGGCGATCGGCCAGGTGGCGTATGCCGTCTGGGCCGTCGAGCACGAGAACGG
Organism: Streptosporangium jomthongense; assembly: GCF_042650425.1. Lineage (NCBI taxonomy): Bacteria > Bacillati > Actinomycetota > Actinomycetes > Streptosporangiales > Streptosporangiaceae > Streptosporangium > Streptosporangium jomthongense. The sequence goes on along the minus strand of NZ_JBHSBC010000014.1, from coordinate 360,183 downwards.
CATCCGAGAGCACAAGGTAGTCAAGACGCTGCTCGTGCTCTCGGATCAGAACAGCTGTCGCCGAGGGGGTTCCTGGATTCAGAAGATCACAAGTGTCCACGTGGAGTGCAGCGACCTGTGAGACCCCTTCCGCGAGCGCGTCGGTGAGCGGAATCCCTCGGCGGGTGATGAGGAGGTCCATCACCCGCACCCCCAAGGTTTCCACGTACCACGGTGTGCCGTGGATGCACCCTGAGCCAAGCTCGGGCGGGCCGCCAGCACCATCGAGCACGAGGGCAGCCTGAGTCGTGGCCAGCACGAAATCTTCGTTGGGACGGCTCTCTGTTCCGGGAGCCGTAGCGAACGTGATGCGCATCAGGCCTCGTCATGACGGTAGAGCGGAGTCAAGCCTCTGGTGGCCGTGACTTGGTGCCCTTCGGGAGCGAAGTCACACTCGATGGCCATGGAGAAACGGCGCGTGCGCACCTCTTCGTAGAGCTTCGCGAGGTTGTTTTCCACGAAGTGGATCACCCCTTGAAGGCCCATCGCGTGAATACCGCAGGCGTACAGGAATGTTCCGTGCTGGTCGGGGCGTGGGAGGCGTGCCAGGTAGCCGACGCAGGAGTTCTTCCCCGAATCCATCGGTGATCGGTACACCTTGTCAGCCCGCTGATCCACCAGATGCCACCCCTAGTCGTCCTTGCGGAACTTGAGAGCATGATCCACCTCAAGTACTTGCGCGACCAGCGGTGAAAGCCGTGGTCCAAGCATCACCACGAGGTTGTCCCGGTTGAGATCAAAGATTCCCAGCGGAGCGACATACTCCAACGAGGAGTCGAGGTCCATCCCGCGAGCGAAGGCCTGCAGACGGTTGGCGGCCTCGACTGTCTCCTGGGCAACAGCCGGCCTTCCAAACTCGGACTCTTTCTTGAGAGCGACGGCGACAGTGAGCGGCCCGATGCCGAGGAAGGCGCGCTCCGGTGGCGGCCCCGCTTTGGCGAGCTGGCTCACGCGCGCCCGCGTCAGACCGAGCGCCTTAGCTATGTCGGCCTGGGTCATGCCGCGCTGACGAAGCTCGTCGATCACTTCCCGCCGGACGCGAGCAAGCTCAGTTATCGCTGACTGACACTCCGTCAGAAGCGCCGTCGCGCGCCTCCCCCTGTCCACGGGGTCATCGACCTCATGGAGTCGCTTCAGGTGGAGCGTCGTCAACCACGCCCAGGCGCGGGCTGCTGGCCGCCGTCGCGGCCCAGGAGCCGAGCGGCAGGCGGCTCAGGGCGTTCTTCGCGGTCATGTACTACGCCGGGCTGCGTCCCGAGGAGGCCGTCAACCTCCGCACGTTCAACGTCATCCTTCCGGCCTTGGTCGAGAACCCGGAGACGGGACGAATGGAAGAGCCCGCGGACGGTTGGGGGGAGCTGAGTTTCGCCGAGGCGGCGCCGTTCGCCGGTCGGGAGTGGACCGACGACGGCGCGCTCCGCGAGGTGCGTCCGCTCAAGCACCGTCCAGACGGGCACACCCGCACCGTGCCCTGCCCGCCGGAGCTGGTGAGGATTCTGCGCGCCCACCTCACGGAGTTCGACGACGGCCCGGAGGCCGGCTGTTCTACGGAGTCCAGGGTGGGGAGTTGCCGACCATCACCTACCGGCGCGCGTGGATCGCCGCGCGGAGCGAGGCGCTCACCCCTGCGGAGGTCGCCTCACCGCTGGCCAGGCGGGTCTACGACCTCCGGCACGCCTGTGTCTCGACGTGGCTCAACGCGGGGGTTCCGGCGACCCAGGTGGCCCAGTGGGCGGGACACAGCGTGGAGGTCCTGCTGCGGATCTACGCCAAGTGCGTCGCCGGTCAGGACGAGACCGCCCGGCGCCGGATCGCCGACGCCCTCAGGGAGACGTGATCCCGTGGGAAGGCATTGGGAAGGAGTAGCCGCAGACGACCGGTGACAGTCGTGGCCGGCCGGACGTGAAAGAAGCGCCTCTGACCGGGAAACACCAGGTCAGGGGCGCTTTTCCTATGGTCACAAGAGGTAGGGCGGGCGGGACTCGAACCCGCGACCCAGGGATTATGAGTCCCCTGCTCTAACCGGCTGAGCTACCGCCCCTCGCGCACGCCGTACTGCCGCATTCAACCAAAGGTCGGCGCCGTTCGCACATCGGCCGAGCGGGACGGGGCCAAGATGTGACCTTGAACGGCGACGCCGGGTTTCGGTGGAGTCGCTACCCTACGGGGGGACCTTGTTGGAGGATGTTCGATCATGCGCGTTGTTGAGGCTTTTCGTGAGACCTTCCAGGCGGAGCCCGAGGGGGTGTGGCACGCCCCGGGGCGGGTGAACCTCATCGGTGAGCACACCGACTACAACGACGGGTTCGTACTGCCGTTCGCCGTCCCGTGGGGGGTCACCGCGGCGGTCTCCCCCAGACGGGACGACCTCATCAGGCTCCGCTCGCTGCAGGCCGACGGGGTCGTGACCCTCGGGAGTCCGGACGAGGCCGAGGGGTGGGCGCGTTACGTCGCGGGGGTGTTCTGGGCGCTGCGCGAGGCCGGGCATCCGGTGCGGGGGGCGGACCTGGTCGTCGACGGGGACGTGCCACAGGGCGCGGGGCTCTCGTCGAGCGCGGCGCTGGAGGTGGCCGTCTGCGTGGCCCTCAACGACCTGTACGGCCTCGGCCTGGAGGGGATGCGGGTGGCGCTGGCCGCGCGGCGGGCGGAGAACGACTTCGTCGGCATGCCGTGCGGGATCATGGACCAGGCCGCCTCCGCGCTCGCGCAGGAGGGCCGGGCGCTGTTCATGGACTGCCGGAGCCTGGCCACCAGGAACGTCCCCTTCGACCCTGCCGGGCACGGCCTGCGGCTGCTGATCGTCAACACCGGGGTGCGTCACGCGCTGGCCGACGGCCAGTACGCCCGCCGCCGCCAGGAGTGTGAGAACGCCGCCAAGCGCCTCGGGGTGGCCTCCCTGCGCGACGTCACGGATCTGGCGGGCGCGCTCGGCAGGCTCGACGGCGACGAACGCAGGCGGGTCCAGCACGTCGTGACGGAGAACCACCGGGTCGAGGCGCTGATCGGGTTGCTGAGGGCCGGGGCGGTGCGGGAGATCGGCGCGCTGCTGAACGCCTCCCACCTGTCGTTGCGCGACCAGTTCCAGGTCTCGTGCCCGGAGCTGGACGTGGCCGTCGAGGCGTCGGTCAGGGGCGGGGCCAGAGGTGCCAGGATGACCGGTGGCGGCTTCGGCGGCTCGGTCATCGCACTGGTCCCCGACGAGCGGGTGGAGGCCGTACGGGAGTCGGTGAGCGCCGCCTACGCCGAGCGCGGCTGGGCCGCCCCCGGGATCCACCCGGCGGTCCCGTCGGCGGGTGCCCGCCGCCTGGCCTGAGGACGACCGGTCCGGGAACCGGAACGGCGCTCTCGAAGCGTCCCAAAACCCCGCGGACATCAAAAGACGACACGGCCGCCTCCGAGAACATAAGCAAGACGGCCACCCGGGAACACGACAGCGACCAGGAAGCGAGACGGCCGCCGGTGGACCGGCGGAGGACAACGTGGCGCTTCGAGAACGCGACAGCGCCGAAACGTCTCAGGAGGTGGTCGCGAGTTTGGGCACCGCGCCGAGCAGTTCCCTCGTGTAGTCGTGCCTGGGCAGGAAGAACACCTCGTCCACGTGCCCGTCCTCGACGACCCGTCCCTCGCGCATGACCACGACCCGGTCGCTGATGTGGTGGACGACCCCCAGGTCGTGCGAGATGAAGATCAGGGCGGTCCCGTCGGCCGCCTGAATCTCGCCGAGCAGGTCGAGCACCTGGGCCTGTACGGAGACGTCCAGCGCGGAGACCGGTTCGTCGCAGACGAGCACCCGCGGCCGGGGGGCCAGGGCTCTGGCGATGGCGACCCGCTGCCGCTGGCCGCCGGACAGCGCCCGAGGGTGACGTCCCGCGATGTCCGCGGGCAGCCCGACCCGTTCGAGCAGTTCGGCGACCCCGGCGGCGCGTTCCCGTCCCGGCCCGCCGAGAGGCTCGGCGACGAGACGGCCGACGGTGTAGCGGGGGTCGAAGGAGTCCAGAGGGTTCTGCGAGATCACCTGGATTACGGAGCGGCGGGGGCGGCGTTCCCGTTCGGACAGCTCCGACCAGGGGGAGCCGTCCAGCCGTACCCGCCCGGCGACGGGCCTCATCAGGCCCATCACGAGCCGGGCGACGGTCGTCTTGCCCGACCCCGACTCCCCCACGACACCGACGGTCTCTCCCGCGTGGACCTCGAAGGAGACGTCGTCGACCACCCGGCGGGAGCCGTACTCGGCCGACAGGCCTCTGACCTCGACGACCGGTGAGCCGTGGTCGACCTTCCGTTCCGGCAGCGGGGTGCGCAGCGGGACGCCGCCGGTGGCGATGGCCGACAGGCGGGTTCCCCTTGAGGCGGCGGACGGTACGGCGGCCAGCAGCAGTCTGGTGTAGTCCCGCTCCGGGGCGGAGAGCACCCGGCCGGTCGGTCCCTCCTCGACGACCACGCCGTCCTTCATGACGAGCACCCGGTCGGCGATGGAGGAGACGACTGCCAGGTCGTGGCTGATCATCAGCAGCGCGGTGTCCTCGGCCCTGCGCGCGGCCAGCAGGCGCAGGATCTGGGCCTGTACGGTGACGTCGAGGGCGGTGGTCGGCTCGTCCGCGATGAGCAGCGGCGGGCCCGCCGCGATGGCCGAGGCGATCAGCGCTCGCTGGCGCAGCCCGCCGGACAGCTGGTGGGGGTACTGCCCGGCCCGCAGCCCAGGTTCCGGGACGCCGACCGCGTCGAGCAGTTCGAGCACCTTTTCCTTACGGCCCGCCCGGGGCACGACGTCGTGGGCGGCGAGCACCTCGGCGATCTCGGCTCCGATGGTGCGCAGCGGGTCGAGGGAGACGAGGGCGTCCTGGAGTACGAGCCCGGCGAAGCGCCCGCGCAGCCTGCGCCAGTCACGTGGCCCGAACCGGCGAGCGTCCCTTCCCCTGACGTCGAACCTTCCCGCCGTCACGGTCGCGCCCTGTCCGGTCAGCCCGACCAGGGTCCTGGCGGTCACGCTCTTGCCCGATCCGGACTCCCCCACGATCGCCACGCACTCGCCTTCGGCGATCGACAGGTTCACTCCCCTGACGGCCTCGACCCCCGCCCTGGGGAAGGTCACACGCAGGTCCTCGATCTCGATGAGGTTCACGGGAGTCTCCCCTCGAAACGGCGTTGGAGGCGTCGTCCGACCACGGTCAGGCTGACGACGGTCAGCGTGACGGACAGGCCGGGGAAGAGCACGGTCCACCAGGCCACACGCAGGTAGTTGCGTGCCTCGGCCAGCATCGAGCCCCATTCGGGGTCGGGTGGCTGGGGGCCCATGCCGAGGAAGCTGAGTCCCGAGGTGGCGATGATGGCGGTGCCCATGCCGATGGTGGCGAGTACCGGCAGCGGCCCCAGGATGTTGGGCAGCACGTGCCGTGCGACCAGGACCGGCCGGCGCAGTCCGAGGGTGACGGCCTGTTCCACGTAGCCGGAGCGGCGCACGACGAAGGTCTGCCCTCTGATGACGCGGGCGTAGTTGGGCAGCTGGACCAGTCCGATCGCGATGATCACGTTGCCCGCGCCGGGGCCGGTGACGCTGATGACGAGCATGGCGAGCAGCAGTTCGGGGAAGCTGGCCAGCACGTCGAACAGCCGGCTGAGCGGCTCGTCGACGTAGCGGGGGGACAGCCCGGCCAGCGCGCCGAGGACGGTGCCCAGGACGGTGGCGAACAGGATGGCCGCGGCGCCGATGCCGAGCGAGTACCCCGCGCCGTGGACGACCCGGGAGAACACGTCGCGGCCGAGGTGGTCGGTGCCGAACCAGTGCGGCGCGCTCGGCGGGGCGAGCGCGTGCAGTGGGTCGGCGGCCAGCGGGTCGGCGTCGCTCAGCAGGCCCGGGGCCAGGGCGGCGACCGCGACGACGGCGAGGATGAGCAGTGAGACCGCCTGTCCGGGGCGCACACCGTACCGGCGTGGGACGACGGCGGGAACCGGCCCGTCGCCGGTCGGCGGCGGCGCCGTGGCCTGTTCCCTGTCGGAGACGATCATCGGCCCTTCCTCAACCGGGGGTCGATCACGAGGTAGGCGAGGTCCACGAGGGTGCTGACCGTCACGTAGACCGCGGCGGCCAGCATGATGACCGCCATGACCACCGGCATGTCCTTGCCGGTGACCGCGACGAGGGTGATCTGGCCCAGGCCGGGCCTGCCGAAGACGGCCTCGACGACGATCGCCCCACCGAGCAGGACGCCGACGAACCAGCCGGTGAGGGTCACGGCGGGCAGCAGCGCGTGCCGCAGGGCGTGCCTGGCGACGAGTCGCCACTCGGTGATGCCACGCGAGCGGGCGGTCACCGCGAACGGTTCCTCAAGCGCCCGTTCCAGGCCTTCGCGCAGCACCTGGCCGAGTGTTCCGGCGATCTGCAGGCCGAGGGCCAGGGCGGGCAGCACGAGGGAGGCGAAGCCGCGGTCGCCGGAGACGGGGAACCAGCCGAGGGTGAAGGAGAAGACGGCCAGGAGCAGGAGACCGGCCAGGAACGGCGGGACCGAGGCGGCGGTCAGCTCGGAGAGTCCGGCGAGCCCGCCGGCCCGGGAGCGGCGCCCCGCGGTGGTCAGCGCGAGTACCAGGGCGATCGCGACGCCGAAGGCCGCCGCGGTGAGCGCGAGCCTGACGGTCGGCCAGACCTGCGAGGACAGGATCTCGGCGACGTCGCGCTGCAGGACGTAGGAGCGGCCGAGGTCGCCGTGCAGCAGCCGCAGCAGGTAGTCGGCGTACTGCTGCGGGACGGGGCGGTCGAGCCCCCATTCGGCGACGATCGCGGCCCGCCGCTGCGGGGTGTCGAGGCCGTCGGCGATGAGGACGTCCACGGTGTCGCCGGGGACGAGCAACAGCGCGGCGTAGGCCGCGGTGGCGGCGACCCAGAGCACGACGAGTCCTGCTCCGAGCCGCCTGACCACCGGGCCGGTCCACCCGGCGGCGGCCAGCCCCCGCCGCCGGGTGAGTGTGAGGGTGCTCACGTGCCTGTCCGGACGTCGTAAGCACTGTTGGGGGTGCCGGAGACCGGCTCGAAGGTGATCCCGGTGACCTCGGCGCCGTAGGCGACCTGGTCCGCCGGGACGTAGAGCGGCAGCAGCAGCGCCTCCTCCGCGACGACGGTCCGCTGTGCCCTCGCGTAGAGCTCCTTGCGTCTGGCCTGGTCGGAGGTGGTCGAGGCCTCGGCGAGCAGCTTGTCCAGGTCCGCGTCCTCGAAGTGGGTGCGGTTGATCGCGGCGCCCTTCGGCAGGATCAGGTTGAGCGCGGCCCCCGCGTCGGTGTCGCCGCGCGAGTTCTGGAACAGTTCGTACTGGTCGTCCTCCAGGGCCTTCTGCTGGGTGCCCTGGTCGACCACCTTGGGCTGGAAGTCGATGCCCGCGCTCTGTTTGACCGCGGCCTGTACGGCCTGCGCGAGGACGTCGCGGCGGTCCCTGACGTAGGGGGCCGACTCGACGGATCGGACGGTCAGCCGCTTGCCGTCCTTGACCCGGAAGCCCTCGGCGTCGCGTTCGGTCCAGCCCGCCTCGTCGAGCAGTTCGTTGGCCCGTCGCGTGTCGTTGCCGTAGGTGTTCTCCAGGGAGGCGTCGTAGAACTGCGGGCTGCCCTGGCCGACGATGCTCCAGGCTCGCCTGGCCGTGCCCTGGTAGACCGAGTTGAGCACGGTGTCCACGTCCACGGCGTCCCTGAAGGCCTCTCGCACCCGTTTGTCGTCGAAGGGCGGGTGCGAGACGTTGAAGTAGTAGGAGAACGCGCTGCCCGAGTTGAGGCTGGTCTCCACCCTCACACCGGGGTCGGCCTTGAGCAGGCCGAGTTCGGTGGCGGGCACTCCCTCGATCACCTGGACCTGTCCCGAGGTGAGCGCGCCGACCCGGACCGCCGCCTCCGGCAGGAACCGGTAGGTGATCTCCGCCAGGTAGGCGGGTCCCTGGTGCGCGGCGTTGGGCGGCGCCCAGTTGTAGGCGGGGTTGCGCCGGTAGTGGGCCTCCTGGCCGGGGGTGAACCGGTCGAGGATGAACGGTCCCGTGCCGACGAGGTCGGGACCGCCCGCCTTGAGGTCCTTGGCGTTCCTCAGCGACTTCGGGGAGACCTGTCCGGCGTACGGCGAGGCCAGGAAGTCCAGGAACAGGGCGTCGGGCGCCTTGAGTGTGATCTTCAGCGTGTAGGGGTCCGTCACCTCGGCCGAGGAGTACTCACGCAGCTGGATGCCGGCGACGGCGGGGTTGTACCCGGGCGCGACGAGCTGGTCGAGGTTGGCCTTGACCGAGGCCGCGTCGAACTTCTCCCCGTCGTGGAAGGTCACGTCCCTTCTGAGCTTGAAGGTGTAGGTGAGGCCGTCCTTGGAGACCTCCCACGAGGTGGCCAGCCACGGCAGGAACTCACCGTCCCTACCCCTGGCGACGAGCGCGTCGAACTGGTTGTGCACCAGCAGCCTGGCCTTGTTCTGGCCCCACTGCTGGGGGTTGAACGTGATGGGCTGCGTCTCGATCGCCCACACCAGCGAGTCCCCCTCGGTGCCGCCGCCTGAGGCCGGGTTCGCGGCCCCGGTCTCGGTTCCGCACGCGGCGAGCGTCAGCACCCCGGCCAGAGCCAGGACGCCCCGTTGCGCTTTCACTTACCTTCTCCTCGGGGAGTCGTGCGCCGCCTCAGGCGACATGTCTGATCTCGGTGGTGACGGCCTCGGACAGCACGATCCGGGCCAGGGCGTCGGCGTGGCGGAAGAGCGGGGCGTCGAGGCCGGGTCTGGCGAAGCCGCCGGTGACCCGTCCGCCGACGACCCAGGGGCCGAAGGCGAACCTGCGGGGGTGCGGGGTGTCGAGGCGGTCGAGCAGGCGGCGGTCGGCGGGCCGTACCCTCAGCAGGCCCGACGACTCGTCGATCTCGCCGCGGTCGCGCAGCGCGGAGATCAGCGGGTCGGTCGAGCGGCTCACGCTGGGTGCGGGCAGCCTGGCCTCGACGAGGGACCTGGCGGTGACGGCGCCGGGCAGGGTGGGGCTCTGCGCGACCCATCGCCCGCCGCGGTGCTCGACCCTGACGTCGGCGCCGAGGAAGGTGACCACGCCCGCCCTGGCCAGGGCCTTGAGCTCCTCAAGCCGGGGGCCGGGCGGGCCGCTGGCGACGTAGCTGAAGAAGCCCTCGAACCACCGGTCGGAGATTCCCCGTTCGGCGAGGACGCCGTTGACGGACAGTAATCCGAGGATCAGGGCGTGGTCGGCACTGTACGCGGAGTCGGAGCGTCGTTGCAGGTCGGCGGCCATGTAGCCGTCCATCCACCGCCGCAGTCCCGCCTGGTCGCCGAAGCGGATCCGCTCCAGCGGCCGGTCGAGCCGGTCCAGGTCGAGCCGGTCGGCGTGCCGGGGTACGGCCTTGCGGATCAGCAGCCGCATCCCGGGGCTGCGCCATTCCTCTGCGGCGAACCGTTCGGCGAACTCCGGCCAACCGGTCCTGACCCGTTTCGGATGGCTGTTGAGGAGTTCGTGGTAGTAGGCGAAGGCGAGTTCCTTGGCGGCCAGGGGCCACACGTCCCGCCGGAAGTTCCACGGCCCCTCCCCCAGCGCCCCCGCCGTCAGGAAGCGCGGCGCGGGCGGCCGGAGCCCCTGGAAGCGGTAGGCGGTCTTGGCGTGGTACGGCACACCGCGCCGTGACCCCACGTGCAGCAGCGGTTCCCGCCCGCTGGGCAGGTAGACGAGCTCCCCGTCGTGTTCCCTGACGAACCGGCCGCCCCTTCCCGAGGTGAGCAGCACCATCAGGTCGACGAAGGCCAGTCCCAGGCCGCGCACGATCACCGGTTCGCCGGCGGGCAGCCGGTCCAGGCCGAGGTCGAGGTCCGCGGTGTAGCCGGTCGGCAGGTAGCGCAGGCCGCTCTCCCTTGCCAGGGCCGTCAGCCCGCGTTCCTCCGCCGCCGGGGTGACGTCGCCGTGTCCCTGCGCGAGGATCACGGCGCCCACCTCAAGGGTCGTCCCGTCCTCAAGCAGTACGGCCTGGCCTCCCGGGACGTCGGTCAGGTCGAGTGCCCGGGTCCGGTGCACGTGCACCCGGACACCGCGGGGGGCGGTGTCCACGGCTCGCCGGAAGGCGTGGGTGAGGTAGGCGTTCTGCACGGGCCGGGGGACGAAGCGTCCGGGGTCGCAGCCAAGCCACTCGGCCAGCGAGGGGCCGGGGCGGATCGGGCCGACGCACCGGACGGACTCGTCGGTGAAGAGCGTCACGTCGGCGGCGGCGGAGTTCATCCAGAGCAGGTCGGGTTGCCGCTCGCGCCAGACCCTGCCGCCGCCCGGCGGGTAGGGGTCGATCACGTGGACGTCGAGCGACGGCCAGCTGAGCAGTTCGGCGGCGTTGGCGCAGATCCGCTCGACCAGGCAGGTGCCGGTCGGCCCGGCGCCGACGATCGCGATGGAGGCGCTCACGCCGACCACTCCCCTCTCGTACGGTCCGTCACAGCGCTGCTCTTCGATGGGGCAGGTCCCAGTCGGGGGTGGCGGGCTCGACCGGCACCCGCCACGGGTCGGTCTCCCCCGTGGGGGAGGCGAGCACGGTGAGGTCGGTGTTCTCGCGGAAGGCGGGGTGCTGGTAGAGGTCCCTGGCGTAGTCCCACAGGTTGGGGAAGGCGGTCAGCGGGCGCTCGCTGATCCTGGCCGACGGGTTGTCGCTCACGTCGAACCTGACCAGGGTGGGCCAGAGCCGTACGTCGGACTCGGTGACGGCGGAGCCGAACAGGAACCTGCGGCCGGCGAGCCTGGCGTCGAGTTCGTCGAGGAAGCCGATCACGGCCTTCCTCGCCCGGTGGTACTCCGGTTCGGTCGTGGCGGCGGAGACCCGGCCCGCGGCGGTGTTGGCGTACTCGTAGACGCGCGCGTTGAGCGCGTCGATCTCGGGCCGCAGTTCCTCGGGGTAGAGGTCGGCCTCGGGGTCGCCGCCGAAGCGTGTGCCCAGGTCGATGGTGATGTCCGGGAAGTTGTTGCTGACGATGCGCCCCCCGTACTGGTCCCACAGCACCGGCACGGAGACGTGTCCGTCGAATCCGGGTTCGGTCGCCTCGTAGACCTGCCTGAGGGTCGCGAAGCCGTTGACCGGGTCGGCGCCGCGCCGCTCGCGGAACGCCCACCCCCTGCCGTCCCGCTCGTCGTCCACGTAGGACAGCGAGACGACGTCCTGCAGCCCTTTGAGGGAACGCACGATCGCCGTACGCTGCGCGTAGGGGCAGACCGCCGCGACGTAGAGGTGGTAGCGCCCGGCCTCGGCGGGGAACTCCCCGGTGCCGTCGGCGGTGATCCGTCCCTGGAAGGGGTAGCGGGGGCCGGGCCTGCCACCGGGCCGGTAGCGGCCGTGGGTGTCCAGGTCCACTGGGCTGGCGTAGTTGAGTGTGATCTCGGACATGTGACACTCCCAGGGCATGCCTCGGTGACCCGTGCGGGTCCGCGCTTGCGGCACGCCGACCGTGCCACCCGGTCCTCCCCGGGGGCACCCCGCCGCGGTGCGAGGGTTGCCGGTCAGCGAGCCGGGGCTTTGCACTGACACTCTTAACCTAGTTAGACGGTAGGAAATACATAGATCTCTGTCAACCCTTAAAGTCGGGGGATGTCTCATGAGATCGTCCGCGTGGTCTACCGCAAGTACGACGGCTCGCTGCACTGGAACCACCCGGCCCTGCTCCTCGGCGAGGACGAACACGGCGTGTGGGTCGGCTGCCCGCCCGGCAGCAGCGGCAGGCGGGGGCAGGAGCCGCCCGTCGTCTGGGACGAGCCGTTCGTGATCCTCTTCCCCCGTGACGCCTGGTGGACGGCCACCTTCAACGCGGCGCCGTACAAGGCCGAGATCTACTGTGACGTCTCGACCGTGCCGCGCTGGGACGGCGACGAGGTGACCATGGTCGACCTCGACCTCGACGTGATCCGCATGCGCAAGGACGGCCGGGTGCTCCTGGACGACGAGGACGAGTTCGAGGAGCACCAGGTCCGCTACGCCTACCCCAGGGAGATCGTGGAGGGCGCCCGCGCCTCGGCCGCCGCGCTGATGGAGGCCGTCACCGCCAGGACGGCCCCCTTCGCCTCACCTCCGCACTGGCTCTCCCTGGTCTCCGGGAACCGCTGAGAAGGACGTCACCGCCCCGGGCTCCACCGGCCCGCCGACCGCTCCCTGGAGTCGGGGTGGGTGACGAAGTTCGGCGAGAGCCGCTCCTGGTCGTAGTACCGGTGGAAGACCGGGGTCGCGGCCCCCGAGATGGGCGGGACGATCCAGCTCCAGTCGGCCGGGCAGATCCTGCCCGCGCTCTCCTCCCGCGCCACGTGCGTCAGGAAGCGCCTGGACTCGGCGTGGTGGTCGGTTATGGTGACCCCCGCCCTGTCGAAGGAGTACAGGACCGCCACGTTCAGCTCGACCAGCGCGTGGTCGCGCCACAGCGAACGCTCGTTACGGGTGTCCAGGCCGAGCCGCGCGGCGACCAGGGGCACCAGGTTGTAGCGGTCGGGGTCCGCGAGATTGCGCGCCCCGATCTCGGTCCCCATGTACCAGCCGTTGAACGGCGCGGCCCGGTAGCAGACCCCGCCGATCTCCAGGCACATGTTCGAGATCGCCGGTACGGCGTGCCAGCGCAGCCCCAGCCGCTCGAACCACGGATAGGCCGGGTGGGACAGCGGCACCTCTAGCACCGCGTCCCCGGGGATCGTGGACAGCACAGGCGGCCCGTCGCCCATCGAGACCGCCAGGGGAAGCACGTCGAAGGGCGTGCCCCGGCCGCCCGGCCAGCCGAGTTTACGGGCCATCGTGGTGAACCCGGCGTTGCGCGGATCGCCGACGACCGAACCGTCGTCCATCGCGTACCCCGCGTAACGGATGAGCTGCTCGTTCCAGATCCTCGGCCCCGGCGCCCCCGGCCGGTCCTGGGCGAAGATCGTGATCATCGGCCGGATCCGGCCGTCGGAGACGGCCTCACGGAGATGGTCGACGCACTCGACGGCGACCCCCTCGACCGTGTTCACCCGGCGCCGGTCGCGTACCCGCAGTGACTTCCAGTACAACCGCCCGATACACCTGTCGCTGTTGCGCCAGGCCACCCGGGCGCCGAAGACGAGTTCCTTCGGCGTGTGGGTGTAGGTCCCCGTCGCGGCGATCTCGGCGCGCACCTCGCGCAGCCTGGGCTTCACAGGGCCCGCGTCCGGGTTCTCCTCGTGGAACAGCGTCAGGAACTCCTCGGCGGCCGTCACGTCCACCGGCGGGGCCACCGGTTGGGAAGGCGGCTGCCACGGCGCCCTCCCGTCGTCCCGGTGGGCCCCCGCATAGCCCTGCGCGCGTGCTCCCTGTTCCCTCGCCGGCGTCTGGCGCCGGGGTTTCGGCCAAGTCGGCACAGAAAAACCACCTGTATACGTCTAACGGGTACGGCATGCCGTTCCGGGCGGCACGGTTCCCTCGGCGTGATGTCCCGCGTGATGTCTCCGGCCCGGCGGTGATCCCACTGCGGTACGGCGCCCACGACCCGGTCACCGAGTGCGAGCGAAAGGACACGAGGCGATGCGCCCCCTATTTTCCGTGATTCACCGGGATTTGTCCGCGAAATAGGACACGAAACGGCGAAGGCCCCGGGAGCTGTGCTCCCGGGGCCTTCCTGATGGCTCCCGCGATAGGACTCGAACCTATAACCTGCCGGTTAACAGCCGGCTGCTCTGCCGATTGAGCTACACGGGATCGTGCTTCGCGCTGTTCGGACCTGGGGTTTTCCCCCGCTCCTTGCGGCGCAGGAATAGATTAGCGCACTCCGGGAGTGTGTGTCGCATCGATGCTCCGGGGTAGGGCCGAGACAACTCACGATCCGCGGGTAGGGTCCCGCCCAGGACGCTTGTGGAGGTGGAGATGCGTTACCGACTGATGTTCGGTGTAGGCCTCGCGGTCGGCTACATCCTTGGGAGCCGCGCAGGCCGGGAGCGCTATGAGCAGCTCAAGCGGATGGCGCGCCGGGTCTCGGACAACCCCGCCGTCCAGGAGGCCGCGGGGCTGGTCGGCGCCCAGGTTTCCAGGGCCACCGACGTGGCCAGGACGAAGGTGAGTGACGTGGCCAGGGACAAACTGCCGTTCCTGCAGCCGCGCGACGGCAGGGGACCAGAAGAGCACGACGAAACGGGCACCGGATGGCCACGGGAGGAGAAGGCCGTCACCCCCCACTGATCCCGCCGCCCGCGCGGGTCACGGCGCCCACCGGACCCGCGCGGGCTCCTTTCGCGCTCCGTACCGAGAAAAGCCGGTCGTGGGGCGCCCTCAGACGCCGAAACTGCGGCGCGTCTCCTCCAGGGCCTGCTCGGCGAGAGCGCGCAGACCGGGGTCCTGCGGGTCCATCCCGGCGTCGAAGACGAACTCCCAGATCATCTGGTCGTCGTCGGTCCTCCTCGCCACCAGCCGCACTCCCCCTCTGGCGTCCAGCGGGGCGTACTGACTGACCACGATCGAGGCCATGACCCGCTCCCGCACGGCCTCCGGCACCCGCCCCGGCTCGGGCAGCGGCGCCCGGAGCGTCCGCCCCTCCGTGGTGACGACCGTCAGCCCCTCCTCGTCCCACACCCCCCGGTCGATCCGGAACCACGGCAGCCTGGTCTCGCCCAGATAGAGCGCCTTGTCGGTCGCGACCACGTAGCCTTCGGGCCCCTCGGCGTAGGTGAGCACCCGGTCGGTCGGCGCCACGGCCGCGCGGACCCCCGCGGGCGTCCGATTGAAGAGCTTCATCCCTCCACGTTATCGGCGAGCAGATCGAGGGTGAGCGCGGCGGACCAGGAGAAGTCCCTGCTGCCCCTGCCGCTGCCGTCGAAGGGGTCGAAGCACTCCCTGAAGCCCGCCTGCCGTACCAGGCGCAGGGTGCAGACGCCGAGCAGCCGCGCCAGGCCGTCCAGCCCGTGCACGGCCGCCGCCCGCCGCAGCAGCCAGTTGGTGTTCACCCAGGACGGCCCTCGCCAGTAGCGCGACCGGTCGAACTGGGTGGCGCGGATCTCACAGCTGGGCACGGGATATCCGGCGGCCCCCATGAACCGGGCCGATTCGAGCACCCCGACCAGCTTGGCCACCCGGTCGGCGGGCAGGCCGGGGTCGAGCATCGGCCCGAAGGCGCCCACGGTGCACATCGGGCTGAGCCGTCCCGAGCGCAGGTCGAGGGCGTGGAAGGCCTCACCGCCCCAGAGCCGTTCGAGCAGCCCGGCGCGGATCCGCTCGGCCGCCTCCCGGTGCGGCGCGGGATCGGCCCCGGCCAGCGGGGCCAGCTCGGCGAGCGCCTGGCAGGAGGCCAGCCAGATCCCGTTGAACAGCGGGTCCTCGACCGCGAAGGGATGCTCCGCGCGCAGGTAGGCCGGGTCGTAGCCGGAGTCGCGGTAGCGCTGGGCCAGCCAGACGTAGCGGTCGGGGAACGGTTCCTCCCCGTGGGCGCCGGAGGCCTGGGTCACGGCGTCCAGCGGGCCGTCCCACACCGGGCTGTCGTCCATCCCCGACTCCCAGGGGTGGACGATCGCGGCCAGTCCTCCCCCTCCCAGGTCCCTGGCCGTGGCGAGGTAGTCGTGCTGGGCCACAAGCATGGGGTACAGCCTGCGGACCAGGCCGCGCGCCTCCTCGCGGTTCCTCGCGTGCCGCCACATCCACCAGGTGGCCAGGGCGTGCAGGGGCGGCTGGGTCAGCCCGGAGGTCGGCACCCCGTTGGGGGCGGCGGGATGCTCCCCGGACCGCCAGACGGAGGGACCGGGGAAGTAGGCGTCGGCGAGACCCCGGTTGAAGACGATGTGGGGCACCATCCCGGTGTGCCACTGCCCGGCCAGGAGGCTGAGCAGTTCCGTGCCCGCTCTGCGGGTGTCGCAGCGGGAGACGCCGATCGCGACGAAGGTCGAGTCCCAGTTCCACTGGTGCGGATAGAGGCCGGGCGCGGGCACGGTCACGGCGCCCGCGCGATTGGCGTCGAGTACGGACCACGCCTCGCGTCCGAGTGCGACATCGTCCACCGCTGTCCGCCCCTCCATTCGCCCAGTCTGGGCCAGTATTCGCCGGGAGAACAGCCCTTCGCCCCTTCTGCATGCTTCTGGCACGTCTCTACCCGACCGTCCACGCGTCCCCGAGGACCGTTTCCCATCGGCCCGCCCTATCGGCCATTCGGCGTACGAAACACATCTATCGGGCAGAAGACTAAAAAGGGGTCATTTATGGATATAAAGCGGAAAATCATGATCGGGAGGTTGTCTTTGGCGGTCACCGGCGCCGCGGGCGTGCTCTCCCCGGCGTTCCTCCAGCCGTCGTCCGCCCTCGCCGACGTCTCCCCTTCCGGAACACCGGGGACACCGGGGCACCAGGGACACCGGCGGTACCGGAAGCACCCGGGACGCCCGGGATGTCGGGGACGCCCGGCACCGGACGCGCGACCACCCCGCCCGGCGAGGCGCCACACAGCGGCCAGAACGGCCGGGACGGCCAGGTTGGACGAGAGGGCCGGGGCGGGGGCGGTGACGGCGGCTCAGGGGGCGCCGGAGGCTCAGGAGGCCAGGGCGGCGCGGGGGGAACCGGCGGGGACGGGATGGGGGGAGACGGAGGGGACGGTGGCCCCTGAAAGGCCCCTGAAAGGCCACCGAAAGGCCGCTGAGAGGCCGCTGAGACCGGCCCAGCTCAGCCCGCGATCACCGCGGCCAGATTGGACAACGGCTCGGCCAGCGCGTTGAGCCCGTCGGAGAGCTCCTTGATCTGCTCCTTCGACAGGTCGTTGTAGGCGGCGAACCCGTCGCCCTTGGCGTGCTTGGCGAGCAGGGCCCGCATGTCGGCGAACTCGGTGTCCAGGGTGGCCGAGAGCTTGGGGTCACGCCGGAACACCATCGGCCGCAGCAGCCGGTAGACCTCGAAGGCGCCGTCCACGTTGGCCTTGAAGTCCCACAGGTCGGTGTGCGAGAAGGTCTCCTCCTCACCGGTCACCTTGCCGATCGCCACCTCGTCGAGCAGTTCCTTCGCCCCCGCCGCCATGGAGGCCACGGTGATCTCCGCCTGCGGCAGCAGGGCCCTGAGCCTGCTGAGATCGGCCAGCAGGGTGTCGCCGTACGCGGCCTCCCTGCTGAGGGTCTGCGGTGCCCGCCACAGCGCCTTCTCCAGCCGGTGCCAGCCCGTCCACTCCTCGCCCTGGCTGAGGTCGGCCTCCCGCGAGTCCACCCTGGTGTCGATCTCGGGGAAGGCCCCCACGACCGGCTCGACGCTCTCCCAGCCGACCCTGCTCGGCGCGTAGAGGGCCTTCGCCTTCTCCACGTCGCCCTTCTTGACCGCGTTGACGAACTTGGCGGTCTTGGCGATGGCGTCGTAGATCCGCTTCTCCGCGTAGGTCCGGTACTCCCCGACCACGCGCGCGGCCTCCAGCACCTCCTGGCCGGCGTGTTCGCCCGGCGGCGCGGCGGCGGGAACGGCCGGGACGACCGGGGCGCCGCCGGTGCCGGTGCCGGCCGTGCCGCACGCGGTCAGGACGAGGGCGAGCAGGCCGCAGGCCGCGGCCGGACGAAGGACAACGGACATGGACGGCTCCCCGAAGATCTTTCCCGAAGCATCCATAATCCTGTAACCGCACGTCACAGCCTCGGCGACGTGCCGAAGCACCCGGCGATCCTCATCAGGAACGGCAGGGAGGAACCCCTCGAACCCGCTCGTTTCCCGGCAAAGGACCAACGCCTCACGAGGTACGGCGGAGGCCCCCGGAACGGGTTCCCCGGGGGCCTCCGCCGTACGGGACGTTCAGTCCAGGTAGTCGCGCAACATCTGGGCGCGGGTCGGGTGACGCAGCTTCGCCAGCGTCTTCGACTCGATCTGCCGGATGCGCTCCCGCGTCACGCCGAACTCCCTGCCGACCTCCTCCAGCGTCCTGGGGTGCCCGTCCGCCAGGCCGAAGCGCAGCTGGATGATGCGCTGCTCCCGTTCGGACAGCGTCGCGAGAATGTCGTCGAGCTGGTCCTGGAGCATGATGAAGGCCGCGGCCTCCATCGGCACGACGGCGTCGGCGTCCTCGATGAAGTCGCCGAGGTCGGAGTCCTCCTCGCCGATGGGCGACTGCAGTGAGACCGGTTCCTGCGCGATGCGCTGGATCTCGATCACACGCTCGATCGGCAGGTCCATCTCCAGCGCGATCTCCTCGGGCGCGGGCTCCCGGCCGAGGTCCTGGTGGAGCTGGCGCTGAACACGGACCAGTTTGTTGATGGTCTCGACCATGTGCACCGGAATGCGAATGGTGCGCGCCTGGTCGGCGATGGCCCGTGTGATCGCCTGGCGAATCCACCACGTGGCGTACGTGGAGAACTTGTATCCCTTGGTGTAGTCGAATTTCTCGACCGCTCTGATGAGCCCGAGGTTGCCCTCCTGGATGAGGTCCAGGAACAACATCCCGCGCCCGACGTACCTTTTGGCGATCGAGACGACAAGCCGCAGATTGGCCTCGATCAACCGTTGCTTGGCCCGTGTGCCCTCCCACACGAGCTCCCTGAACTCGGGGAAGGACATTCTTGAGACGAGATTGGTCAGCTTGTCCTCGGCGAACAGTCCCGCCTCGATGGACTTGGCGAGCTCCACCTCCTCCTCCGCCGTGAGCAGGGGCACCCGGCCGATCTCCCGCAGGTAGATGCGGACCAGATCGCTGGTCGGGGCTCTCTTACCGACATCCTCCTCATCGGACCGGACGGCGTCCTCGTCGCCCTGTGGTTCGAGGACCTCCACTCCGTGTTCGGCGAGCATGCGCACGACGCGTTCAAGCGCGTCCGACGGCAGCTCGGATTTGTCGAGGGCGGCGGCTACGTCATCGACCGTGACGCTTCCGCGCTCTCTTCCCTTCGCGACGAGGTCGGCCACCTGGTCTACCGATGGCGGCCCACTTGGCAGCACCGATGCACCCACGGGAGACAGTCTGCTGTATTCGGTCCCCTAAATGGCAGACCTATTTTTGTCACCGAAGGTAAGGCGGCGATCATTATCGAACCGAGACCTTATTGGGGTTTGGTCGAATCGCCGTATGGAAATCAAAGCACATTACGTGATCAGCTGCCCGAGGCACGATCCTTCAGCACCCGGCGCTGCTGTTCGAGCGCGACGAGCTCGGCGAACAGCCGGTTGAACCCCTCCTGCTCCTCGACAGGATTGGTCCGCTGCATCTGCGACTTGAGCTGCTCGACGGCTCGCTCGACCGAGATCAGTTCGAGCGCGGTGAGCATCCCCGAGGCGTATCTCTCCTCGTCGTCCAGGTCGACGCGCAGCCCCTCGACCGCGAGCCGGGTGACCAGCGGGCGCAGCGCCTCGGTGGCCAGGCCGAGCAGCCGGTCGACCCACTCCCGCCCGCCGGGGCCCGCCGTGGCCGTACCGCCCGCCTCCAGGATCAGCTTGTGCAGGGCGACGTGCTCGGGCAACGTGAACGCCTCGGCGCCGATCGTGTCGTAACCGGGCCCCAGCAACGCGGGCCGCTGCACGGCCAGCTTCAGCACCTCGGCCTCGGTCCGCACCGCGGGGTCGGTCAGCTCGGCGACCTTGCGCGGCCCGGCGGGCCGCTGCGGGCGCTGCGGCGCCCCCTGGGCGGCGACGGAGATCTCGGCGATGCGGTCCACGACGAACTGCTCGTTGTTGAAGCCCAGCCAGCGGTCGAGGTCGACGGCGTACAGCTGGCGCAGCGCCCTGTCCTTGATGCCGGCCACGATCGGGGCCGCGGCGTCCAGCGCGGACAGCCTGCCCTCGTTCGTGCTCACGTCGTGGCGGAGGATCACGCTGCGGATGGCGAAGGCGAACAGCGGCTCCCGGCTGGCGACCAGGTCGCGGACCGCGGCCTCGCCACGGGTGACGCGCAGGTCGCACGGGTCGAGCCCGTCACCCTGGACCGCGACGAAGGTCTGCGTGACGAACTTCTGCTCGTCGGCGAAGGCCCGCAGCGCCGCCTTCTGCCCCGCGGCGTCGCCGTCGAAGGTGAAGATCACCTCGCCCTGCGAGCCCGACTGGTCGAGCAGCAGCCGCCGCAGCACCTTGATGTGCTCCTGGCCGAAGGCGGTGCCGCAGGTGGCGACCGCCGTCGGCACCCCCGACAGGTGGCAGGCCATCACGTCGGTGTATCCCTCGACGATCACCGCCTGGGACCGCTTGGAGATCTCCCGTTTGGCCAGGTCGACGCCGTAGAGGACCTCGCTCTTCTTGTAGAGCGGGCTCTCGGGGGTGTTGAGGTATTTCGGGCCGTCCTCGGCGTCGTTCAGCTTGCGGGCGCCGAATCCGATGACGTCGCCGGTGATGTCGCGGATCGGCCAGACGAGCCTGCCGCGGAAGCGGTCCATCGGCCCTCGCCGTCCCTCCTTCGCCAGGCCGCCCTTGATCAGCTCCGCGGCGGTGAAGCCCCTGGCCATCAGGTGCCGGGAGAGGGCCTCCCACTCGGCGGGCGCGTAGCCGACCCCGAAGTGCTCCGCGTCGGCCCGCTCGAACCCGCGCTCGGACAGGAACCTGCGCCCGGCCGCGGCCTCCGGGGAGGAGAGCCGCTCGGCGTAGAACTCCGCCGCCGCCCGGTGCGCCTCGATGAGGCGGCTGCGCTCCCCCTGCTCGCGCCCGGGGACGTAGCCGCCCTGCTCGTAGCGCAGCTGGATGCCGGCCCGGTTGGCCAGCCGTTCGACGGCCTCGCCGAACGACAGGTGCTCAAGACGGCGGACGAAGGTGATGACGTCGCCGCCCTCGGCGCAGCCGAAGCAGTACCAGTAGCCGCGGGCGGGGGTGACGTTGAAGGAGGGACTCTTCTCGTCGTGGAAGGGACACAGTCCCTTCATGTTGCCGCCGCCCGCGTTGCGGAGCTGGATGTGCTCACCCACGATGTCCGCGATCGGCGAGCGCTCCCGCACGAGCGCGATGTCCTCGTCACTGATCCGGCCTGCCACGCCGTGAGTCTAGTGCGGTCCTCCGACATCCCGGGGCGCCCTGGAGCGGCCTCGGCTGGGACGCCGACTTTCCCGAACAGGTCGTGACCAAACGGAAGGTCGGCTACAAAGGTAAAGGCTGGTTATCGATAACGTTAGCCTGGTGGAGATCATGCGATCGGGGCACATAGCTCGACTGAGTGTGACGGTGGGCGTTCTGCTCGCCACCGGGGCCTGCGCGTCCCCGGGAGGGGTCGCGGGTGTCAGCACCCTTCCCCCCGCGGCGGAGGTCGCGGCCACGGGGCCGGGCAAGGTCACGGCGACGATTCCCACCCCGTCCCCGACGCCCGCCGCGCAGGCGAGCGTGACCCGGCCGGCGGGCGATGACCCGGTGCGGGTCCCGCCGCCGAAGCTGTCGAACTTCAGCTACGTCTTCCCGGTCAAGGACTGCAGGGTGAGCTACGAGAGCAGGCTTCTCGTGCTGCCGAAGACCACGATCTGGACCGGGAAGGGCTGCTCGTTCGTCTCCCCGGTGAACGGGGTGGTCGACGAGGTCAACGCCAAGAACCGGTGGAAGCCCTCGACCGACCGGGGCCCCGACCGGGAGGGCCGTTTCGTCACGGTCATCGGCGACGACGGCGTGCGCTACCTCGGCGGCCACCTGGACAGGATCACCCCGGGGATCAAGCCCGGCGTCAGGGTCTCCGCGGGTCAGGTCCTCGGCCAGGTCGGCAACTCGGGCAACGCCCGCTCGACCGCGAGCAACCTCTACTTCGCGATCTCCTGGAAGACCGACCACTCCCTCTGGTGGGTACGGCGCGGCATGGTCCCGCCGTGGAACTACCTGGACGCCTGGCTGGACGGCAACCGCACGCTCTCGCCCGCCGAGGAGTCGCGGGCCGTGATGAACCGGGTCGGCGCCTCCCCCAAGTGCTCGACCCTGTGCGCCGCCAAGCCCGGTTCGACGGACAAGCCGGAGAAGCCGTCCCCGACGCCCGAAGAGAAGATTCCCCTGGGCAACTGACCCCGTTCCTGCGGATCCTCTCCGCCGGGGACGGGGTTTCCGGCGCCTTTCACGTTCACACGGCCGGCGCGGACCGCAAGAGCCGCGCCGGGATATCACGGTTTCCATGAGTACGGCGACCCACCGTGGCCTTCCGGCATTCGGGAACGGCCTTCCATTGAGCGGAATGACCCCGTGACCGGCTCGTTCATCGCACTACCAGCCGATTGATCATCACCCTCATCCCCAAATCCGAAAAATCACTCTAATAAATAAATATCATCTTTTCGGCCACCCAAAAGCGACACCTTGACAGACAGGTAACTTTTGCTACGTTCTCCGAAAAGAACAAATGTGGCGGACCTTTGGGAGCAAGATCAAATGACGACAGATTTCCCAATTTCTCGCACTTGTCCTTTTTCTCCGCCGGACGAGTACGAACGGCTCCGCGAACAGGCCCCACTCGTCAGAGCCAGGATCGCCAGAGGCGAGGTCTGGCTGGTGACCCGGCACGCCGAGGCGCAGCAGGTGCTCAGCGATCCCACGGTCAGCACCGATCCGGCGTCCCCCGGCCATCCGATGCCCGCGATGCGGCCCGACGACCCCTCCGAGGAGGAGCTGGAGATCCGCAGGAGATTCCAGGCCGGCCAGTTCATCGACATGGATCCGCCGGAGCACAGTCTCTACCGGCGAATGCTGATCCCCGAGTTCACCGTGCGACGGGTCAAGGAGATGCGCCCGGCCATCCAGGAGGCCACCGACCTGCTCATCGACGACATGCTGAAGGCGGGCTCCCCGGCCGACCTCGTCGACGCCTTCGGCTTCGCCCTGCCGTCCATGGTGACCTGCGCGCTCCTCGGCGTCCCCTACGCCGACCGCGACTTCTTCCGGGCCAGGACCCGCAAGATGATGGACACCGGCGTCGGCTCCTCCGCCGACGGGATCGCCGCCGCCATCGAGGTCTGGCACTACCTCGACAAGCTGATCACCGAGGCGGAGAGCGAGCCGGGCGACGACCTCATCGGACGCCTGGTCACCGCGCGGCGGGAGACCGGCGAGCTGACCCACGACGCCATGGTCGGCATGGTCTTCCTGCTGCTCATCGCCGGGCACGAGACGACCGCGAACATGATCCCGCTGGGCGTGCACACCCTGCTGCGTCACCCGGACCAGCTCGCCGCCCTGCGCGCCGACCCCACCGGCTGGCCCCTGGCCGTCGAGGAGTTGCTGCGCTACCACTCGATCGTCGACTGGGTGGGTTTCGACCGGGTCGCCACCCGGGACATGGAGATCGGGGGCCAGGCCGTACGGGCCGGGGAGGGCATGTTCGTGCTCGGCGCATCGGCCAACCGCGACCCCCGGGTCTTCGACCGGCCCGACGACTTCGACATCCGCCGGGGCGCCCGCAACCACCTGGCCTTCGGCTACGGCGTCCACCAGTGCCTCGGCCAGAACCTCGCCCGCGCAGAACTGGAGATCGCCTACCGCGCCCTCTTCGACCGCCTGCCCGCTCTCCACGTCATCGGAGACGACGACGACCTGCCCTTCGACTACGACGGGGTGGTCTTCGGGACCCGCGCCTTCCCCGTGGGCTGGTAGCCCGTACGGGGCGGCCTCAGGAACGCCGTTCAGGCACCGGTTCGCTCCAGCCGCTCCTTGGCCGCGGCCGGTTCGGCGGGCACCTCACGCCGCAGCCACCGGGTGATGTCGGCACGTTCGTCCCCGGTACGGGTCATCCGGTGACCGGTCCGGGGGCCCGGGGGGTTCGGACCCTGAACCTGAGTCATCCTCCTGGCGAACCCACCGGACGGCTCCGACCCTGTCGTCGATGACGGCGCAGGCGCGAGGGTCCGGAACCTCTCCCGCCGCCCGGCGGACGAGAGCGCGGGCCTCACCGTATGCCAACGCGGTGTCCTGCGGCATGTGCGCGAAGATACGCGACCAACGGACCCCGGAGCCGTCCTCGCCCCCTGGCCGTCCCGGTCGGGGAGCCACGGCGTGGGAGGTTCCGGGCCTCGACGGCGGTCACCGGAAACCGCCTTTACAAAGTATGGTGAGCCCGTTCCGGGGAGGGTTCTCTCCCCGGTCTGACGAGCGCCTCTCCCGGGCCCGCTCCACCGGTCTCATCCGGATGAGATCCCGGGCCGCGCACCTTCCCGGCCTGTGGGTCCGTTTCGGTCCACAGGCCGGGTTACAGGCCGGGCTTCCGCGTTCGCCCTGTCAGCAGGGTGCCGCCGCGTAGAGGGTCCCCGCCTGGGTGGTGATGCGGGAGGCGGCGTCGGCCCAGGTGGTGCCCAGGGGGTTGAGGGTCAGCACCACCATGATCTTCCGGTCGTTCGCACAGAGGGTCCCGGAGGTGTGCATCGCGGGGCTGGCCAGGTCGACGCTCGCCGTACGGGCGGACGGGCTCCGCGTACCGGCCGCCACCGGGCACCGCGGGTCCTCGTCGAAGGCGGACCAGCCCTGCTTGACGGCCCAGGGGGCGGAGACGGCTCTCGGGATGCCGAAGTACTGGTCCCAGCCGTCGTCCGCGCACCGGGTGGCCTGGCGCAGGTGCCCCATGATGAGGTTCCTGAAGGACGGGTCCGCTCTCTCCAGGATGTAACGGTAGATCTTCACCACGTCGGCGGCGCTGATCTCGGTGTAGCCCCACATCCCCCGGTCGGCCGGTGGCGCCGTGTCGGTCAGGCCGATCTTGGTCACCATCCGGCTCACGATCGTCTCCCAGCCGCCACGCTCCCACAGGGCGCTCGCGGCGTTGTCCTTACTCGAACGCAGCATGCTCTGCAGCAGCTGGGCGTCGGCGGTGGGCACCGCCGTACCCGGGCCGAGGGTTTCGAGGTAGTCGAGGGCGATGAGCAGTTTCACCAGCGAGGCGGAGCGGAACCTCTTGTGCTCCTCGCTGCGCACGGACGTGCCGGTGACGCGGTCGTAGACCATGTAGGCGGTCGAGCGATCGGCGGGCAGCGACGGGCACTGGGCGAGCCTGGCGTCGTCCGGGTCCAGTGAGGTGTTCAGGTAGAGCGCGGGCACGAAGCCGTAGCCGTGCCGCTCCGGGTTGCTCACCACCCGGTCGCCCTGGGTGTAGTACCACACGTTGTTGCCACCGCCGTGCTGCTGGCCGCGCGTCCAGCACAGGAACCAGCTCTGGGCGGTGTCCATGACCCCCACCTGCGGCGACGAGCTGTCCGGGGTGGCGTGGACCGGGGCTCCCGTCTGGTTGCCGCAGACGGAGTCCTCGGTGAACGTGTTCGGGAAGATCCCGCCGCCATGGCTGACGCCCGTACGGTGCTGACACACCTGGGCCTGGGCGGCGGAGGTGGGTAACAGGGCCAGGGCGGTGGCGACGAGCACACCGACGAGCAGCCCGTTGAATACTCGCATGGACATTCCCCCAATGATCAGAACCGTCCCCGCCGCGCCCTCGCACGACAACACCACCGTAATCGCGATCAGAACAGCGAAACAATCATTGATTCAGCCATAAACTGCAGCATTTCCGACACTTCGCAGCATCGACGTCAGCCATCCCTCCAGGATCTGGCCGCAGCCCTTCGAAGCGCTCAGGGTCGTCATGCCGTCGTCGCCCCCTCTCGGATCCCTCCCAGCGAAACCGATCCGTGAAATCGAGCCGGCCACACGATCGGGGCGACGGTTAGAACCGCGAGCCGGCCGGCCGTCAGGTGACCACGGGCTCCGCGGGACTCCACAGCCATGCGCAACGCACCGGACGACCGGGGCACCGTGCCCACAATCAGACCAAAAATAACTATATAAGCCATTTATTTCCAATAATGCATTTATTGGCTATAACATGCCTTTTTATGCCTAATCGTCGGGTAAGTAGCCTGCGGGATCCATGCTCCGGCATCGTACGGCCGGCGAGCGACCCCATAAGACATCTACCGGCCCTCCGGGGCGGGACTCGGAAACGGGGCAGGCCGCCCCCGAGCGTGGCAACCACCGCGCTTGCGACCTCGACAAACAGGAGATCCTCATGCCGTTGCACAAGGTCACGCGCAAAGAGGTCACCCCCTTCAACGACGTGTACGCCTCACCGCTGAGCGAGCAGACGCTGCCGAAGTACCGCCTCCCCGACAGCCCGTCCGACCCGCGCGTGGTCTACGACCTCATCAGCTCCGAACTGCTGCTCGACGGCAACGCCTCACAGAACCTGGCGACCTTCTGCACCACCTGGAGTGACGAGGAGGTGCATCACCTGATGAACGCCTGCCTCGACAAGAACATCATCGACAAGGACGAGTACCCGCAGACCGCCGAGATCGAGTCCCGGTGCGTGCACATTCTGGCCGATCTGTGGCACTCCCCCTCCGGTGGCACCACGATGGGGTGCTCGACGACCGGATCGAGCGAGGCGGCGATGCTCGGCGGGCTGGCGCTCAAGTGGAGGTGGCGACAGCGGCGGCAGGCGGACGGCAAGCCGACGGACCGCCCCAACCTGGTCTGCGGCCCGGTGCAGGTCTGCTGGGAGAAGTTCGCCCGCTACTTCGACGTCGAACTGCGGCAGATCCCGCTCGAACAGGACGCGACCGGCATGCGTCCGCACCAGCTGCGCGACTACGTCGACGAGAACACGATCGGCGTCGTGGCGATCCTGGGCGTCACCTACACCTGTGACTTCGAACCGGTCGCCGACATCGCCGAGGAACTCGACGCGATCCACGAGGAGACGGGCCTGGACATCCCGATCCACGTGGACGCCGCCAGCGGCGGGTTCATCGCCCCGTTCACCCAGCCGGACCTGCTGTGGGACTTCCGCCTGAAGCGGGTCGCCTCCATCAACTCCTCCGGCCACAAGTACGGCCTGGCGCCGCTGGGCGTCGGATGGGTCGTATGGCGGTCCGCCGACCTGCTGCCCAAGGACCTGATCTTCTACGTCAACTACCTGGGCGGCGAGATGCCGACGTTCGCCCTCAACTTCTCCCGTCCCGGCGGGGAGATCATCGCCCAGTACTACATGCTGCTACGGCTGGGGCACGAGGGCTATCGCAAGGTCCAGCAGGCCTGCCTCGACACCGCGCAGTTCCTGGCGGGTCAGATCGCCAAGATGGGACCGTTCAAGCTCTTGTACGACGGCAAGGGCGCCCTTCCAGGGGTCTCCTACACCCTGGCCGACCCTGACCCGGGTTTCACCCTCTACGACCTGACCGAGCAGCTGCGGGCCCGGGGCTGGCAGGTGCCCTCCTACCCACTGCCGGCCGACCGGCAGGACACCGTCATCCAACGAGTGCTGGTCAGGCACGGCATCGGCCGCGACGAGATCTCCCTGCTCGCCGAGGACATCCGCCGCTGCCTCGACAGGCTCGACCGGGGCGGCGGCGCGGAGCACCGGCCCGGGTTCCACCACTGACCAGGGACGCCTCGGGGAGGCCTCATGTCCGCAACGGACTATCAGGACGTCGTCGAACGGGTCGTGGCCGCGGCACGGCCGTACGTCGGAGCCGGGAAGGTCGCCGACTACATCCCCAGCCTCGGCGAGGTCGATCCGAACCGGTTCGGGTTCGCGGTCGCCACCGTCGACGGACGGGTGCACGGAGGCGGGGAGTCTGCGACCCCGTTCACGATCGAGAGCATCTCCAAACTGTTCGCCCTCTCACTCGTGCTCGGTCACGACGGCAAGGAGATCTGGAAACGGGTCGGGCAGGAGCCGACGGGCGACCCGTTCAACTCCCTCATCCCGCTCCAGCTCTCCAAGGGCATCCCGGGCAACCCGTTCGTCAACCCGGGGGCCATCGTGGTCACCGACCAGCTCCTGCACGACACCGGCGACGCCTACGGCGCCATCAGGGCGCTGTTGCGGGCCGAGACCGGTGATCCGCAGCTGCACGTCGACGCGGTCACCGCGCACTCGGAGGAGACGACCGGCAATCGGGACCGGGCGCTGGCCTACCTGGTGGCCGACTTCGGCAACATGCTCAATCCCGTCCCCGAAACGCTGAACCACTACTTCCGTCAGTGCTCCATCATGATCAGCTGCGAGAAACTGGCGCTGGCGGCGCTGTTCCTGGCCCGGCGCGGCGTGCGGGCGGACGGCTCCCGCCTGCTTTCCGAGGAGGACGCCCGCGGTGTCAACGCGATCATGCTGACCTGCGGCACCTACAACGAGGCGGGCGAGTTCGCCTACCGTGTCGGGCTGCCGTGCAAGAGCGGCGTCGGCGGCGGCATCCTGGCCGTCGTCCCGGGACGGTGCACCGCCGTGGCCTGGGGACCCGGCGTCGACGACAAGGGCAACTCGGTCTCGGCCGCCGCCGCCCTGGAGGCGTTCGTGAAACTGACCGGCCTGTCTCCACTGTGAGCGGGACGTCTCCACATCCGACGATCAGGAGGGCAGCGGTGACCCATTCGAAGCACGCCGCCGGAGGACCGGCGGGATCAGGCGCTCACCTGACGGTCTGGACCCTCGGGCTGATGACCGCGGCCTCGATCATCACCAGCCTGCGCGGTCTGTCGCTGATGGCCAAGGAGGAGCTGACGATGTTCGTCTACATCGGCTTCTCCACCTTCCTCTTCCTCATCCCCGCGGGCTTGGTCGCCGCGGAACTGGGCGGAGCGTTCGGCGACAGGGCAGGCGGTCTCTACACCTGGGTCGCCGAGGCGTTCGGCAAGCCGACAGGCTTCATCGCGATGTTCCTGTCGTGGGTGCAGAACATCGTCTGGTATCCGGCGGGCCTCAGCTTCGCCTCGGCCGCGGCCGCCTTCGCCGTCGGCGGCCCGCGGCTGGCCTCCAACCACGTCTACGTCGGCCTGTTCATCATCATCGCCTTCTGGCTGTGCACGTTCGCCGCGCTGGTCAGCAACCGGTTCGCGGCCAAGGTCACCAAGTACGGCTTCCTGCTGGGCACCGTGGTCCCCGGGGTGATCCTGCTGGCCGGGTTCCTGGCCTGGCTGCTGTCCCACCAGCAGATCGGCTGGAACGACGCGACCAGCCAGGCGGTGTCGTTCGAGCGGAACGACCATTCCCACCCTCGTCTGTTCCCCTACATCACCGGTCTGTCGGGACTGTCCTTCCTGGCCGGGATCCTGCTCAACTTCGCGGGCGTCGAGTCGCAGGCCGTGCACGCGATGGAGCTGAGGAACCCGAGGACCGGTTACCCCCTGGTGATCGCGATCGCGGCGGCGCTGTCGTTCTGTATCTTCACCCTCGGCTCGCTAGCGATCGCGGGAGTCCTCCCCTACAAGGAGATCAACATCGAGAGCGGCGTGTTCGACGCCTTCGAGCGGCTCTCGACCACCCTGCTTCACGCCTCGTGGCCGGTTCGGCTGCTCAGCCTCCTGATCTGCTACGGCGCGCTCGGCGGTGTGCTGGCCTGGATCATCGGCCCCAGCCGGGGACTGCTGGTCACCGCCCGGGACGGGATGCTGCCGCCGTTCATGCAGCGGACCAACAGGAGGGGGATACAGATCAACATCCTGATCATCCAGGGCGTGGTCGTCACCGTCATCGCCTCGCTCTACCTCTTCATGTCCAATGTCAGCACGGTGTACTTCCTCATCTCCGCCCTGGCCGTCAGCCTCTACATCATCGTCTACATGATCATGTACGCCTCGGCGATCCGGCTTCGCTACACCCGGCCCGATCTGCCGAGGTCCTTCAGGATCCCGGGCGGCATGGCGGGCATGTGGGCGGTCGCGGGAATCGGCTTCCTCGCCGTCGCCTTCGCCTTCGTCCTGTCGTTCGTGCCACCCGCCCAGCTCCCGGTGGGCAGCCCCGGGTTGTACGTCGCGCTCGTCGCGGCCGGGGCGATCGTCTTCACCGGTGCCCCTCTGGTCATCGAACGGTTCAAGAGGCCGTCCTGGAAACGGTACGCGCAGGCCGCGACGCCGCCCCGGGACACCTGACCGCCCCGGGCCGGGACCTCGAGAGCCCGGCCGTCAGCCTCCCGACAGGCGCCGGTGCCAGGTGAGCGCGGAGGTGTCGGTGAGCGAGGCGATCTGGTCGACGACCACCCGCAGCCGCCCGGCGTCGGTCTCCGCCCTGGTGAAGGCGGGACGCAGCGCGGGCTCCAGGGTGAGCGGCGCGCCGAGCATGATCAGGTGGGCGAGGTCACGGACGATCTCACGCTGCCTGGCCTGGTTGGCGCTGTGCGCGTCGCTGGTCATCACGTAGTGCGCGGTCAGCCCCTTCAGCAGGGCGCATTCGAGACGGGTGCGCCGGGGGACGACCAGGTTGGCGCCGTGGCGCCCCGCGGCCTCGCCGTACGCCTCGCGGGTCGCCTCCTGCGCGGAGCGGCACAGGTGGCCGATGAGGGAGCTGGTGAGCGCCTTGGTCGCGACGAGGTCGGCGAGTGTGCCGTCGAAGTGCCGGGGCCACAGCGGCAGGGCGAACAGCCCGCCGAGGACGTCGTCGAGCTCCGCGGGCTCGGCGTCGGGGGCGTACCAGGCACGGGTCGTCGCGCAGACGCCCCCGCGCTCCGCCGGGTCGCGCAGCACCTGCGGCATGACGGCGCCGGAGTGCAGGGCGTCCTCCAGGTCGTGCACCGAGTAGGCGACGTCGTCGGCCCAGTCCATGATCTGGGCCTCGAAGCTGACGCTGCCCTCGGGGGCGCCCCGCCTGATCCACTCGAAGACCGCCATGTCCTCGGGGTAGGCGCAGTACTTGGGGCTTCGCTCCCTGGTCCAGGGATACTTGGTCGCGGCGTCCAGGCAGGCCCGGGTGAGGTTGAGCCCGGCGCTGCGGCCGTCCTCGGTGAGGACCTTGGCCTCAAGACGGGTCAGCAGGCGCAGGCTCTGCGCGTTCCCCTCGAACCCGCCGCACCCGGCGGCCAGTTCGTTGAGGGCGGTCTCCCCGTTGTGCCCGAACGGCGGATGCCCCAGGTCGTGGGCCAGGCATGCGGTCTCGACCAGGTCGGGGTCCCTGCGCAGGGCCTGGCCCATCTCCCTGCCGATCTGCGCGCACTCCAGGGAGTGGGTCAGCCGGGTGCGCGGGATGTGCTGCCCGCTGCCGAGTGTCTCCGCCGGTCCGACCACCTGGGTCTTGGCGGCGAGCCTGCGCAGCCCCGCGCTGTGCAGCACCCGCGCCCGATCGCGTTCGAACGGGCTTCGTTCGGGGTTGCCGGGCGGTTCCGGCACCCATCTGGCCTGGTCATGCTCGTCATAAGCGTGCATAAGTGCAGTGATTTTATCCAGGAAAGGTGCCACCTATGCGAAACGTCGTGGAAACACCTGGTGACTCCTGGAAACCCCGGCCTCCTCCAGGGAGGCCGGGGCGCACGATCCGTCAGCGGGTGTCCGAACCCGTGCTCACCAGGGCCGCGCGGCCCGCCTCAAGACGGGCGACGGGGATGCGGAACGGCGAGCAGGACACGTAGTCGAGCCCCACCTGGTGGCAGAAGTGGATGGAGTCCGGGTCGCCGCCGTGCTCGCCGCAGATGCCGAGCTTGAGGTCGGGCCTGGTCGCGCGTCCCTCCTCCGCCGCGATCCGCACGAGCCTGCCGACTCCGTCGCGGTCCAGCGACTCGAACGGCGAGACGCCGAAGACGCCGAGCTCCAGGTACTTGGAGAAGAACGCCGCCTCCACGTCGTCCCGGGAGAAGGCCCAGGTCATCTGGGTCAGGTCGTTGGTGCCGAAGGAGAAGAACTCCGCGGCCTCGGCGATCTGCGCCGCGGTCAGCGCCGCCCTGGGCACCTCGATCATCGTGCCGACCAGCGCCTCGACACCGACCTCGGCCAGGATCCGCCGCGCCTCGTCCCTGACGTGCTCCAGCTCCTGGACCGCGCCGACCAGCGGGATCATGATCTCGGCACGGGCGCCCTCCACGGCCTTGGCGGCCTCGGCGATCGCCCTGACCTGCATGGCGAACAGGCCGGGGATGACCAGGCCGAGCCGTACACCGCGCAGGCCGAGCATGGGGTTCTGCTCGTGCAGGCGCTTGACGGCGGCCAGCACCCTGCGGTCCTTCTCCTCGGCCTGCTCCCCGGCGAGGGCCACCTTGACCGACAGCTCGGTGTAGTCGGGCAGGAACTCGTGCAGCGGCGGGTCGATCAGCCGGATCGTGACGGGCAGGCCCGCCATCGCCTGGAAGATCTCCACGAAGTCCGCCTTCTGCAGCGGTTCGAGGGCCGCCAGCGCCCGGTCGCGCTCCTCCTCCGAGGAGGCCAGGACGAGGTCCTCGACCAGCTGCCTGCGGTCCCCGAGGAACATGTGCTCGGTACGGCACAGCCCGATGCCCTCGGCGCCGAACCTGCGGGCACGGGAGGCGTCCTCGGCGTTGTCGGCGTTGGCCCGCACCTTCAGCCGCCTGGCGGCGTCGGCGTGGGTCATGATGCGGTGCACCGCCGCGACCAGCTCGTCGTCCTGGTCGGTCGCGCCCTCGAAGTACTCGACGACCGGGGAGGGGACGACGGGCACCTCGCCGAGGTAGACCGCGCCGCTCGATCCGTCGATGGAGATGACGTCCCCCTCGGAGACCACGACGCCGCCGGGGGCGGTGAACCTGCGCTCCTTGGTGGAGACCTCAAGCTCCTCCGCACCGCACACGCAGGTCTTGCCCATGCCCCGGGCGACGACCGCGGCGTGGGAGGTCTTGCCGCCCCGGCTGGTGAGCACGCCCTGGGCGGCGATCATGCCCGCCAGGTCGTCGGGGTTGGTCTCGCGGCGGACCAGGATGACGGCCTCTCCCGCCGCGGCCAGCTCGACGGCCCGCGCGGAGGAGAAGACGGCCTTGCCGACGGCGGCGCCGGGCGAGGCGTTCATCCCGGTGGTGATCCTGGCGCTCTTCGCGTCGCCGTCGAAGCGCGGGAACATCAGCTGGGCCAGCTGGGCGCCGTTCACCCGGGTCACGGCCTCGTCGAGGTCGATCAGGCCCTGGTCGACCAGCTGTACGGCGATGCGGAAGGCCGCCCCCGCCGTCCGCTTGCCCACCCGGGTCTGCAGCATCCACAGCTTGCCGCGCTCGACCGTGAACTCGATGTCGCACAGGTCGCGGTAGTGGTTCTCCAGCGTCTCCATGATCTTCATGAGCTCGTCGTAGACGGACTTGTCGATGCGCTCCAGGTCCTGCAGCGGCATGGTGTTGCGGATGCCCGCGACCACGTCCTCACCCTGGGCGTTCTGCAGGTAGTCGCCGTAGACGCCCTGGTGGCCGCTGCCGGGGTCGCGGGTGAAGGCGACGCCGGTGCCCGAGTCCATGCCGCAGTTGCCGAACACCATCGAGCACACGTTGACGGCCGTGCCCAGGTCGGCGGGGATGCGCTCCTGACGGCGGTAGAGGACGGCGCGCGGGGCGTTCCACGACTCGAAGACCGCCATCACGGCCATGCGCATCTGCTCGTGTGGGTCGGCGGGGAAGTCCTGGCCGGTCTGCTCGCGGACGATGCCCTTGTAGGTCTCGACCAGGCGCTGGAAGTCGGCGGCCTCAAGCTCCAGGTCGTCACGGCCGTTCTTGAGCTCCTCCAGGGCCTCGTCGAACAGTTCACCGTCGATGCCCTGGACGGTCTTGCCGAACATCTGGATGAGGCGCCGGTAGGAGTCCCAGGCGAAACGCTCGTTGCCCCCCGCCTGCTTGACCAGGCCGTGCACGGACTGGTCGTTGAGCCCGATGTTCAGGACGGTCTCCATCATGCCCGGCATGGAGAACTTGGCCCCGGAGCGCACACTGACCAGCAGGGGGTCGTCGGCCTGGCCGAGACGCCTGCCCATCCGGCCCTCCAGCGCGGCCAGGTGCCGGGAGATCTCCTCCTCCAGCCCCTCGGGGAGCCCGCCGTCCTCAAGGAAACGGCGGCACGCGTCGGTGGTGATGGTGAAGCCGGGGGGCACCGGCAACCCGAGATTGGTCATCTCGGCCAGATTGGCCCCCTTACCGCCGAGCAGATCCTTGAGATCTTTGTTGCCCTCGGTGAAGTCGTAAACGTACTTGGGCACGGTTGCTCCTTCTGCGACTTCAAATGACGTGTGGTCCC
The DNA here is from genome assembly GCF_042650425.1 of Streptosporangium jomthongense. Classification (NCBI taxonomy): domain Bacteria; kingdom Bacillati; phylum Actinomycetota; class Actinomycetes; order Streptosporangiales; family Streptosporangiaceae; genus Streptosporangium; species Streptosporangium jomthongense. The sequence continues at coordinate 326,388 of NZ_JBHSBC010000014.1, read as the reverse complement.
GCCTTGGTTGGACTCTACCGACGCAGAAGAAGACGAAACGCCACCCACCCCACGAAAGAGCGTTTGCCCAGGTAGAAGGCTACATAGCGGTCTAATCCAATTTAAATGAGCAGCAAAGCCGCAGTGATATGGACCACCCCAAGAATTGGTATAAACCAATTGGTATAAACCAATTGTCTCAGCATTCAAACGCGTTCACGGAGGGTTCAACCCATGCTGTATGGGGTACGGAACGGCCCTCCCGCGCATCCGATGTAACGCGCGTCACACACGCTCCCGGGGTCACACGGGAAACGACCGGGTCCCGATTGTCGAAGATCTCCTGGCTCACCCCGGCTTCGCATGGGATTGTCACCTTTGTGATGAGTAGTGGCGAAGCGAGGAACGACCACCCCTGGGCCAGGCCGGACAGCCGCGAGGAGGAACGACAGACGGCCAGGCCGCCGTGGGAGGCGGGACGGCCCGGCTGGGCGGCCCGCGCCGGGGAGCAGGCCGGCCCTCCGAAGCGGGCCGTGCGGACGGGACGCCGTACGAGAAGGGTCCTCGCCTGGGTTCTGACGGGAACGCTCGCGCTGGCCGCCCTGCTCGCCGGCCTGGCCGTTCTCGTGCCGCGTCTGCTGTCACGCCCCGGGCCGGGCGTCCTGGCCTCCTCAGGCCCGGCCTCCGCCGAACGGTCACAGGAGCCCGGCGCCGTCACCTACATCGACGACGTCCGGCTCGGCACCTGCGTCAACGAGGTCTCCGACAGCACGACCTCCGACAAGAACAGCGGAATCCTGCCCCTGGTGAGCTGTTCGGCACCGCACGACGGCGAGGTGCTGGCCAGGTTCCTGTTACCCCCCGGGATCTGGCCGGGCGAGGCGAAGGTGCGGGAGACGGCCGCGCGGGGGTGCCGGGGACGGCTTGAGCCGCTCTTCGAGAACAGTCCCGCCGGAGACCGGCTGGCCACGCTGGCCTTCGTCCCGTTACGGGAGGAGTGGCCGGAGGACCGGCTCGTGGTCTGCGTCGCCGTGCATCAGGGGGTCGCGCCTCTGGTCGGGCCGGTCGTCCCGGGCGGCTCCGGGCCTCATGACGCCGACCCCCCGCGGACACAGACGGCCCCCGCTCCCGTGGTCGCCGGGGCGGGGTCCGGGTGGGTCAGTCGTTGAGGTGCTGACGGAGGTAGGCGTCGACCTTGTCGAGGGCCACGCGCTCCTGGGTCATCGAGTCGCGCTCGCGGATGGTCACCGCGTGGTCCTCAAGGGTGTCGAAGTCGACCGTGACGCAGAACGGCGTGCCGATCTCGTCCTGACGACGGTAGCGACGGCCGATGGCGCCCGCGTCGTCGAACTCGACGTTCCACCGGCGGCGCAGCTGGGCGGCCAGGTCCTTCGCCTTCGGCGACAGGTCGGCGTTGCGCGACAGCGGCAGCACCGCGACCTTGACCGGCGCGAGGCGGTGGTCGAGCCGCATGACCGTGCGCTTCTCCATGACGCCCTTGGCGTTGGGCGCCTCGTCCTCGGTGTAGGCGTCGATCAGGAAGGTGAGCGTGGCGCGGTCGACACCGGCGGCGGGCTCGATCACGTAGGGGACGTAGCGCTCGCCGGTCTCCTGCTCGAAGAAGCTCAGGTCGGTGCCGGAGGCCTTGCCGTGGGCCGTCAGGTCGAAGTCGGTGCGGTTGGCGATGCCCTCCAGCTCACCCCACTCGCCACCGGTGAAGTTGAAGCGGTACTCGATGTCGACGGTCCGCTTGGAGTAGTGGGAGAGCTTCTCCTTGGGGTGCTCGTACAGACGCAGGTTCTCCGGGGTGATGCCCAGGTCGGTGTACCAGCGGAAACGCTCGTCGATCCAGTACTGGTGCCACTCCTCGTCGCTGCCCGGCTTGACGAAGAACTCCATCTCCATCTGCTCGAACTCGCGGGTGCGGAAAATGAAGTTGCCAGGAGTGATCTCGTTGCGGAACGACTTGCCGATCTGGCCGATGCCGAACGGGATCTTCCTGCGCGCCGACTGCTGCACGTTGAGGTAGTTGATGAAGATGCCCTGCGCGGTCTCCGGGCGCAGGTAGGCCAGGCCGGACTCGTCCTCGACGGCGCCGAGGTAGGTCTTCAGCAGGCCGCTGAACTGCTTGGGCTGGGTGAAGGCGCCCTTGTTGCCGCAGTTGGGGCAGGTGATGTCGGCCAGGCCCTCGGCGGGCTGCTTGCCGTGCTTGTCGGCGTAGGCCTCCTCAAGGTGGTCGGCCCGGTAGCGCTTGTGACACGACTGGCACTCGGTCAGCGGGTCGGTGAAGGTCTCCACGTGGCCGCTGGCCTGCCACACCTCGCGGGCGAGGATCACGCAGGAGTCAAGGCCGACGACGTCGTCGCGGCCCTGCACCATGGTCTTCCACCACTGCCGCTTCACGTTGTTCTTGAGCTCCACCCCCAGTGGGCCGTAGTCCCAGGAGGCCCGGAGGCCACCGTAGATCTCGCTGGAGGGGTAGACGAGCCCACGTCGCTTGGCGAGGCTGACGATGGTGTCCATGATGTCCGTACGGCGTGCCATAAGGGAAAATCTCCATCCGGCTGGAGGTCGGCGAGGAATTGGTCGAGACCCCAGCTTAGGGGAGCCGCACCTGCGCCAGACGCGCATTGCCCCCACGCCGCCCGCGCGGCGGGTCCTACGGACGTTCGGCGTCCTCGAAGGCGCTGGGCTCGTTGAGCATCAGGGGCATCAGCGGGTACATCGCCATCCTGGCCGCGCCGAGCGCGCGCCGGTAGAACCCCGCCCCCTCCCACTCGCTGACCAGCGCCCACAACTCGGGCTCGTCCACCGACCTGACCACGCGCCCGCGCACGTATCCCGGCTGCCCCGCCAGGGTGTCGACGATGTCGTGCGCCTGGACGAGGAACTCCCCGGTACGGCCTGCGGGCACCGAGTAGCGGATGAGAGCGAGCATCCGCCCAGAATGCCAGAGCCCGGCCCGCCGCCGCGCACCGGTGCGGGAGCTGCCGCCGGGAGGGGTCACGGCGTTAGGCTCGGGCCGTGGCCGAAAAACGCCGTGAGCGCCCCGCACACCCGATGGCCAGGCCCCGCCCCACCCGGGGCGCGGCGAGAGGCCCCCGTCCGCTGCCGCCCGGCGAGCAGTTCTTCACGCCCGGAGCCACGGGGCTGCGGCGCGAGGTCGAACGGCGCAGCGCGGCCCCGCTCGTCTTCCTCTTCCAGCTTCCCCGCTGGATCCTGCCGGTGGTCCTGGTGGCGTTGCTGCTGGCCGGGTTCGCCGTGCCGTCCTTCCTCGGCGGGATCGCGGTGCTGCCGGTGATCGGGTTCGTCGGCTGGCTGGCCTACATGTCGTGGCCCTCGCTCGGCGTCAGGGGGCGCGTCCTGCGCGTCGCCCTGCTGACCTTCCTGCTCCTGCTGGTCGCCGACAGATTCGGGGCGTTCTAGACGATTTTGACAACCATTTTCATTTACGCGCATACTGGTGAGCATGATGTCCGGCTCCTCCCGACGTATGCACATGCGCACAGCAAGTCTGCTCGCCGCTCTCACCGCCGTCCTCACCGTCACCACCGCCTGCGGCTCCGGCCAGGCAGGACCGGCCGGAGCACAGGGAGGCAAGACCGACATCACCGCGGCCATGTACCCCCTGCAGTGGCTGGCGGAGCGGATCGGCGGCCCCGACGCCACCGTCACCACCCTGACCAAACCCGGAGTCGAACCGCACGACCTCGAACTGTCCCCCGCCCAGGTCGCCGGCATCGAGGCGACCGGTCTCGTCGTCTACGTCAAGGACGTGCAGCCCGCGGTGGACGAGGCCGTCGAACAGCACGCGGCCGGCCGGGGCCTCGACGTCGCCTCCCTGGTCAAGACCATCCCCTCCTCGGCCGGGGAGCAGGGCGAGGGTGAGACGGGCGACGCCGCCCACGACCCGCACGTCTGGCTCGACCCCTCCCGGATGGCCATGATCGCCACCAAGCTCGGCGACAGGCTCGCCGAGGCCGACCCGGCCCACGCCAAGGGCTACCGGGACCGGGCCGCCGCGACCGTCGCCGACCTCACCACCCTGGACGGCGAGATGTCACGGGGCCTGAGCGGGTGCTCCTCGACGGCGATCGTCACCAGTCACGCCGCGTTCGGCTACCTCGCCGACCGCTACAAGCTCCGCCAGATCGGGATCAACGGCATCGACCCGGAGGCCGAGCCCTCCCCCGCCCGGCTCGCCGAGGTGGCGAAAGTGGCCAAGCAGGAGAAAGTGACTACGATTTTCAGTGAGGCCCTCGTCAGCCCGAAGGTCGCCGAGGTCCTCTCCACGGAGATCGGCGCCAAGACGGCCGTCCTGGACCCGGTCGAAAGCCAGCCGGCGAACGGCGACTACCTGTCCGCCATGCGCCAGAACCTCAGTGCGCTCCAGACGGCGCTCGGCTGCTCGTAAAGGCGACACGTGACATCCATCGAAACGGTTTTCAGCATGAGCGGCGGCCAGGTCAGCCTGGACCGCCGCCCGGTGCTCCGGGGCGTCGACCTGACCATCGGAGCCGGTGAGGTGGTGGCCGTGCTGGGCGCGAACGGCTCGGGCAAGTCCACCCTCATCCGCGCCCTGCTCGGCCTCGCCCCCCTGTCCGGCGGCACCACCCTGCTGTACGGCACGCCGCCCGCCCGGTTCAGGCAGTGGTGGCGGATCGGGTACGTGCCCCAGCGGCTCTCGGTCGGCGGCGGCGTGCCCACCACCATCCGCGAGGTCGTCGCCTCCGGCAGGATCGCCAGGCAGCGGCGCCTGCGCCTGACCGGCGCCGCCGACAAAGAGGCGACCTCCAGGGCGCTACAGGCCGTCGGCATGGCCGACAGGGCGGGCGACCCGGTCCAGGCGCTGTCCGGCGGGCAGCAGCAGCGGGTGCTCATCGCCCGCGCCCTGGCGGGCGAGCCCGACACCTTCGTCATGGACGAGCCGACCGCAGGTGTCGACGCCCAGAGCCAGCAGCTGCTGGCCGACACCCTGACCTCCCTGGTCGCCCAGGGCAAGACGGTCCTGCTCGTCGCCCACGAACTCGGCCCGCTCGAACCGCTCATCACCCGGGCCGTCGTGCTCAGGAACGGATTCGTGTGCCACGACGGCGCGCCACCCCACGCGGTCGGCGCGCACGCGCTGCCCGGTCACGACCACGTCCACCCGCATGAGGCGGGCAAACCGCTGAGCTCGCTCGACTGGAGACCGACGTCGTGATGGACCTTCTGCAGTACGAGTTCATGCAGCGGGCACTGATCGCCGCGCTGCTGGTCGGCCTCGCCGCCCCGGCCATCGGCACCTTCATCGTGCAGCGCAGGCTGGCCCTGCTCGGCGACGGCATCGGGCACGTCGCCCTCACCGGTGTCGCGCTCGGCTTCCTGACCGGCACCGCCCCCGTGCTGACCGCCGTCGTGGTCTCGGTGCTCGGCGCGGTGGCCATCGAGCTGGTCCGTGAGCGCGGCAGGACGGGCGGCGACGTGGCGCTCGCCCTGCTGTTCTACGGCGGCATCGCCGGAGGCGTGCTGCTCATCTCACTCGCCCCGGGAGGCAGCAACTCCAGCCTGCTGTACTACCTGTTCGGCTCGATCAGCAGCGTCAGCGTCGAGGACGTCTGGGTGATCGCCCTGCTCGCGGTCGCCGTCCTGGGCGTCGTCGTCTTCTTCGGCCGCGAGCTGTACGTGCTCTGCCAGGACGAGGAGGTCGCCAGGACGTCGGGCCTGCCGGTGCGTTTCCTGAGCCTGCTGATCGCCGTCACCGCGGCGCTGACCGTGGTCATCGCGATGCGCGTGGTCGGCCTGCTCCTGGTCAGCGCCCTGATGGTGGTCCCGGTCGCCACCAGCCAGCAACTCACCCGGGGCTTCAGGAGCACGATGCTGCTGTCCATGGTCTTCGGGATGGTCTCCACGGTCAGCGGGCTTACTTCCTCCTTTTATGTCAAGGTGCCATCGGGCGCCATCATTGTTGTCATAGCGCTCGGAGGGTTCGTCCTGGCCCTCGCGCTCGGTAGATTCGTACGCCGAAGCCGACCACAGGAGTCCAATCCATGAGCAGCAGACGCGATGCCGTCCATGACGTCCTCCGCCACAGCGAGGGCTTCCGAAGCGCGCAGGACGTCTACGCCGAGATGCGCGCCGAGGGCGCCAAGATAGGCCTGACGACCGTCTACCGGGCGTTGCAGGCCCTGGCCGACAGCGGCCACGTCGACATGCTCAGGACCGACGACGGTGAGTCCGTCTACCGCGCCTGCGCCAGCGGCGACCACCACCACCACCTCGTCTGCCGCCGCTGCGGCAGGACCGTCGAGGTCGCCGGGCCCGCGGTCGAGCGCTGGGCCGAGACGGTCGGGGCCGAGCACGGCTTCACCGACGTCACGCACACGGTCGAGGTCTTCGGCACCTGTGCCTCCTGCTCGACCGCCGCCAGGACGCACGCGGCGGTGAGTCACTCCTGACGACCGCCCCGGCCACGGCGTGGCTGACGTACCGTGAAAAGCCCCTCACGCCCGCGTTACGGGGGATAATCATCCGAGACGGCGAGTCGCCGGACGCGCCCTCCCACGCCGAAACCGCCATCCTCAGGAGTCAACATGCCATTCGGACATGACATGGTGCACTCACTCGCGACCGTGGTCGACCTCATCAACACCTCCCCCGCCACCGGAGGCCCCGACAGGCTGACCGACCTGCGGGAGCTCGGTGAGTTCGTGGAGCGCCACCAGGTCAGCGGTGTCGGTGAGCTCTGCTCCTCCGACCTGAACCAGGTGCGCGCGGCACGCGAGGCCTTCCACAAGGTCTTCACCGCCCCCGACCAGGCGACGGCGGTCATCCGGCTGAACACCCTGCTGAGCGAGACCCGCATCACCCCGCGCCTGACCGAGCACGACGGGCACCCCCTGCACGTCCACTACTTCGCCCCCGGGGCATCCGTCGGCGAACACCTGTCGGCCGACCTGGGGGTCGCGCTGGCCCACCTGCTCGTCGAAGGCGAGTGGGAACGGCTGCGCACCTGCTCCGCGCCCGACTGCGACAACGTCTTCGTGGACGAGTCACGCAACCGCTCCCGCGTGTACTGCGACAGCCGCACCTGCGGGAACCGGATGCATGTGGCGGCCTACCGGGCGCGGCGCCGGGCGTAGTCCGCTGTGTCTCTTTGCGCCGCCTGGCGGCGGCGCGGGCTTGGGCGCTTTCGGGTCGGTGTCCTCCCTCGTCGCTCATCCGCTGCGCTCCTTCGCTCCTCGGTCCAGGCACCGACGCGCCCAAGCCGAAACCCCTCACGCACGGCGCCGGTGCACCCGGAGAGCGTTGGGGTCAGCGGACTTTGGCGAAGAAGGCCCGGAGGTCGGCGGCCAGGTCGGCCGGGCGGTCCATGGCGATGAAGTGGTGACCGGGCGGATTGTCCTCCGGCCAGTGGAGGATGGTGTTGTGGCGCTCGGCCAGGCGGCGGATGCCGGGCGGGCCGCTGTAGACGCCGGTCGGCACGGCGGCCTGGCCCTGCGGCCAGCCGAAGCCGGTGCTCTCGTAGTACGGCCAGGCCGAGCTGCCGAAGGTTCCGGTGAACCAGTACAGGCTCACGTTGGTCAGCAGTTGGTCCCGGTCGATCACCTGCTCCAGCGGCCTGCCCGAGGCGTTGAACTCGTGGAACTTCTGCGTCGTCCAGGCCAGCGCCGCGACCGGTGAGTCGTGCCATCCGTAGGTGAAGGTCTGCGGCGCCGCGCGCAACAGCGCGTGGTGGTCGACGCCGTTCATCCAGTCCTGCTCCTGGAGCCGGGCGAAGGCCGCCCGTTCCTCCTCCGTCATCTCCGGCAGGTCCTTCTCCGTGGGGAAGCCGAGGCCGGCGAGGACATACACACCGGCCACGTGGCCCGGTGCGGCCCTGGCGACCTCCGGCGCGACGTAGGCCCCGAAGTCCCCGCCCTGCGCGCCGTACCGCTCGTAGCCGAGGCGGCGCATCAGCCCCGCCCAGAGCCGCGCCACACGCGCCGCGTTCCAGCCGGTCCCGCGTGGTGGCGCGGAGAACCCGAAGCCGGGCACGGAGGGGACGACGACGTGGAACGCCTCCGAGGGGTCGCCGCCGTGGGCGCGGGGGTCGGTGAGGCGGTCGATGAGCCGGGCGAACTCCGCGAACGTGTTCGGCCAGCCGTGGGTGAGGACGAGGGGCAGGGCGCCGGGCTCGGCCGAGCGCACGTGCAGGAAGTGGATCTCCTGGCCGTCGATCTCGGTCATGAACTGCGGGAACGCGTTCAGCCGCGCCTCGTGCGCGCGCCAGTCGTATGTGTCGCGCCAGTGGGCGGCGAGTTCCCTGAGGTAGCCGGTGGGAACCCCTCGGGTCCATCCTTCGCCGGGCAGCGGCCGGGGCCAGCGGGCGCGACCGAGGCGGTCGTTCAGGTCGTCCAGGTCGGCCTGGGCGATGTCGATCAGGAAGGGGCGGATCTCGGTGTTCATGGTTCTCCCGACAGGTCGTGGCGACAGGACGACGATAGGAGCCATGTAGGTCGGGACCTGTCCTATATGGTCGGGCATGCTGGGGGCCATGGGTGACACGTCCGCGCGGCTGCTCGAACTGCTGTCGTTGCTCCAGACCCCCCGTGACTGGCCCGGCAGTGAGCTGGCCGGACGCCTCGGGGTCAGTCCCAGGACCGTCCGCCGCGACATCGACCGCCTGCGCGAGCTGGGATATCCGGTCCAGGCGACGATGGGCGCGGCCGGCGGTTACCGGCTCGCCGCGGGCACGGCCATGCCGCCGCTGCTGGTCGACGACGAGGAGGCGGTGGCCATCGCCGTGGGCCTGCGCACCGCGGCCTCACATCCGGTGGAGGGCATCGAGGAGGCGTCCGTACGGGCCCTGGCCAAGCTGGAGCGGGTGCTGCCGTCCCGGCTGCGGCACCGGGTCGGCACGCTCGCCGCGGCGACCGTACCGATGGGCGCCGGAGACGGCCCGCCCGTCGATCCGCGGACCCTGGTGGTGCTCGCCGGGGCCGCCGCCGACCATGAGCGGCTGCGCTTCGCCTACCGGTCGGCGGACGGCACGGAGAGCAGGCGCCTGGCCGAGCCGTACCGCCTGGTGACGGCCGGGCGCCGGTGGTACCTGCTGGCCTACGACAACGACCGCGACGACTGGCGGAGCTTCCGTGTGGACCGGATCGGTGACCCGCTGGCGACCGGCGTGCGGGTCCCGGCCCGGGTGCCGCCCGAGCAGGACGCGGCCGCGTTCGTCACCGACAAACTGCACTCGTCCGCGCCCACGTACGAGGTGGTGGCGGTCCTGCGTCTTCCCGCCGAGGAGGTGGCCCGGCGGCTCGGCGGCACGGTGGGGCGCGTCGAGCCGGTCGACGAGGGCCGTTGCCGCCTGCGCGGGCCGGCCGACACGCTGGAGTGGACCGCGGCACGTCTGCTCATGCTCGGCTGCGAGTTCGAGGTGTGCGAACCGCCGGAGCTGGTCGCGTATCTGCGCGCCCTGGGCGCCCGTGCCACCCGCGCCGCCCGGGCCTCCCGGAGGAGGCACTCTCCGTAATTACCTATTGACTCAGTAGGAAATAAAGGTAGGTTTGCCTGTGGCGTTTCCCTGAGGAATGACAGGAGATTTCATGAGCGTCACCGACGAGCTTCTCGCCAACGCGGAGCGTTATGCCGCGGCGTTCGACAAGGGAGACCTGCCGTTGCCCCCGGCACGCGGTGTCGCCGTGCTGGCCTGCATGGACGCCAGGCTGAACCCCTACGGCCTGCTGGGGCTCACCGAGGGCGACGCGCACGTCATCCGCAACGCGGGCGGTGTGGTGACCGCGGACGAGCGGCGCAGCCTGGCCATCAGCCAGCGCCTGCTCGGCACGCGGGAGATCATCCTCATCCACCACACCGACTGCGGCATGCTCACCTTCACCGACGACGAGTTCAAGCGGCAGATCCAGGCCGAGGTCGGGACGAAGCCCGACTGGGCGCCCGAGGCCTTCCCCGACCTGGAGGAGGACGTCCTGCAGTCCATCAGCCGGATCAGGAACGACCCCTTCATCCCGCACACCGACTCGGTCCGCGGCTTCGTCTACGAGGTCGAGACGGGACGGCTGCGCGAGGTCAAGGCCTGACAGGACCGGGCCGCCCGCCCCTGACCCGGAAGGGGGCGGCCCCGGAACGCCGGTCTCAGGGGAGTGGGGCCTGCGCCACGGGGTTCGGCACGGCTCCGCCGTACCTCCTGTCACGCTTGGCGAACAGCTCGCACGCCTCCCAGAGGTCGCGGCGGTCGAAGTCGGGCCACAGGCGGTTCAGGAAGACCATCTCCGCGTAGGCCATCTGCCAGATCAGGTAGTTGGAGGTGCGCTGCTCGCCGGAGGAACGCACGAACAGGTCGACGTCGGGGATGTCCGGCTCGTCGAGATATCTGGCGAAGGTCTCTTCTTTGACCTTGCCCGGCTTGACCCTGCCCGCGGCGATGTCCTCCGCCAGGCGCAGCGCCGCGTCCACGATCTCGGCCCGGCCTCCGTAGTTGACGCAGAACTGCAGGGTCAGCGTCGAGTTGCCCTCGGTCATCCGTTCGGCGTCCTGCAGCTCCTTGATGACGCTCTTCCAGAGCCGTCCCGGACGGCCCGCCCAGCGCACCCGCACCCCCATCGCGTTGAGCTCGTCCCTGCGGCGGCGGATCACGTCGCGGTTGAAGCCCATCAGGAACCGGATCTCGTCCGGCGAGCGCTTCCAGTTCTCCGTGGAGAAGGCGTAGGCGGACAGGTAGGGGATGCCCAGCTCGATCGCGCCCTCGATCACGTCGAACAGCGACGACTCACCGGCCTTGTGCCCCTCGGTGCGCGGCAGGCCGCGCTGCTTGGCCCACCTGCCGTTGCCGTCCATCACGATCGCCACGTGCCGGGGCACGAGGTCGCGGGGGATGGGCGGCGGGGTCGCTCCGGACGGATGAGGCACCGGGGGACGGACGTTCACGTGGCGGGTTCCCTTTCTGCGCGCTCCCGCTCCACATGCCGGAGCGAGCGTATGCCGTGTTCGAGGTGCCATTGAAGGTAGGCGGCGACCAGGCCGCTGCACTCGGTGCGGTGCCTGCTCTCCGAGGCGTCCGCGCTCCGCCAGTCGCCCTTGAGCAGGGCGACCATCAACGCGATGGTCTCCCCCGCCGGTACGGCGGCGCCCGCCGGGCGGCAGGCCCCGCACACCACTCCCCCGGCCACGATGGCGAACGCCCTGACCGAGGTCGTCCTGCACCGGGCGCACTCCTCCAGGGCGGGAGCGTAGCCCGCGACGGCCAGTGAGCGCAGGAAGTAGGCGTCGAGCACGAGCCTGGCCTCGTGCTCTCCGGAGCCCAGCGTGCGCAGGCCCCCGACCAGCAGCAGGAACTGCCGCAGGGCCGGTTCCTTCTCCGCCATGATCAGCCGGTCGGCGGTCTCCAGCATCGCGCTGCCCGCCGTGTAGCGCGGATAGTCGGCCACGAAGGCCTCGCCGTACGGGCGGATGGTCTCGGCCTGGGTGATCACGTCGAGCGTGCGGCCGGTGTGGAGCTGAAGGTCCACGTGGGTGAAGGGCTCAAGGCGGGCGCCGAAGCGCGACATGGTCCGCCGCACACCCTTGGCGACGCCCCGGATCTTTCCGGTTCGCCTGGTCAGGACGGTGACGATGCGGTCTGCCTCGCCCAGCTTGTGCGTGCGCAGCACGATGCCCTCGTCACGGTACAGGCTCACCGGATCAGTCTAGATGGCACGGCGGCATGCCGGTCCAACCATGATCAACGGGAACGGAAGGATCACGAGTGCGTGTTGTTCACCTAAAACTCATTAAACTTTGGCCCCTGGCGAGTTCCCCATGCCATGTTTCACCCCATCCCTGTACGAAAGGGTGCCATGCCCCGCGTGGTCCTGCTGGGTTCTTCACCCGGCACCTCAACCGCTTTCGGCCAGCCGACGCCGCCCGCCGCGCTGACCCTGCCCGCGCTCCCCGGCTCCCCCACGGTGATCGGCAAGCTGCACGGACAGATCGCCTCCCTTGATCCCGCGCCGGTGACGATCGTCCGTTCCGGCGAGGCCGCGGCCCACCGGGGTCTTCCCGGCCGCCTCGTCGAGACCGCGAATCTCGCGGACGACCTGCGCGCCGTCGCCGACGCGGTCGAGGACGCGACGGAGAACCTGCTCATCCTCCCCGCGAACTCGCTGATCCACGACGAGCTGATCTACCAGATCACCAAGTCGAAACGCGGCGCGCTCGCTCTGATCACCAAGGAGCCCCGTGAGGAGGACGAGAACGGCGACTTCATCGTCCCCGACGTCCCGATCGACGAGGCGCTGCCGGAGATCGGCGACCGGAGCCTGGAGGGCCTGCCGGTCAGGGTGCGGGCGAGCAAGTCCCGGGTGATCTCGGTCGGCTCCGCCTTCCACGCGGTGACCCGTCCGAACTCCGTCCTGCTCGGCCCGCTGCACCTGCACCACAAACACGCGGCCACGCTGGCCGAGGCGGCCCGTGAGCTGGCCGACATGGCCCACCTGTTCGGCCCCGAGGACGACCTGGTCCAGCTCCTCGTCCTCGGCCTGGTACGGCGTGGCGTCTCGGTCGGCATCCGGGGCAGGCGTGACCTGTTCTTCCGCCGGCTGAACACCCCGGAGGAGGCCGTGCAGGCGGTCGCCGAGATGGCGGGGTTCGACGAGGACAGAGCCCGCCTGAACAACGCGGTCAAGGGCGCCGACGGCTTCTTCACCACCTACTTCGTCAGCACCTACTCGCGCTTCATCGCCCGCTGGGCGGCCAGGCGCGGGCTCACCCCGAACCAGGTCACACTGATCTCGATCGCGCTCGGTGTCGCGTCCGCGGCGTGTTTCGCGACCGGCGCGCGGCCCGGCATGATCGCGGGTGCCATCCTGATCTACTTCGCGTTCGTCTTCGACTGCGTGGACGGCCAGGTCGCGCGTTACGCCCGCAAGTTCGGCGTGCTCGGCGCCTGGCTCGACGCCACCTTCGACCGGTTCAAGGAGTACGTGGTCTTCGCCGGGCTCGCGATCGGCGCGGCCGTCTCCGGGGTCGGCGACGTGTGGACGCTGGCGCTGACCGCGATCGCCCTGCAGTCCGTCAAGCACCTGCTCGACTTCTCCTTCGGCGCGGCCAACCGGCGCAGGCCTCCCGCCCCGCTGCCCTCGATGCCGCTGTCGGTCAGCCCGGACACCGAGCTGCGCGCGGCGCTGGAGCAGCGCAAGATCGCCCGTAGCGGCGGCATCCGCGGCCTGCTGAAGATGTGGAGCAAGGCCGGCAGGAACAGGGCCGTCTACTGGGCCCGCAAGATGGTCGTCTTCCCGATCGGCGAGCGCTTCGCCGCCATCGCGCTCGTCAGCGCCTTCTTCGACGCCAGGATCACCTTCATCACCCTGATCATCTGGGGCGGCGTCGCCACCGCCTACACGCTCACCGGACGCCTGATGAGGTCGCTCGCATGATCACCCAGCCGCAGACAACCCCCGCCCCCGACCCCTATCTGGAGCGGCTGCGCGTCCAGACCGCCCGGCTGCTCGCCTACCGCGACGACGGCCCGCTCGTCGCCGCGCTGCGCGGCCGGATCGGGCCCGGACTGCCCCCGGTGCCCGGGGCGCTCGCCGCGCTCGTGGTGATCGTCGCGGTCGCGGTCGCCGGGGTGCTGACCCAGGGGCCGATCCTGCTCCTGCCCGCCCTGGTCATGCTGGTCCTGGTGCTGCCGACGGCCGCCCGTGACCACCTGGGCAAGCTCGACTGGCTGGTTCCCCCGCTGATCAGGGCGGCCGAGTTCCTGACGATCATCCTCGTCGGCCTGGCCGCCGACGTGCCCAAGTGGCTGCTGTTCGTGCTGCTCTACGTGGTCGGCTACCACACCTACGACACGGTCTACCGGACGCGGCAGAGCATCTGGCCGCCCGACTGGGTGTTCAAGGCCGGTCTCGGCTGGGAGCTGCGGCTGCTGGCGATCGGCGCGGGTGCCGCGTTCGGCGCCGCCACCTGGGTCGTCGCCGTGCTCACGCTGTACCTCGGCGTGCTGTTCGCCGTGGAGAGCGTGACGAGCTGGGTGCGTCTGGACAAGGCCTCCGCGCTGGCCCAGGCCTCCGACGACCTTGAGGCCTCCCCTGAGGAGGCCCTTGAGCAGACGACGGGCGAGGCCGAACCCGCCTGATCCCGCTTCTCCAGCGAGGGCCGCGACGCGCGTCGCGGCCCTCGTGCTGTGTTAGAAAGCAGCGTGGAACTGGACCGGTTGGATCGTGACATCATCGGGGCTCTCGTCGAGGACGCCCGCGCAACCTATGCCGAGATCGGGCAGCGGGTGGGCCTGTCCGCCTCGGCGGTCAAGCGCCGGGTCGACCGGTTGCGCGAGGTGGGGGCGATCACCGGGTTCACCGCCAGGGTCGAGCCCACGGCGCTCGGCTGGACCACCGAGGCCTATGTCGAACTGTTCTGCGCGGGCAAGACCTCGCCGTCGGAGATCGGGGTCGCCGTCACCCGGCATCCCGAGGTCGTCTCGGCGTGCACCATCACCGGTGAGGCGGACGCGCTGCTGCACATCAGGGCCACCGACGTGCGCCATGTGGAGCAGGTGATCGAGCGCATCGCCGCCGAGCCCTTCGTGGTCCGTACGAAGAGTTCCATCGTGCTCTCCCGGCTGATCGACGCCCCTCTGCTGACATCGCGCAACGAATCGCCGTTCCTCGCCTGAATCACGCAAGAGACCTGCGGCAACGCGCAAGATCAGGCTATTGGCCCCGAATATGCCCCGTTTCTAGGCTGGTGCCGTCTCCCACCACAACATCCTTTACGGGGTTCTCAATGACGAGGCACTACCTCATGTGTCGGCCCGACCACTTCGCCGTCGAGTACGCGATCAACCCGTGGATGGACCCGGAGGCGGGCGCGGACCGTGAGGTCGCGATCCGCCAGTGGGAGGGGCTCAGGGGCGTCTACGAGGAGCTCGGCCACCGGGTCAGCCTGATCGACCCGGTGGAGGGCCTGCCCGACATGGTCTTCGCCGCCAACGGCGCCCTGGTCGTGGGCGGCCGGGTGTACGGCGCGCGCTTCACGCATCCCGAGCGGGCCGCGGAGGGCCCCGCCTATCTGGAGTGGTTCACCTCCAACGGCTACACCGCCGCGCGTGAGGCCGAGTTCACCAACGAGGGTGAGGGCGACTTCCTCACCCTCGACCACCTGGTGCTCGCGGGGACCGGGTTCCGCACGGAGGTGGCGGCGCACGGGGAGGCGCAGGAGTTCCTCGGCCGCCCGGTGGTCTCGCTGCGGCTGGTCGATCCCCGCTTCTACCACCTCGACACCGCGCTCTTCCCGCTGAACGGGCACAACGTGGCGTACTTCCCCGAGGCCTTCTCCCCGGGGAGCCAGGAGGTGCTCAGGAACCTGTTCCCCGACGCCGTCGTCGCCACCGAGGACGACGCCGTGGTGCTCGGCCTCAACGCGGTCAGCGACGGCACCCACGTGGTGATCAACGCCGAGGCGACCGGCCTGCAGCTGGAGCTCAAGCGGCGCGGCTTCGAGGTCGTGCCGGTCGAGCTGGCCGAACTGCGCAAGGCGGGCGGAGGACCCAAGTGCTGCACCCTGGAAATTCGGGGATAAAGCAGACAGAACGCAACAAAAGGCAAGGAACGGCGAACGGACCGATGACGAGCACAGAAGAGTTCATCGAGCTCAGCGAGCGCCGCAGCGCGCACAACTACCACCCCCTCCCCGTCGTGATCCACGAGGCTCAGGGCGCCTGGGTCACCGACGTCGAGGGCAGGCGCTACCTGGACTGCCTGTCCGGCTACTCCTCACTGAACTTCGGCCACGGCAACCCGAGGATCATCGAAGCGGCCCAGGAGCAGCTGGCCAGGCTCACCCTGACCAGCCGTGCCTTCTTCCACGACCAGTTCGCCGCCTTCGCCGCCGGTCTCGGCGACCTCACCGGCAAGGACATGGTCCTGCCGATGAACACCGGCGCGGAGGCCGTGGAGACCGCGATCAAGGTGGCCCGCAAGTGGGGCTACGAGGTCAAGGGCGTGCCGGACGGCCAGGCCGAGATCATCGTGATGGAGGACAACTTCCACGGCCGTACCACCACGATCGTCAGCTTCTCCACCGACCCCGACGCCCACGACGGCTTCGGCCCGTACACCCCCGGCTTCAGGATCGTGAAGTACGGCTCGATCGAGGCGATCCGCGAGGCCGTGGGCCCCAACACGGTCGCGGTGCTGCTCGAACCCATCCAGGGGGAGGCGGGCGTGCTCGTCCCGCCGGACGGCTACCTCACCCAGGTCCGCGAGCTCTGCTCGGCGGAGAACATCCTGATGATCGCCGACGAGATCCAGTCGGGGCTCGGCCGTACCGGTGAGACCTTCGCCTGTGAGCACGAGGGCGTCGTGCCCGACGTCTACGTGCTGGGCAAGGCCCTGGGCGGCGGTGTCGTCCCGGTCTCGGCGATCACCGCCGACCAGGACGTGCTCGGCGTCATCAAGCCCGGCCAGCACGGCTCGACCTTCGGCGGCAACCCGCTGGCCTGCGCGGTCGCGAACGCGGTCGTCGAGATGCTCCGCACCGGCGAGTACCAGGCGCGGGCCAGGGAACTCGGCGCGGTGCTGCACGAGAGGCTGCGCGCCCTCGTCGGCCGGGGCGTGGTCACCGTACGCGGCCGTGGCCTGTGGGCGGGCGTCGACATCGACCCCTCCCTGGCCACCGGCAGGCAGGTCTCCGAGGCGCTGATGCGCCTGGGGGTGCTGGCCAAGGACACCCATGGCTCGACGATCCGTCTCGCCCCGCCCATCGTCGTCTCCGAGGAGGACCTCCTGTGGGCCGTCGACCGGCTCGCCGAGGCCCTGACGGAGTTCGCGAAGTAGGAGATCACCGGCCTCGGTTACGTTCCCGGCGATCTAGGCTGGAGTGGACATCACGCCGCCGCCGTGGAAGCCGCCGTACGGGCCGCCCCGGCGGACGCGGCGCGGGCGGTGACTCGGGGGGGTCGGCAGGTGGCGGCGTCGGGTGGGCTTGGTCGGCGTTCTCTCCTGACCGGGCCGGACCCCGGCGCCAGGCCGCCCCTGCGCGCGCGGCTCACCGGCCCCGCGGGGCTTCTCATGGTCGCGATCTCCGTCGCGGCCATGCTCGCCGTCTCCCTGCTCGGGCCGTCCGCGGCGGTTCCCGAGCTGGGCGCCGGTGCGCCGCCCTGGTCCCTGCGCCTGGACCCGCCGCAGACGCCGGTGATCCAGCTCGGCTGGGTGGCCCTGCTCATCGGGGGCCTGGGGACGTGCGCCGCGCTGTACGCGCTGCGCCGCGGGTGGCTCCCCGTGCGGGGCCTGTTCGCGGCCGGCACGCCGCTCGTCGTCGTCCTCCTGACGCTCGTACCGCCCGCCGGGTCGACGGACGTGCTCAACTACGCGGTCTACGGGCGGATCGCCGCGCTGGGGCACGACCCGTACGTGACTCCCCCGGCCTGGCTGCACGGGATCGGCGACCCGGTCGGCGACCTGACCCCGCTCGCCTGGCGGAACACCCCCTCGGTTTACGGCCCGCTGGCCACCTGGGCGCAGCTCGCGGCCTCCCGGCTCGGCGGAGACTCCATGGCGGCGACCGTTTTCGCCTTCAAGGTCATCCTCGCCCTGGCGTTCCTGCTGTCGGCGGTCATGCTCGACCGGCTCGCCGGTCCGGAACGCGACCGGCGGGTCAGGGCGCACCTGCTGTGGAGCCTCAACCCGCTGATGCTGTGGCACGTGGTGCTCGGCGGCCACATGGACGGTCTGGGCGCGTTCCTGCTGGTGGCCGCCCTGTTCGCGCTGCGCAGGCCGGGGATGGGCTCCGGCCTGGTCTCCGGGGCGCTGCTGGGCGCCGCGGCGGCCGTCAAGGCGCCGTTCGTGCTGGCCGGGGCCGGGCTCGCCTGGGCCGCCCGCCACCGGGCGGGACCGTTCCTGACCCTGGGGATGGGCGCGTTCACCGCGCTGGTCACGCTGTACGCGACGCAGGGTCCCCAGGCGCTGGCGAACGTGGCGGGCAAGGTCGGCGACCGTTCGCTGGCCGACCCGTGGCAGGTGCTCGTCAAGAACCTGGGGCCCGAGGCCGTGGAGCTCGAAGGGCGGCTCGCCCTGGGCGCGGCGTTGCTCGCCGCGCTCCTGCTGTGCTGGCGGCTGCCGCAGGGACCGCCCGGCCTGCCCGCCGTACGGCCCGCGCTGGCGTGGTGCCTGGGCTGGCTGCTCACCTCGCCGGTGCAACACCCCTGGTACGACGCGATGCTGTTCCCGCTGCTCGCCCTGATGCCCGCCTCCCGGCTCGACGGGCCGCTGCTCGTCAGGGGCGTCGTCACCGGGCTGGTCTACCTGCCGGGCGCGACCGCCCTGCTGCGGTTGCAGCCGACACCGTTGACCCGGTGGATCGCCGAGGTCTACCGGCCGTGGATCGCCCCGCTGGTCTCGGACGCCGTCATCCTGTACGTCGTCGTGCTCGCCCTGGCCGGTGCCCTGGGCCTGCGCGCCCTGCCCGTGGTACGGCGGGCCGCCGTACCCGAACGGGAGCCGGTCCACACCGGGTGAGCCGTCAGGTGAGGCGCACGGTGGTGATCTCGGAGACGTCGTCCCCGGAGATGGTCGCGGTGTCCCAGCGGGCCGAGGGCGGCGTGGTGTCCAGGGACAGGGTGGCCAGCGCGTTGGAGAACCACGGACCGTTGGTCACCCGCCAGGCGAACGGCGGCCTGGGAATGCGCGCCAGGCGTGCGAGCCAGCCGCCGACCAGGGTGGCCAGGCCGAACTGCGCGACGATGTTGGCCAGTCTGAGCGTACGGCTCAGCGGGTTGCGGATCGGCGAGCAGACGAGCTGGTGGACGGGCAGCCCGTCCACCTTGGCCACGTAGGAGTAGTGCACGTCACCGGAGAGCAGGATGACCGGTTTGCCGACCTTCGCCAGCAGCCGGGACAGGTCCTCGAAGGAACGGCGGAAGGCCGCCCAGTGTTCGAGGTCGAAGGCCTGGCGCAGGGCCTCCGACCAGCGGGCGACCGATCTTCCCCAGGCTCCCTGGGCGAGGGCCTCGTTCCAGTTCTGGACGTGGTGGATGCCCGCGGGCAGCAGGAACGGCACCGAGGTGCCGATCACGAAGCGCTCCGCGCCGTCCCTGTCGAGCTGCTCGACGAGCCACTCCCACTCGACCGGGTCGATCATGCGCCGGTCTCCGGGGGTGAGCTGCCTGGCGCAGCGGGAGTCGAGCATGATCAGACGGGTGTCGCCGAGGTCGCGGCAGTAGCTCCACCTGCTGTCCACCGGGACCTCGTAGGCGTGCTCGGCGAAGGCGTCGAGCAGCTTTCCCCCGTCGCCCTCGGCCGCGCGCAGCTCACGGAACAGCCCGTCGGCGGCGCGCTCGGCCGGTGACATGTTGCCCAGGTGCTGGTAGATCCAGTAGGCGCCGAGGCCGGAGACCACCCGCCTGTGCCACCAGGGGACCCCGGCCATCTTCTCCCGCCAGTCGGCGGAGGTGTTGAAGTCGTCCCGCAGGTCGTGGTCGTCGAAGATCATCGCGGTGGGCACGGACGAGAGGATCCAGCGGATCTCCGGATCGGTCCAGGCGATCCGGTACAGCTCGGCGTACTCCTCGAAGTCGGCGATCTCGGTCCTGGGCTCGCTGTCCCTGCGCGCGGCGATGAACTTGAGCATCTCGGCGGACGGCTCGTCGGCGTAGACCTGGTCACCGAGCAGCAGGAGCAGGTCGGGCCACTCCCCTGGGGGCCTGCCGGCCAGGACGCGGGCGTAGGCGCGCAGCACGTCCACGCCGTGGGAGAGGGTGTGCGGGGCGTCGTGCGGCACACTGGTCCGGCACGAGCCGAACATCACCCTTTTCGGGCCGCCCGGATCCAGGAACCGGATGTGACCGGCCGGGCGGCCGGGCGGCGGCCACACGACCTCCCCGTCGAGACGGACCCGGTAGTCCCCCTCGCCCTCGACGTCCACGACGGCGTAGTGGTGGCCGTGGACGGAGAAGGTCGGCGAACTCGCCCGGGCCCCGTCCGCCTCGACGGTCACCTCGCACGGCACGCTGGTCTCGACCCAGATCGAGGCGCTCGTCGCGTCCACATGACGCAGCAGCGGACCGACCACAAGTTCCGGCACGTTCATCCCCTCAGGCCATCGCGGAACGGTTGGTTCCCGCCGTTTCGAGGTGTGCCTCTGCCCGGCGGACCGTTCGGATAACGACTGTCCCATCCCATTGGGGAAACACACAAAAAACGGCCATCAGTCCGCAACATATCCATCATGACATGGCAAAGAACCCATAAATAGTGTGATCACCACAAACCATCAAGAGTGGAGCAATGGCGCTCCGCTCACCGCATGGAGGCCTGACCCTCATGACCCTCATGGTGCCGTCAAAGACGCCGGCGACCGCCCTCACCGACCACGATCCCCTCGAAGCCGCCCTGCGCCGTCTCGACGAGACGGCGCTCCTGCTCGGGCTGGACGACGGCCTGCGCGCGATGCTCGCCTCCCCCCGCCGCTCCCTGACCGTCTCGGTACCGGTCCGCCGCGAGGACGGCCGGATGGACGTCGTCCAGGGCTTCCGGGTGCAGCACAGCACCGTCCTCGGCCCGGCCAGGGGCGGCACGCGCTTCGCGCCCTCAGCAGGCCTCCAGGAGGTCACCGCGCTGGCCATGGTCACGACCTGGAAGCACGCGCTCGCGGGCGTGCCGTACGGCGGGGCCAGGGGAGGTGTCCGCGTCGACCCCGCGAGGCTGGACGCCCGGGAGCTGGAGCGGGTGACCAGGCGATACGTCAACGAGATCATGACGATCGCCGGTTCCGACGGGGAGGTCCCCACGCCCGACCCGGACGCCGACAAGCGGATCGCCGTCTGGATGGCCGACGGCCGTTCGGCACCCGGCACAGCGGTCGGCACGGTGACCGGCACAGCGGCCGGCACAGCGGCCGGCGGGGCCGTGGCGGCGGCCGTGCTGGGGGTCCTGGGAGAAGGCGTCCGTACGGTCGCGGTGCACGGCCCGGGCGAAACCGCCCGGCTGGCCGCGTTGCGCCTGGCCGAGGAGGGCTTCCGGGTGGTCACGCCCTCCGGCGGTGAGCCTCTCGGGCTCGGGGTGGACGCGCTCGTCCTGGCCGCCCCGGTCACCGCGGATCTGGCCCGCGACGTCAGGGCCTCTGTCGTGGTCGAGGCGGCCGACGGCCTGCTGTCCCCCGGGGCCGACGCGGTCCTCGCCGAGGCGGGGACCGTCGTGGTCCCCGACGTCCTGACGGGTGCGGGCGAAGTGCTCGCCGCCCGTCCCGACCTGGCCCGGCGGTGCTTCGACACGGTCGCGGCGACGGCCGCCGAGCGCGGGATCACCCTGCGTCAGGCCGCCTGGGCCGTCGCCGTCGGGCGGGTCGCCCGGGCGCACGGGGCACGGCTCCAAGACCCCCTGCCGTAAGCCTTCCGTGTCCCGCCCCGAGGCAGGGCGAAGGCCCGGTCCCCCTCGGGGCCGGGCCGTGAGACCTCCCGCCGCCCTCGGGGCGGCGGGGGAACGCTCAGGAGCGCAGCGCGGGAACGGCGGTGCCGTCTCGCTCGGCGAGCCTGCCCGCAGGCCGCTCGGCGAGCCGGTCCGACGGCCGCTCCGCGGGGGCCTCGTTCAGGGCCCTGACCAGCCGTTCGAGCTCGCTCATGAGTTGTTCGGTGCGTTCGGTGCCGTAGGCGGCCTCGATCTCCCTGTGGTGCTCCGCGATCGATCCCTCGACGCGGTTGAGCAGCTCGGCGCCACGGTCGGCGAGGAACACCGCGACCTTGCGGCGGTCGGCGGGGTCGTGACCGCGATAGACGAACGCGCGGTCGATGAGCCGGTCGATCGCCTTGGTGAGCGTCGGATGCGGCATCAGAACCATCTCGGCCAGATCCCCCATCGAGTGACCACAATCGTCGGCGAGGGCACGAAGTATGCGCCACTGCTCGACGCTGACGTCCTCAGCGGTGAGCGCGGCGGCGAGACCCCGGTTGACACTACGCTCAGCTCGGCTGAGCAGGTAGGCCAGCGAGGATCCCAGCCCGGTCGTCACCATGTGAAGCTCCCGTCTGTATCCCGGGTGAGTAACGGGCCTCCCATACCCGTCCTTTCAGGAGGATACTCTGCAATGTGGCAGAAGCCATCACACCCGTGATCGAACCCCTGGAAGCTCAGCTCCTCCAAGGGGTCGCCCTACGTGTCGGGCTCGTGGTCCCCATCTCCGGGGTCCTCGGGCTTGTAGGTCCATGCGCGATCAACTGCGCCGTCCTCGCCTCCGACGAGGTGAACCTCACAGGCGGCATTCTCGGCAGACCGGTCGAGCTGGTCCTCATCGACGGAGGGAGACCCGCGGAGGAGGTGGCCGCCGAGGTCGGGGAACTGGCGCGCGGCAAGGTGATCGACGCGGTCGTCGGCACCTGTGGCAGTGACGTCCGGATCTCGATCGTGCGGGCGCTCGCCGGGCGCCTGCCGTTCGTCTACGCCCCTCCCTACGAGGGAGGCGGCCACTCCCCCGGCGTCTACTTCCTCGGGGAGACACCGGAACGGCAGCTCAAGCCGGGGCTCGACTGGCTGATCGAGCTGCGGCGGGCCAAGCGGTGGTTCCTGCTGGGCAACGACTACATCTGGCCGCGCCTGGTTCACGGGGCCACCCGGCGCTACCTCGCCTCGCGCGGGGCGTCGGTGGTCGGCGAACGCTACGTCCCGTACGGCAAGCCCGACCTGAGCAGGATTCTGGACCACCTGGTGGCCAGCAGGCCGGATGCCGTGCTTCTCAGTCTGATCGGCAGTGACCTGGTCGACTTCAACCGCGCCTTCACCGCGGCAGGCCTCGGCTTCCCCCGTCTCTGCGGGGCGCTGGAGGAGCACGGCCTGCTCGGCATCGGCGGCGACGACACCGGCGAGCTATACGGCGCTATGGGGTATTTCTCCAGCCTCGTCACCGATGACAGCTTGAGTCTGGGAGAGCGTTACACTCGCCGTTTCGGATCAAATGCGCCGTTGCTCAACGGGCACGGCCAGGGCTGCTATGAGGCGGTGCTGATGCTCGCGGCACTCGCGAGACGCGCGGGAACCCTCCACGTGCCCGCGCTTGACGAGGTCGCCGACGGCACCTCGATCGTCACCGCGCGGGGACGCCTGACCCTCCAGGACCACGGGGTACGGCGTGGCGCCCACATCGGCAGAGCGGACGGTCTCGATTTCGACATCGTTCGATAAAAGTTGCCTCTGCAAACTTTTCCTTTTCAAGGATTCGTCCTAAAGTGACGCTTGCAACATCTCTTTTAGGAGTAGTTCCATGACTACTGACCCCTCCCTGGAACAGTTCGGTTACCGGCAGGAGCTCCGAAGGACGCTGAGCTTCAACGACCTGCTGATCTACGGACTGATCTTCATGGTCCCGATCGCGCCCTTCGGGATCTTCGGAAGCGTCTTCCAGGCGTCCGGTGGCATGGTCGCACTCGCGTACATCATCGGTATGGTCGCCATGGCCTTCACCGCGTTCTCCTACGCGCAGATGGCCAAGGCCTTCCCGATGGCCGGTTCGGTCTACACCTACGCGGGCCGGGGAATCGTCGGTCCCGTCGGATTCATCGCCGGCTGGGCGATGCTGCTCGACTACGTGCTGGTGCCCGCGCTGCTGTACCTCATCGCCAGCCTGGCGATGGCGTCGTTCGTACCGCTGCCGGTATGGGCCTGGCTGCTGGTGTTCGTCGTCCTCAACACGGTCGTCAACTACACCGGCATCCAGATGACCGCGCGGATCACGAGGTACATGCTGATCGCCGAGCTAGTCGTGCTCGCGATCTTCATCGTCATCGGTCTGTTCGCGCTCCTTCAGGGCAAGGCGCAGACCGGCGCGTTGACTCCGTTGTTCAACCCCGACACCTTCTCCTGGCCGCTGGCCTTCGGTGCGGTCTCCGTCGCGGTGCTCTCCTTCCTCGGTTTCGACGGTATCTCCATGCTGGCCGAGGAGAGCAAGGTCGACAGCGCCAAGATCGGCCGCTCGATGATCGCCGCCCTGGGCCTGGCCGGTGCCCTGTTCATCGTGCAGACCTGGATCGGCGCGCTGCTCACCCCCAACCGCAGCCAGCTGCTGAGCGGTGGCGACCCCAACGGCACCGCCTTCTACGACATGGCCGAGTTCGCCGGTGGCCACTGGCTGAGCATCCTGACCGCGATCTCCACCGCCATCGCCTGGGGCTTCGCCAACTCCCTGGTCGCCCAGGCCGCCACCTCGCGTCTGCTGTACGCCATGGCCCGTGACCGCCAGCTGCCCGCCTTCCTCTCCAAGATCCACCCCAAGACCAAGGTGCCGGTCAACGCCACCATCCTGGTGGCTCTGGTCTCCCTGGCGGTCGGCATCTTCCTGGCCAACCGCGAGGACGGCGTCGCCCTGATCAGCGGCCTGGTGAACTTCGGCGCGATGACCGCCTTCCTGGCGCTGCACCTGTCGGTGATCGTGCACTACTTCTTCAAGAAGCGCAGCCGTGACCTGTGGCGGCACCTGCTCGCCCCGCTGATCGGCTTCGGCATCCTGGTCTACGTGGTGATCAACGCCAGCATCGCCGCGCAGGTCGTGGGCATCGTCTGGCTCGCCATCGGCCTGCTGGTGCTCGCCACCTTCT
Organism: Streptosporangium jomthongense; assembly: GCF_042650425.1. Taxonomy (NCBI): domain Bacteria; kingdom Bacillati; phylum Actinomycetota; class Actinomycetes; order Streptosporangiales; family Streptosporangiaceae; genus Streptosporangium; species Streptosporangium jomthongense. The sequence continues at coordinate 301,868 of NZ_JBHSBC010000014.1, read as the reverse complement.
TCGCCTACGGCCGCCGCCCCCTGCTGGCCGCCCTCGGCGAGTCGCACGACGCCCCCCTGAAGTAGGTCCCCCGCGACGTCGCCGCACACCCCCCGCGTCACGCCCCCTTCCGATTCACACAAGGACAGTAGATGCACGAGATCTTTCTTGAGGTGGAGGAGGGTTCCACCTGTGCCCTCCCCGGTTCGGTGACGCGCCTCAGCCAGGCGGGTGTGCGGTGAACGTCGTCTCCTACCGTCCCTCCCCCGAGGAACTCAGCTACACCTTCGGCGGCAGGCCCGCCGTCGGCACGGTCAAGCCCGGCACGATCCTTGAGCTCTACACCGAGGACTGCTTCGGCGGCCGGGTCTGCTCCGTCGACGACCTGCCCTCGCAGGTCTGCGAGTTCCCCTACCTGAACCCGGTGACCGGCCCCTTCCACGTCGAGGGCGCCGAGCCCGGAGACACGCTGGCGCTGCACTTCGTCTCCATCGAGCCCGCCAGGGACTGGGCCGTGTCGGCGACGTTCCCGCACTTCGGGGCGCTGACCGGCACGCACACCACCGCCATGCTGACCCCGCCGCTCGACGAGGTCGTCTGGCGTTACGACATCGACGTGGCCGCGGGTGTGGCGCGTTACCACGCCCGCAACAGCGACTTCACCGTGGACCTGCCGCTCGACCCGATGCACGGCACGGTCGGCGTCGCGCCCGGCGCGTCCGAGGCCCGGATGACCATCACCCCGGACGCCCACGGCGGCAACATGGACACCCCGGAGCTGCGTGCCGGGGTGACCGTCTACCTCGGCGTCAACGTGCCGGGCGGCCTGTTCGCCGTCGGCGACGGGCACGCCCGCCAGGGCCACGGCGAGGTGTGCGGCACGGCCATCGAGTCGGCGATGAACACCGTGGTCGCGGTCGAGCTGATCAAGGGCGTCACCACCCCGTGGCCGCGCCTGGAGGACGACCACAGCCTGATGTCGACCGGTTCGGCCCGTCCGCTTGAGGACGCCTACCGGATCAGTCAGCACGACCTGGTCACCTGGACCTCGGAGGTCACCGGCCTGGAGACGCTGGACGCCTACCAGCTGGTCAGCCAGATCGGCGAGGCTCCGGTCGGCAACGTCTGCGACAGCAACTACACGATGGTCGCCAAGCTCCCCAAGGCCTACCTCGGCGGGGGCGGCGTCTACGAGTCGGCCCACGAGCGTCTGCGCGACCTGGGCCGGCGGTACCTCGCCCAGCGCTGACGGCGCGGGCCTGCGGGGAAGAGACGTCCCGCGCCGCGTACCGCCGGGGTACGGGGCGCGGGGCCTCCCGGAAAAGGCCGGAAAAGACCGGAGAACGCCACGGGGCCGGTCCTCTCGGATCTGAGAGGACCGGCCCCGTCGTCGTTCCGCCCCGGCTCAGCCCGCGCCCGGGACCGTGACGTTCTTCTCCTTGAAGCCGAAGCCGCTGCCGGTGGCCTGCCGCTGCAGTTCGCCGAAGACGTCCTTGCTGGCGTCGAGGTCCTTCTCGGTCGCCGTCCCGCCCTTCAGTTTGCTGGTCAGGGCGGCGAAGCTGTTGGTCACGCTCTGCACCGCGTGGCACAGCGCCGGGTTGGCCTCGGCGAACCTCTTGGCCACCTTGAGCTCGTGGAGGGCGAACAGCCCGGCTATGGCGGCCTTGACGAAGGTGCGCTTGCGCTTGTCCGCGCCCTCCTTGAACCCGCCCGCCCGCAGCGGCTTGTAGATGTAGCGGTGGAAGGCGCCCAGCGCGAGCCCGGCGTGCAGGGCGAAGCGCGTCTTGGCGAACCGCTTGGTGTTGCCCGTCGTCGGGCAGGGTGAGTTGTCGCCGGAGACCGTCGGCGACGGCGCGACCCCCGCCCCCTGCGCGCCGACCGGCCCGTTGGCCTGCCCGCCCGCCGGCGCCCCGGCCGCCGGAGCCTTACTCGCCGGAGGCGCCATGGCCGAGGGCGCGCCGGTGCCGCAGCCGCCGAGCAACATCACCGCCAGGAACACCGCGGTCAGCGCGGCGCCCGATCGAGCACTCCGCTCAGTCACTTCTCCCCCTCGCTGGAAATCCGTGACGTCACGGCCGGTTTCCGCACGGGGGGATCATGGATGCCCGGCAACCGCCACAGACAGGATGAGACGGCTTTTCACCGCCCATGGCATCGTCTCCCACCTTCGGCCAGAAAACCGGCATCGACACACCCAGGGGACGACTCACCCCACGCAGGCGGCCACGATCTCCTCGCACAGGGCGTGGGTGGCCAGGGCGTCCCGCGCGTCCACCGGCGTGCCGGCGCGGACCGCGCCGAGGAACTCCAGGCAGGAGCGTTCGATGCCACGCTGGCGGGAGACGGGGGTCCAGTCTCCGCGCCGGGTCAGGGTCTCCGCGCCGACGTGGTCGATCACGTCGGCGAGGTTGACCACCCGCCGCTTGACTCCCCCGCCCATCACCTCGACCGTCTCCTCGGCGGCGCCGCTCACCCTGCTCATGATCCCGAAGGCTGTGAAGCCGTCCCCGGACAGTTCGAGCGTCACGTGTTCGAGCAGGCCGTCCCTGACCCTGGTCCTGATCCCGGTGTGGTCGACCCGTCCGGGCACCAGGAACCTGAGGGTGTCCACGACGTGGATGAAGTCGTCGAGGACGACCACCCGGGGGTCCTCGGCGAGGTCGGCCCGGTTCTTCTGCATCACGACCAGCTGGCGGGGCAGGCCGAGCAGGTCCGTGTACGGCGGCGCCCAGCGGCGGTTGAACCCCACGAAGAGCGAAACCCCCCGGTCGCGCGCGAGCCGTACCAGGCGCTCGGACTCGGCCAGCGTGTAGGCGATCGGCTTGTCCAGGTAGACGTGCACCCCGGCCTCGATCAGCGGTTCGGCGATCTCCACATGGGCCTCGGTCGCCGCGTGCACGAAGGCCGCCTCGACCCCGGCGTCGATCACCTCGCCGACCGAGGTGAGGCGGCCTCCGATCCGGTGGGCGTCGCCGAGGCGGTCGAGGGTGGCGCGGTCACGGGTGCACAGGTGCAGTTCGAGGCCGGGGAGCGCGGCCAGCACCGGCAGGTAGGCCTTGCGCGCGATGTCCCCGAGGCCGATCATGGCGATCTTCATGCTCAGAGCGTACGGCTCACGCCGCCCTGGCCTGCCGGTCGCGCCACCAGGCGATCGTCGCGGCCAGCGCCTCGTCCATCGGGGTCGGCGTCACGCCGAAGGTCGTCTGGAAGTCGGCCGAGTCCATGACGAAGGGCCGGACGAACTGGTAACGCAGTTCCTCAAGCTCGGCGAGCATGGGGGACACGAGCCCTCCTGCACGGATCATCCAGTGGGGCATGGACCTGACGCCGGGGTTCCTGACGCCCGCGATCTCGCACATCCGCTCGGCGACCTGGCGCGCCGTGATCGGCTCCGTCGTCGGGACGTGCCAGGCGCGGCCCCAGGAGCGGTCGTCGGTGGCGGCCGTCACCAGGGCGGCGGCCACGTCGGGCACGTAGGTCCAGCTGTGCGGCTGGTCGGGGTCGCCGATCATACGCACCGTCTTCCCGCCGAGCAGCCGGGGCACCAGCCGTTCCCCCAGGTGTGACTGGTCGAGGCAGCCGGGTCCGAAGTAGTCCGACCCCCGCACCTCGGTCACCCGGACCTGGCCCGCCCGGTGGGCCTCCAGCGCCTGCCGCCACATCCGCGCCCTGATCTCCCCCTTGGCGCTGGGCGGGGTGAGCGGGTCGTCCTCCCGCATGGGCCGTCCGGGGGCGGCGTAGACGTAGAGGTTGCCGAGGATGACGTATCCCGCCCCGCTCTCCCGTGCCGCGCAGAGCAACGACTCCGCCAGCGGAGGCCAGTCCTGCGCCCAGCGGTGGTAGGGCGGGTTGACGCAGTTGTAGAGGGCGTCGGCGCCCCTGGCCAGGCCGGTCATCCGCCTCCCGTCGGCCGCGTCGGCGGCGACCCGGGTGACGCCCGGCAGGTCGGGGCCCGATCCCGATCGGCTGACGAGGACGACCTCGTGTCCCTGCCCGGCCAGGAGTCCGGCGACCTGCGAGCCGACCTGTCCGGCTCCCGCGACGACGTGCTTGCCCATGTCCGTTCCCTTTCCCTCGTTGTGCGCGGTCACTGGTTCCACACCAGCCGCAGCACGGCGTTGACGACGTAGACGGCGGCGAAGACGACGCCGGGGGCCACGCGGCCCGCCATGACCAGCGCCGCGGCGCCGCCACCGAACCACAGGACCTCAAGGGCCACCCTGGCGAACCCGGTGAGCGGGATCATCGCGCCGTTGGCGGCGCCGAAGACCGCCCAGACCGCGACGAACAGGGCGGGCGCGCCGAGTCCGAGCAGCAGCCGCAGCGGCCAGTTCGACCCCACGGTGAAGCCCCAGTAGGCGGTCGAACCGAGAACGCCCAGCTCAAGCAGGAACATGACGAGGAGGTTGACGTTCTTGGCCAGGGACAGCATCGGGGGACTCCTTGCAGATTGCCATTCCGTTTCGAGAGCAATGCTCTCTCAAACCGGTCGCGCCGGTCAAGAGCAGTGCTCTCTTTTTCTTGCATCGCTCTGATATGGTCCGGACATGAGCTCAAGCCGCACGGCGCGCGAACGTGTCCGCGCCGAACTGACCAGGGAGATCACCGACATCGCACGAGGCCAGCTGGCCACGGAGGGGGCGACGGGCCTGTCACTGCGCGCCGTCGCCCGGGAGATGGGGATGGTCTCCTCCGCGATCTACCGCTACTTCCCGTCCCGGGACGACCTGCTCACGGCTCTGATCATCGACGGCTACAACGCCCTCGGAGAGGCCGTGGAGCGGGCGGACGCCGCCGTCCCGCGCGAGGACCACACCGGCCGGTGGCTGGCGGTCTGCCACGCCGTACGGGACTGGGCGCTGGCCCACCCGCACGAGTACGCGCTGCTGTACGGCTCGCCGGTGCCCGGCTACAAGGCGCCGGTCGACACCGTCGCCGCGGCGATCCGCGACACCGTGGTCTACGGGCGGATCGTCTCCGACGCCCACAGCGCCGGGGTCCTGAACCCGCCGGACGGCCTTCCCGGCCCTCCCGCGTCCTTCGGCGACGACGCGGGCCGGGTGCGGGACGTCATCCCCGAGGTCCCCGACGACGTCATCTCCCGCGCCCTGCTCGCCTGGACCGGGCTGTTCGGCTGGGTCAGCTTCGAGATCTTCGGCCAGTTCAACAACGCGGTCCTGGACCCCGCGACGGCCTTCGAACACACCATGCGCTGCCACGCGGCCCTGCTCGGACTGCCCGTCTGAGTCACCGGCCGGTGAGCAGCGTCCGATACTCGTCGGGCAGGCCCGCCATGACGTCGAGGAAGCCCCGCTCCGTGGTGGCCTCGCGCAGCGTGGTGAAGACGGCCCTGGCGTGCCCCCGCACGTCCTGACCGTCCGCCCGCTGCCGCTCGGCCACCCGCAGCACGAAGTCCTCAAGCGGCATCCGCACGCTCTCCGCGCGTCCCTCCGCCGCCCCCCGCTTGAGCGGCTCGTGCAGCGGCACGGCCAGTTCGCCGATCAGGTTCTCCGCCCTGCCCTCGGCGACGCACTCGGCGAGCGTCTCCAGCACCGCCTCGGTCGCGCGGTGGGCGTCGGCGGCCTCAAGCCCGGCGCGGCTCGCGACCCTGGCGAGGAACTCCTCCGCGGGCATCACCCGGACGCCGCGCCGCCGGGCCTCGGCCACCAGGGAGTCGAAGTCCTCCGGCAGGCAGGCGGCCACGCCGTCGATCGCCCCGGGCGCGGTCACCTCGCCGAGCAGCCAGAAGACCTCCCGCGCGTGCCGCGCCGCCACCTCGACGTCGACCCCCTCACGCTCGGCGACCCGGCGCAGGAACTCGTCCACGTCGAAGGGCTCGGGAGCCCTGCCGGTGCGCATCCACGCGCGCACCCGCTCCGGCAACCGCCCGAGCAGCCCCTCGCCGACCGAGAGCCGCTCACCCAGCGTCCCGAGTGTCGCGCGCACCGCGCGTTCGGCCTCGTCCTCGCCCAGACCGGCGTACCGCCTCAGGGTGCCGATGAAATCCTCGTACTCCACGGCTCACTCCTCCCCCGGCTCCTCCGGCCCCTCCTATGGTCAGCTACCCCGAATCCCGAATCGGCCACCAACCGCCCCGGTCAACTCGGCGTAGAGGGGCACGCCCCTCCTCCCGACCCCGCGGTACGGCCCGCACGACCCCCGGGGAGGGCGGCGGATGCGCACTATGCGGAACTTTGCGTCCTACCTATTGACGCAAGAATTCAAATTCCTGTTAATTGTCGTCAATCCCGCGACGGCGACCTCCTGTGGAGCCCGCCCGCGGTGTCACCGTCCACCCCGGGGCCGGTCTCTTGTCGTTTCGTGCTCGTTTTTTCCGTCATGCAAGGAAGTGAAAGAATGCCGAGAAACCGCCTCACGTCATCCCTTTTCTCAATGGCGGTCGCCGGCGTGCTGGCCGCCGTTCCCCTGGCCTCCCCCGCCTCGGCCTCCACCGCCTCCGCCGCGCCCATCTGCGCGAGTGATTGGGATTCCGCCAAGGGCTACGCCGGTGGCCTGACCGCCTCCTACCAGGGCCACAACTGGCGGGCGAAGTGGTGGACGCGCGGCAACACCCCCGGCGGACCGTCGGGCATCTGGACGGACCAGGGCGCCTGTGAGGCGAGCGAGGGCAACTTCGTCGTCACCGAGGCGCAGTTCAACGAGATGTTCCCCAAGCGCAACCCCTTCTACACCTACAACGGCCTGGTCACGGCACTGAGCGCCTACCCCGCATTCGCGGGCACCGGCGGTGACACGGTCAAGAAGCAGGAGGCCGCGGCCTTCCTGGCCAACATCAACCACGAGACCGGCGGCCTGGTCCACATCGTCGAGGTGAACACCGCCAACTACCCCCACTACTGCGACACCGACCAGCCCTTCGGCTGCCCCGCGGGCATCTCCTCCTACTACGGCCGGGGCCCGATCCAGCTGAGCTGGAACTTCAACTACAAGGCCGCCGGCGACGCCCTGGGCATCGACCTGCTCAACAACCCCAACCTGGTGCAGACCGAGGCCTCCGTCGCCTGGATGACCGGCATCTGGTACTGGATGACCCAGAACGGCCCCGGCACGATGACCCCGCACAACGCGATGGTCAACGGCGCCGGGTTCGGTGAGACGATCCGCAGCATCAACGGCCGCCTGGAGTGCGACGGCGGCAACCCCAGGCAGGTGCAGAGCCGCATCGACGCCTACAAGCGCTTCGCCGCGATCCTCGGGGTCGACCCGGGTGACAAGCTGAGCTGCTAGCGGTCACGACGGGCGGGGGCGCGCACCCCCGCCTGTGAGGGCCGCCCGGACAG
>NZ_JBHSBC010000014.1:197103-294544 GCF_042650425.1 Streptosporangium jomthongense | reverse complement strand
CGGACAGGCGTCCGGGCGGCCCTCACAACGATGTCACTCCTGGATCAGGCAGATCAGGTAGTGGCCGGGCAGACCCTCCTTGGCCCCGACGACCACCTTGGTGGGGTGGCTGTACCGGCAGGCGGCGACCGGGTCACCCGACCCCTTGTAGACGAGCCGCCCATTCCTGTCGGTGGAGTAACACCTGATGGAGCCGTACTCGTAGAAACCCAGTTCTGAGCCGTAGCTGACCTTCGCGGCGCAGTACTCACCGGTGTTCATCGGCCCCTGCCCCTGCTCGACGACGGCGGCCTGCGCGGGGGCGGCCACCGACAACGCCGCCGAGGCGGCCAGCACGGCACCGGAGAGCAAAGTGAGAACACGTCGGGACATAGCTGTCTCCAATCACAAAGGAAATGGCTGGTGTTTCCCGTTCTCCGCTGATCCCGAAGGACCGCCGGAAAGACTTCAGACCTCGACCAGGCAGATCAGGTAGTGGGACGGCAGGCCTTCCTTGACACCGACGATCACCCGGCCCGGGTTGCTCGACCGGCAGGCGTCGTAGGCGTTTCCCGTCCCCAGGTAGGCGAACCGCCCCCCGACGTAGCCGTAGCAGTTGAGGGAGCCGCGTTCGTAGAGACCGACGACGGAGCGGGAGTCGATCCGGGCGATGCAGTACTCACCCGTGGTGATCGGGCTCTCGCCGCGTTCGACGACGGCGGCCTGTGCGGGGGCGGCGACCGTGAGCACCGCCGAGGCGGCCAGCACGGCACCGGAGAGCAAAGTGAGAACACGTCCAGGCATGACTGTCTCCATAGGGAAAAGGCCTTCGGCTTTTCGTTCCCAGCTGTGCCGAGATTCCCGCAGGACCATTTGACCTCAACGGTCCGCCACCGATAGCGGGACTCGCGTCGACGACAGAGCATCTAGACGAAGTATTGGATAGGAAACTTTCCTACGCAATACCATGGGGCCCGCCAAATTCCCGGTTCTGCGAGGTCCTCATAGCCCTCGGCGGTAAACAGCGCCTCACCGGCAAAGCGGGAAGGGACCCGCCCCCGCAGGTCCCTTCCCGGGTCAACCTTGGAAACGCCGTCCGGCTTACAGGTCCGGCAGCCAGGAGCCGTGGAAACCCGCCGGGACGCGGCGGGGAAGCCGGACCGAGGCGACGAACTCCAGATCCGCCGCGTCCAGGACGAGCAGCCGGGAGCCCTCCCCCGAGTGGTCGGTGACGATCGACATCAGCCAGCCGCCGTCCTCGGCCGCCGTGTCCGCCGCGGGCACGAAGATCGCCTCACCGGGGCGCCCCTCGGTGTCCCTGACCAGGGTCGCACCGGTCTCGGTGTCGTACTTCACGACCGCGTCGTCGGAGACGGTGTACAGCAGGCGGCTGTCACGGCCCAGCAGGTCCTCGTTGAACGTGGGGAACTCCACCGCGCGGTCGTCGCGCTGTTCCTCGGTCACCCCGCCGGTCGCCGGGTCGAGCACCCAGCGGTGCAGCACCGCTCCCCCGGTCTCGGCCGCGGGGTTGGCGGCGCCGCCGATCCTGCCCCAGATGGAGGTGAAGGACTCACGCGTGTAGCGGATCGCGTCGAGCACCACCCGCCCCGAGGCGTCCTCACGGGCGTTGCCCACGTGGAAGACGTAGCACGGGTCGACGTCGAACCACGTCACCTTCCCCGCGCGGTCCATCACGCCGATCCTGGCCCCGTAGGAGTCGCTCCACTGGAACGGCAGGCTCTTTCCGACCAGTTCCATGTCGAAGACGACCGGCAGGTCGAGCCAGATCACATGGTTCTCGGTGATCGCGAAGTCGTGGATCATCGTCGGCCCGGGCACCTCGACCTCACGGCTCTCCACCAGTTCCCCGGCCGCCGACAGGCGGTGGTAGGTCAGGTAGGGCGGCATGAAGCCGTACCCGAAGAAGTGCAGCTCACCGGTCACCGGGTCCAGCTTGGGGTGGGCGGTCATCCCCGTGGTCAGCCGCCCGCCGAAGTCGCACGGCCCGACCGTGTCGAGCTCGGGCGTCATCTCGTACGGGAAGCCGCTCTCGACCAGCGCGAGGATCCTGTCCGCGTGCCGGATGACCGAGGTGTTGGCGCTGACGGCGGTCCTGTCGAGGCCGTCCGGGCCGAGGAGCCTGGCACCCTCGGTGAAGGAGCGGGTACGGACCCAGCGGTTGCGGTACCACTCCGCGCGGCCGTCGCGCAGCCTGACACCGTGGATCATGCCCGCCCCGGCGAACCAGTGCCCCGAGTCCTGGCCGGGCAGCGGGTTGGGCCCGTTGCGGAGGTAACGGCCCGTCAGCTCGGGAGGCAGGGTGCCGGTGACCGGCAGGTCGAAGGCACCGATCTCGTCGGGGACCGGGGCGAGGTCACCGCTGAGGTAGGCGGGGGTTCCGGAGATCCCGGGAGTGGTGGTCACGTTCTGCTCCAGATGACTCGGTGGGAATCGCGAGGACGGTCAGGCCGCCTGGCCCCGGAACCGGGCCGCGGCGATCTTGGGATAACGGGCGGTGAAGACCATGGGCACCACGAAGGTGACGATCTTGACGGCGATGACGGCGGTGGTGGCGTGCGGAGCGACGCTCAGCAGTACGGCCAGCAGCACCGCGGCGACGACGAAGGCGGCACCCCACACCGCGGTGATGACCGCGTTGACCCGGTAGAACTGGGGAGTCCGCCAGATCTCCTCAGGGGCCATGCTCCTGGCGATGCCGAGGGTGAAGGGCTTGCGGATGGCCAGCGACCCCCAGGCGGTGAGCGCCAGCCAGGCGTTGACGAGGGCCGGGCCGTACGGGATGAGCGAGGAGGAGGGACCGGCGAAGGAGACGGCCGCGCTCAGGACGAAGAAGATCGCGGCGCTGGTCTCGATCACCATCTGGTCCCAGTCCTTGCCGGAACGGCGGTCCACGACGATGAGCCCGAGCGCGATCACCAGCCCGGCCAGGGCCCCCCAACGCCACTCGTCACCGGTGGCGATCACGGCGTAGACGATCCACGGGAGGAACCCAAGAAAACTGCGGACCATGACTCGCTCTCTTCGCGCTCGACATTCCTGTGCAGACAGGTCAAAGGTAGAACTTCCTGTAATGACATGTCAACACAGGAATGTAGGATCGAGGCATGAGCCTCCGACACGCACTGCTCGGCCTGCTGAGCCAGGGACCCGCGAGCGGCTACGACCTGCTGAAGACCTTCGACATCTCCCTCGCCAACGTGTGGCCCGCCACGCAGAGCCAGGTCTACGCCGAGCTCGGCCGTCTGGCGAGCACAGGCCTGGTCGAGGTGACCTCGGAAGGCCCGCGGGGCCGCAAGGAGTACGCCGTCACCGAGGCGGGGCGCGCCGAGCTGCGGCGCTGGCTGACGGAGACCGACCCCGGCCCCCTGGCCAGGCGCAGCGAGATGCTCCTGCGTGTCTTCTTCCTCGGCGAGGTCTCCCACGAGCAGGCCGGCGCCTACCTGCGACGGCAGGCGGAACTCGGCGAGGAGCGAATCGGCAAACTGGCCCCCCTGCGGGAGATGATCAGCGCGATGGACGACGGCCTGTCGGTGTACGGCAGGCTCGCGCTCGAATGGGGGATGCGTTTCAGTGCCATGCAGCGGGACTGGGCGCTGTGGGCGGAGCAGGAGCTCGAACGGCTGCCCGCCGACAGGGGCTGCGACAGGGACTGTGAACGGAAGCCGGAATCCGGGGCCTGCGAGGAGGCGGACCGGACATGACTCGGCCGCGCCACGGGCGGATCTCGCCGTGGACGCGGCCAGGTTGAGGACACCGGGCGCGACCGCCCGATCGGCGGCCTCCCGGGTGCGCCGCCCGGCGGATCACGCCGGGCGGGCGTCCTTCTTCGAACGGGAAACCCCGGGACAGGTCCTAACGACCGGCGCGGTTGACCGCGGAGATGATGGCCTTCAGGGACGCGGTCGTGGTGTTGGCGTCGATACCGACACCCCACAGGGCCTGTCCATCGACCTCACACTCGATGTAGGAGGCCGCCTTGGCGTCGGTTCCCGCGCTCATCGCGTGCTCGGCGTAGTCCAGGACACGGACCTGGACCCCGATCCCGCTCAGGGCGTCGCAGAAGGCCGAGATGGGGCCGTTGCCGACGCCCTCGACCTCACGGATCTCACCGTCGACGCGCAGGTCGGCACCGATGGCGTCCTTGTCGTCCCCCCTGGAGACCGTACGGTGGGCCAGCAGGCCCAGGCGCCCCCACGGGCTGGCCGGGTTGGGGAGGTACTCGTCGGTGAAGACCTCCCACATCTGGGCCGGGCTCACCTCTCCCCCCATCTCGTCGGTACGGCCCTGCACGACGCGGGAGAACTCGATCTGCAGGCGGCGCGGCAGGTCCAGATGGTGGTCGGCCTTCATGATGTAGGCGACCCCGCCCTTGCCCGACTGGCTGTTGACCCGGATGACCGCCTCGTAGGTCCGGCCGATGTCCTTGGGGTCGATCGGCAGGTACGGCACCGCCCAGGTGAAGTCGTCCACCGGCACGCCCGCGGCGGCGGCGTCGCGCTCCATGTGCTCCAGGCCCTTCTTGATGGCGTCCTGGTGGGAGCCGGAGAAGGCGGTGTAGACCAGCTCGCCGCCCCAGGGGTGGCGCGGGTGGACAGGCAGCTGGTTGCAGTACTCGGTGACCCGGCGGACCTCGTCGATGTCGGAGAAGTCGATCTGCGGGTCGACGCCCTGCGAGAACAGGTTCATGCCCAGCGTGACCAGGCACACGTTGCCGGTGCGCTCGCCGTTGCCGAACAGGCAGCCCTCGATGCGGTCGGCCCCGGCCATGTAGCCCAGCTCGGCGGCGGCCACGGCGGTGCCCCGGTCGTTGTGCGGGTGCAGCGACAGCACGATCGAGTCGCGGTAGGCCAGGTTGCGGTGCATCCACTCGATCTGGTCGGCGTAGACGTTCGGCGTGGCCATCTCCACCGTCGCGGGCAGGTTGACGATGACCTTGCGCTCCGGGGTCGGCTGCCAGACGTCGTTGACGGCGTTGCAGACCTCGACGGCGTACTCCAGCTCGGTCCCGGTGAAGGACTCGGGCGAGTACTGGAAGTAGATCTCGGTGCCCTCCAGCTCGGCGGCGAGCTTCTTGCACAGCTTGGCGCCCTCGACCGCGATCGCGGTGATGCCCTCCCTGTCCTGGCCGAAGACGACCCTGCGCTGCAGCGTCGAGGTCGAGTTGTACAGGTGGACGATGGCCTGCTTGGCGCCGCGCAGCGACTCGAAGGTCCGCTCGATCAGCTCGGCCCTGGCCTGGGTGAGGACCTGGATCACCACGTCGTCGGGGATCCGGCCCTCTTCGATGATCTGCCGGACGAAGTCGAAGTCGGTCTGCGAGGCGGAGGGGAAGCCGACCTCGATCTCCTTGTAGCCCATTCCCACCAGCAGCTCGAACATCTTGAGCTTGCGGTGGGAGTCCATCGGGTCGATCAGCGCCTGGTTGCCGTCACGCAGGTCCACGGCGCACCACTGGGGGGCGCGCTCGATGACCTTCCCCGGCCAGGTGCGGTCGTCCAGTCGTACGGCGTCGAAGGGCTGATAGCGCGCGAAGGGCATGGAACTGGGCTGCTGCTGCGGATACATGAGGCTCCTCGGCTGGAAAGACGATCACGGCCGACACGCATGGCTCGCTCCGCGACGAGGGAGCCGGCCTGTTACAGGCCCTCGTCGCGGCAGCTAAGAAGCAGCCCGCGCAGCATGCCTAGCACGTTAGCAGACGGTTGCGAATACCTGAGACGCGGTCTCACATCGCGGGACGTGTGGGGCGTGAGCGGCGCGTGTGCCGTGCCCGTCCCCTGGGCGGTGCCCGCCGGGAGGCCCGCGGAGGGTCGCGGACTACAGTGGCGTTACCGTGGCGCTGCTGTCGACGACAGGGGGATCGACCATGAAGGACGACGACATCCTCGCCCACATCCACGAGCTGATCGCCGAGGAACACGGCCTGCGGCGGCGGCTGGCCTCCGGCGGCATCTCCTCACACGAGGAGAACAACCGGATCAGGGAGCTTGAGGAGGCCCTCGACCAGGCGTGGGACCTGCTCAGGCAGCGCAGGGCGCACAGGGAGTTCGGCGAGGACCCCGACTCGGCGGCGCCGCGCCCGGTGCGGGAGGTCGAGGAGTACCGCCAGTAGCGCGGACCGGCCCGAGGGTCCTCAGCCGAGTGGCCTTCCCTGGCAGCGGGAGTCGACGGGGAGCATGGGCCGGGACGGGGCGATCCAGGAGGCCATGTTCTGCTCCACGTACCAGCCGTACAGGTTGACCTGGGTCCTGGGCACCTCGCCCGGATCGGGGCACAGCACCCTGGACTTGAGCTCGTCGTTGCGGACGAAGCTCACGGCGCCCTCCCGCCCGAGGACGGTGAACATCCGGTCGTCGCCCGCGACCAGGTAGCCGACGAGCACCCGGGGCTTGCCCTCCTCCTCGATCTGCAGCGCGGTCAGCGGCAGGATCGGCGCCCGCATCACGACCACCCCGATCAGGAACGGCGCGAAGACCGCGATGGCGATGGCGATGCCGTGGGTGAGCGTCCGCGCGGCGATCAGGGGGACGGGCCCGGTGAGCAGCACCGAGACCCCCGGCGGAAGCGTCAGCAGGATCGCGGTCGGCACGTCGTGGATGGTGAAGGCCGTGACGATCGCGGGCCACAGCACCACGTAGGACAGCAGCGCGATCATCAGCGGCAGCGCGTAGCAGAAGGCGGTGCGCAACCCCTCGTGGTGCGGGAACCGGTCGCGGACCGTGAGACCCGCCGCGGCCAGCGCCAGCATTACCAGCGTCGGCAGGAAGCGCAGCTGCCAGGAGAACAGGCCGACCACGACGGCCAGGACGACCACCCAGCTGGGAAGCCGCTGCGCGGTGCGCACCAGCCACGAGGAACGGCGCGCGCTGATCCAGTAGAGGGTGCCCAGCACCCTGCCGCCCAGGATGAGCGCGGGCAGCACCCACACGCTCGTGAGCAGGACGGCGGTCAGCATGCCCAGTGGACTGATGCTCTGCACGAGGAGGAGCAGCGTCTGGGTGTCCTGCCTGCTGGCGTACCACAGCCGCAGCACCAGCAGGACGACGGGGAAGACCGGCAGCAGCGCGAGCAGCCATTCCTGGTTCCTCGGCGTGGCCATGACTCGCCGGGGGCGTTTCACCGGGAGAGACACTCCTGGGCCGCGGCCAGGCCCCGCTCCCACGGCCACCTGCGGATCGGCGGGGGAAGTACACACGGCTGCTCGGACTGGGCCACGTTGACGTCGCGGCTGGCGGCGAGCATCGGTTCGATGTTGTCCTTGTAGGCGTCCTCCCAGCCGTGGTTCTGCGGGTCGGCGTAGGACCGGTAGAGGGCGAGGTTGATCAGGTCGCGCAGCGCGGCGTTCGGGCCCGCGTTGACCGCCCACATCTCGGTCTTCTCCAGCGCGATGTCGTGGTGGACCAGCTCTCCGGCCGACTCCTTGACGAACCCCGCCAGGATGGCCGCGTCGGTCGTCACCGCGTCGTACTCCCCGTTCTTCAGTCCCTCGATGCAGTCGCTGATCCGGTTCTTCGCGGTGACGTCCGCCCTGGTCGCCCGCTCCAGTTCGACCTCCGAGGTCGAGGTGCCGAGCGTGCAGACCTTCTTGCCCCTCAACTGCCCCAGCGAGGTGACCTTCCCCTCGTAGTCGGACCTGGTCACCACGGACTGCTCGGTGTAGAGGTAGGGGGTGGAGAAGCCGACTGAGGGGTCCCTCTGCCGCTCGGGCGTCACGCTGAAGGTGGCGACCACGAGGTCGACCCTGACGAACAGGCCGTCCTTGTCACGGGCCTGCATACGGGCCCTGTCCTCGGTCTCGATGGCCATGAAGGCGACCCTGTCCTTCGGATAGCCCAGATCCGCGGCGATCATGTACGCGATGTCGATGTCGAAGCCCCTGAAGACGCGTGCGCCGCTCCTGTCCTGCAGCGCGATGCCCGGGGTGTCGTCCTTGACGCCGATCCGCAGGGTCTCCTTGCCGAACAGGCCCGCCTTCTCCCGCAGCTCGGCCTCCGTCGGCGGTCCGTTGACCCACAGGACCGAGGCGCCGACCACGACGGCCGCCAGGACCAGCGCGATCCAGGCGGTCAGCCGGAAGCGCCGCACCCTGCGCCCTCTGCCCGTCGAGCCGCCGAGCTCCGGCGGGACGGGCTGGGGAACGTAGCGCTCCGTGGCGGGGGGCGGTTCCTCGAACGGCTCGGGCGTCCCGGGCGGTTCGGGCTCCGCCGGCCGTTCCGGCTCGGGCCGATCGGGCTCGGGCTCGGGTGGCTCCTGCCCCCGCGCGGGTTTCTCGGTCACTGCGCCCTTGACCTCCTCTTTACCCCGAAGGCTACGCCGGGGTTCCCGGATTCAGGAGGACCTTCACCAAGACGAGATCGAACGGAGTACCGGGAAAACACCGGCGAAAACCTCCGGCAATGCCCCCCGGTTTCAGGAAGGCCCGCCGACCGGTCAGGATCGCCGAATCAGTGGTCCCGAAAAAACACCACAAGACCAGGTCATCGGCCGTGGAAAACCCTTTTGGGCTCTCCCGGCCGCCCTTTCGCCCGCAGGCGTTTCCGACGGCGTCCGGCGCACGGCGAAACCCGGGAGAGGGCCGGGAAAACCGGCCGTACTCCGGACCGTGAAGAAGACGCTCAGTCGTAGAAGCCGAGACGGCGCAGCTGTTTGGGGTCGCGCTGCCAGTCCTTGGCGACGCTGATGCGCAGGTCGAGGTAGACCCGGCTGCCGAGCAGCGCCTCGATCTGCTTACGGGCCCGGCTGCCGACCTCCTTCAGGCGCGTCCCCTTGTGACCGATCACGATGGCCTTCTGCGACGGGCGCTCGACGAACATGTGCGCGTAGATGTCGAGCAGGTCGTCACGGCCCTCACGGGGCAGCATCTCGTCGACGACGACCGCGATCGAGTGCGGCAGCTCGTCCCTGACCCCCTCAAGCGCGGCCTCCCGGATCAGCTCGCCCACGAGCACCTGCTCCGGCTCGTCGGTGAGCTGCCCCCCCTCGTACAGCGGCGGGCTCTCGGGAAGCCGGTCGATCAGCACGTCCGCGACCACGTCCAGCTGCTCGCCCGACGCCGCGGAGACCGGGACGATCTCCGCGAACTCGGCGAGCTGGGAGACCGCGAGCAGCTGGGCGGCGATCTGCTCGCGGGTGGCCAGGTCGCACTTGGTCACCACGGCGACGACCGGGGTCTTCCTGACGGCGGCGAGCTTCTCGGCGATGAACCGGTCTCCCTTGCCGACGGGCTCGTTGGCGGGCACGCAGAAGCCGATCACGTCGACCTCAGTGAGGGTGGACAGCACCAGGCTGTCCAGCCGCTCGCCCAGCAGCGTCCTGGGCCGGTGCAGGCCGGGGGTGTCCACGATGACGAGCTGGGCGTCGGGCCGGTGCACGATGCCCCTGATGGCCCTGCGAGTGGTCTGCGGCTTGGAGGAGGTGATCGCCACCTTCGTGCCGACCAACGCGTTCATCAGCGTGGATTTGCCGACATTGGGCCTGCCGACGAAGCAGGCGAAACCGGCACGGAAATCAGCAGCTGAGGAACTCACGCCAACCATTGTCCCCGATGGAACGGTCAGCTCTGACGCAACGTTCCGTCGGGACCGGCGACCAGGAGTCGTTCCCCGCCCAGATCGCGGACCACGAGCACGTCCGCCTCCGCCGGGCCGTCCGCCGCCGTGACCAGAGCCGCCGCCTCCAGGGCCTCGGCCCCGCTGGAGACGGCCATCGCCACGGCCACCTGGAGCGCCGACAACCGCAGTGACGGCAGCGCCACGTTGGTCGCCGAGTAGGTCCGTCCCGTCTCGTCACGTACGGCCGCCCCCTCGGCCGCGCCGTTACGGGCGCGGATGGAGCGGGCCAGCACGATGATCTTGTTGTCCTCTGGGTCGAGGGTCGTGTCACTCACGGCACAAGGGTATTCAGCCCCGGGAGGCGAGGCACGACCGGCCCGCGCGCCCGGCGGGACCGTTCACGAGGCCGCGCCGCCGACGAGCGACCGGGTGAGCCGCCCGGTACGGCCCGCGTCGACGCCCGCGACGCCGGTGTGCACCAGGGAGACCAGGGTGTTTCCCGTGAGGGCGAAGACGGCGTGCATCTCGTAGGGGTAGCCGTTGAGCCTGCCCCGCAGCCGCCTGGCCTGGACCTCGGCCCCGGTGTCGCCCAGCCGCAGCCGGGAGACCCGGAGCACGGTTCCTCTGCCCGCCAGGGAGTTCCTGGCCACCCGGCAGCCGTCCAGTGCCCGGGTCAGCTCCGCGAAGCGCAGTTCGGCGCCCTGCCCGGCGTAGGAGGCCATGCTGACCCCCACCAGCTCGCCCAGCCTGTCGCCCGGGTAGGTCGCGGCCACCCGTGCCCCGCCGGGACCGGCTCCTGCGCCTGCTGCCGTGTCGAGCAGGAGTCTGCAGTCCTGGTTGACCGCCCTGAACGGTGGCACCCACCCGTCGCGTGGCCTGGCGGAGAAGCCGTCGGGAAGGTGCGACGCTCCTTCCCGCAGCAGTCCCCGCAGCCTTGTGAGCTCGGCCCGGGAGTCGCCCCCCGCTGAGGCGTCCCGCGCCGCCCCGCCACCGCACGCGGCCGCCCCCACGGCCAGCGCTCCGCAGATAGTGACCGCAATAACAACCTGAATCCCCCGCGTCATGACTCATCCCCCGATGTCACATGCGAGATGTCTTGTCCCCGCCGATCCGCTTTCTTCCCTGTCACCAAAAGCGGCAATCGCCAAGAAACGCCTAAGGGTGCTCTCAACCACCCCATGCGGTTGAGAACACCCTTCAGCGAGCGACGAGAGACTGTCTGCCGGAGCCTCTCGTGCCTTTCCCCCGTGTTTTTCGTCCCGGCCCCGCGAACCCCTCACGGTGCCGGCCCCCATCGGCTCCGCGTGAGCGGCGCCGTGAGAACACAGTGCCCGGCCCCGGTTGCAGGACGCTTGCGGCCCGCTTGAAAGCCGCTTTCCGCGGGGTCAGTCGTGTCCCGCCGAGGCCTCCACGGAGTCGGGCTCGGCGGGGGCGACCCGCCGGACGAGGACCGTGCCGATCCGGTTGCGACGGCCCGCGAGGCTCTCGGCCGTCAGGCTGAGCCCCTCGACCACGGCCTCCGAGCCCGCGATCGGCACCCGGCCGAGGGCGTGCGCCAGCAGGCCGCCCACGGTCTCGACGTCGTCCACCTCAAGTTCGACGTCGAACAGGTCGGCCAGGTCACCCACGGGCAGCCGGGCGGTCACCCGCACGGAGCCGTCGTCCAGTGA
This sequence comes from Streptosporangium jomthongense, assembly GCF_042650425.1. Taxonomy (NCBI): domain Bacteria; kingdom Bacillati; phylum Actinomycetota; class Actinomycetes; order Streptosporangiales; family Streptosporangiaceae; genus Streptosporangium; species Streptosporangium jomthongense. The sequence goes on along the minus strand of NZ_JBHSBC010000014.1, from coordinate 283,323 downwards.
CTCGATCCTGGGCGCCTCCTGGTCGTACTCGTCGGTTATCTCGCCGACGATCTCCTCCAGGATGTCCTCGATGGTGACCAGACCGGCCGTCCCGCCGTACTCGTCGATGACGATGGCCTGGTGGATCTGGCGGGCCTGCATCTCGCGCAGGAGCTCGTCGATCGGCTTGCTCTCCGGCACGTAGGAGGCCTGGCGCATGATCGTGTCGATCTGCTCCGAGCGGCTCTGCTCCCCGGTCTCCTGCAGGCGGCGCACGACGTCCTTGAGGTAGGCGATCCCGATGACGTCGTCCTCGTTCTCCCCGACGACGGGGATGCGGGAGAAACCGCTGCGCAGGGCGAGCGAAAGCGCCTGGTTCAGGGTCTTGGCGCGCTCGATGAAGACCATGTCGGTACGGGGCACCATGACCTCGCGCACCAGGGTGTCGCCGAGCTCGAAGACCGAGTGGATCATCTCCCGCTCATCCGGCTCGATGACCCTGCGCTCCTCGGCCAGGTCGACCAGGTCGCGCAGCTCGGCCTCTGAGGTGAACGGCCCCTCCCTGAAGCCCTTGCCGGGCGTCACGGCGTTGCCGATCAGGATGAGCAGCTTGGGCAGGGGACCGAAGATCCTGGTCAGGCCGTACACGAGAGGGGCGCTGGCCAGGGCGATCGGTTCGGCGTGCTGACGGCCGAGGGTGCGCGGGGAGACCCCGACGATCACGTAGCTGATCACGATCATGACGGCCGCCGCGGCGGCGTACGCCCCGCCCTCGTCGCCGAGCAGATCGATGAAGAGCAGCGTGGCGATCACCGTGGCGACCAGTTCGCAGCTCAGGCGCAGCAGGAGCAGCAGGTTGAGGTAGCGCGGCGGGTCGGCGACGATCGCCTGCAGGCGCTTCGCGCCCCGGCGGCCCTCACGCACGAACTCCTCGGCCCGCACCCGTGAGATACGGGTGAGAGCCGTCTCCGCACTGGCGATCAGGCCGCCGACCACGACGAGGACGACGGCCGAGAGCAACCACCCGTTGGCGAAGTTCACCGCTGGGGGCGCACCTTCCGCCACGATTCGAGAAGCTCGCCCTGCAGGCCGAACATCTCCTTGTGCTCCTCGGGCTCGGCGTGGTCGTAGCCGAGCAGGTGGAGGATGCCGTGCGTGCACAGCAGCTCAAGCTCGGCCTCCGTGCTGTGCCCCGCCTCGGCGGCCTGCTTGGCCGCCACCTGCGGGCACAGCACCACATCGCCCAGGAGCGCCGGGTCGGCCGGGGCGTCGCCCTCCTGGCGGGCGCCGCTGCCGGGACCGGGACGCAGCTCGTCCATCGGGAAGGCGAGCACGTCCGTCGGCCCGGGCTCGCCCATCCACTGCTCGTGCAGCACCGCCATGGCCTCCTCGTCCACGACGAGGATGGACAGCTCGGCGAGCGGGTTGATGTCCATCCGCTCCAGCACGTGCCCGGCCAGCGAGACGATGAGCCCCTCGTCGATCTCGACACCGGACTCGTTGTTGACCTCGATGCTCATCGGTCGCTCACCGTTCTTCCCCTGGGACGCTTCACCACGCCCTTGATCGGCTGCGGCTCGTCACGTCGCAGCTCGTCGTAACGCCCGTAGGCGTCGACGATGTCGCTGACCAGCCTGTGCCGTACGACGTCGGAGCTGGTCAGACGGCTGAAGTGGATGTCGGGGATGCCGTCGAGGATCTCCTGGACCACCTTCAGGCCGCTCTGCGTGCCGCCGGGCAGGTCGACCTGGGTGACGTCACCCGTGACGACGATCTTCGAGTTGAACCCCAGACGCGTCAGGAACATCTTCATCTGCTCGGGCGAGGTGTTCTGCGCCTCGTCGAGGATGATGAAGGCGTCGTTGAGCGTACGGCCGCGCATGTAGGCCAGCGGGGCGACCTCGATCGTGCCCGCGGCCATCAGCCGGGGGATCGAGTCGGGGTCGACCATGTCGTGCAGCGCGTCGTAGAGCGGGCGCAGGTAGGGGTCGATCTTCTCGTAGAGCGTGCCGGGCAGGAAGCCGAGCCGTTCGCCCGCCTCGACCGCCGGACGGGTGAGGATGATCCGGTTGACCTTCTTCTCCTGCAGCGCCCTGACCGCCTTGGCCATCGCCAGGTAGGTCTTGCCGGTGCCGGCGGGGCCGATGCCGAAGACGATGGTGTGCCGGTCGATCGCGTCGACGTAGCGCTTCTGGTTCACCGTCTTGGGACGGATCGTCCGGCCCCGCGAGGAGATGATGTCGAGGGAGAGCACCTCCGCCGGGCGGTCCGAGCTCATGCGCAGCATCGCGATGCTGCGCTCGACCGCGTCGGGTGTGAGTTCCGCGCCCCCTCGGACGAGTTCGGCCAGCTCCTCGAACAGGCGCACCACGACGCTGCTCTCCTCGGGGCTGCCGGTGATGGTGATCTCGTTGCCCCGGACGTGGATGTCGGCGCGGAAGGCGCCCTCGACGACCCGCAGCAGCTCGTCACGCGAGCCCAGCAGGCTCACCATCGAATGGTCGTCCGGAATCACCACCTTTGCCTGGGTCCTACTGGGGCCCTTGGCCTTGGGCTGGGACGTTCTGCTGGAATCGTTTGTCTCGGACATAGGCGGGCCTTTCGGCCTGTTCGCCTCCAGATATCGGGTTCAGACTTCCCCGCCATCGTATCCGTGTTCGACCCGATCGCGCTTTCCCGTTTTCACCCGGGCGGCCAGGTCAGGCCGCGTCCGCCGAGCACGTGCCCGTGTACGTGGAAAACGGTCTGTCCCGCCCCGGGACCGGTGTTGAACACGATGCGGTATCCGGGCTCCGCGACCCCCTCCTGCTCGGCCACCGTGTGCGCCGTCCTGAGCACCTCGTCGGCGAGCCCGTGGTCGGCCGCGGCCAGCGCCGCCGCGTCCTGGTAGTGGTCCTTGGGAACCACCAGGACATGGGTCGGCGCCTGGGGGTTGACGTCTCTGAAGGCCAGGGTCCGCTCGGTCTCGTGGACGACGTCCGCGGGAATCTCCCCGGCCACGATCCTGCAGAACAGGCAGTCGGCTTCACTCACCATGCGGGCACCCTATCCCCCTGCCGTCCCGTGAAGCCCCTTCCCCACTCCCCGCGCCGTTGTCAATCGGTGATGGCACATCGTCAGCGAACAAAGATCCGCCCAGCTAAGGTAAGTGTGCAAAACTTCAACAACGACAGCCCATGCGATTAGCACGATGTGGCCGCCTGGCGAGGACACGACTGGGTCATGCCCCCTAATGAACCGGCAGAGCGTAAACCCTCTGGGAAGGCCGAGCGTCCCACTGATGTGACCACCGAGACCCTCGTGGCCGACAGGTCGCTGGGGGCGGTGCCCGTCGGTTGGGACGCCGACATGGCCGTGACCGCGCTCTACAGCGCGCACTATCGGTCTCTTGTGCGTCTCGCAGTTTTGCTCGTCCGCGACATGGCAACCGCGGAGGAAGTCGTGCAGGACGCGTTCGTCGCCATCCACGGCGCCTGGCGCCGCCTGCGTGACACCGACAAGGCACTCGCCTACCTGCGCCAATCGGTCGTCAACAGATCACGCTCCGTGCTGCGGCACCGGGCGGTCGTTGAGAAGTACGCCCCGAAGGGCCTGCCCGACGCGCCGAGCGCCGAGAACGGCGCCATCGGCGAACTGGAGAGGTCCGCCGTCATCGAGGCGCTTCGCGGCCTGCCCGCCCGGCAGCGGGAGGCCCTGGTCCTGCGGTACTACGGTGACCTGTCGGAAGCGCAGATCGCCCACGCGATGGGCATCAGCAAAGGCGCGGTCAAGAGTCACACGGCTCGCGGCATGGCCGCCCTACGAACCTCACTGGAGCAACTGTCATGACCGACTCCCCCGACGACGAGTACGGCGAGCTTCTCCGCCGTGCCCTGAGCGCGGAGGCGAACTCGGTCGTTCCCTCCCCGGACGGTCTGGAGATCATCCGCGCCCGCATAGAGCGACGCGGGCTCCGCGGGCTGATGTGGTGGCGCGCCGGAGCCTCCGTCGCCGGGGCCGTCCTCGTCGCGGCGGCGGTCGTGGTGGTCGTGCCGCAGTTCCGTCACGACACGAAGCAGGTCCACAGCAACGAGGTCAACTTCACCGTGCCGACGAGCCCGGAGATGTCCGCGACGTCGCGGCCTCCGCTGCGGACCGCCGGGCCGTCCCCCGCCCCGGCCAGGCCCGGCGTCACGCCTCCCGCGCCTCCGGTGGCCTCGAAGTCGGGGACGCCGAGCCCGAAGCCGTCGGCGAAGCCGTCCAGGACTCCCAAGCCGTCACCGTCGCCGACCTGCGGGACGACCTCTCCCGGCACCACGGTCGAGCCCGAGGAGACGCAGAAGGGGTGTGGGGAGCCGACCGAGACCCCGGCCCCGCCGGAGCCCTCGGAGACGGGTGGCCCCTCCGAGGCTCCCTGCGCGGCCGGCGAGTGCCCTCAGGACCCCCAGCGGACCCCGGTGCAGACGGACTCCTCTCCCGCCCCCGCGGCCCGTCCCTGAGGCGTTCGCGCCCCGGCGAGCCCCGTCACCAGCGGCCGGTACGGGCCTGTAGCACTGCCGCGGCGGCGACGCCCGCCGTCGAGGTGCGCAGCACCGTGGGCCCGAGCAGCGCGGCCACCGCCCCCGCCTCACGGAAGGCGGCGATCTCCTCCTCGGTGACGCCGCCCTCGGGACCGACGACCACGACGACGTCTCCGATGTCGCCGTCGTCCCCTGCGGGCAGGGGAAGGGTGGACAGCGGCGTGGCGGCCTCCTCGTGCAGCACGACGCCGAGCGCGGCCTCCGCCAGCAGGGCGGCGACCCGGGAGGTCGTCGCGGGTTCGGTCACCTCGGGCAGCAGGAAGCGCCGGGACTGCTTGCCCGCCTCCCGCGCGGTCGAGCGCCAGCGGGCCAGGGACTTGGCCGCGCGCTCGCCCTTCCACTGGGTGACGCACCTGGCGGCGGACCAGGGGACGATCACGTCGACCCCGGCCTCGGTCATCATCTCGACGGCCAGCTCTCCCCTGTCGCCCTTGGGCAGGCCCTGCACGACGACCAGGCGGGGGCGCGGCGGCACGACCTCGTAGCGGCGCAGCACCTCCACCCGGAGCGAGTCCTTGCCCGCGTCGAGCACGACGCACTCGGCGACCGCCCCCGCGCCGTCGGTGAGGTCGAGCCGCTCCCCCGTCCGCAGCCGCCGTACGGCAGCCGCGTGGCGGCCCTCGGGGCCGCCGAAGACGAACTCCCGCCGGGCCAGGTCACCCGGCTCCGCCAGGAAGACCGGAACCGTCATCGGCCCTCACAGGCCCCGCGGGCGCCCGCCGGATCAGCGGCCATTGAAGGCGTCCCGCAGGCGGGAGAAGAAGCCCTGCTGGCCGGGGGCGAACTTGCCGGGCGGGCGTTCCTCGCCGCGGAGCCTGGCCAGCTCGCGCAGGAGCTCCTCCTGAGCCTGGTCGAGACGGGCGGGAGTCTCGACGTTGACGTGGATCAGCAGGTCTCCCCTGCCGGTCTCGTTGAGGCGCTGGATGCCCTTGCCGTACAGCGGGATGGTCTGCCCGGACTGGGTGCCGGGGCGGACGTCCAGCTCCTCGGCGCCGTCGAGTGTCTCCAGCGTCAGGATCGTGCCGAGCGCGGCGGCGGTCATCGGGATCTGCACGGTGCAGTGCAGGTCGTCGCCGCGGCGCTCGAACGTCTCGTGGGGGCGCTCGACGATCTCCAGGAACAGGTCACCGGGCGGGCCGCCGCCGGGACCGATCTCGCCCTCGCCGGCGAGCTGGATGTGGGTGCCGTCCTCGACTCCCGCGGGGATGCGGACCTTGATGGTCCGCCGGGTGCGGACCCGGCCGTCGCCGGAGCACTCCTGGCAGGGGTTGCGGATGATCGAACCGAACCCGCCGCACTGCGGGCAGGGACGGGAGGTCATGACCTGGCCGAGGAAGGACCGGGTGACCTGGGAGACCTCGCCGCGCCCGTGGCAGACGTCACAGGTGTCGGGGTGGGTGCCCGCCGCCGCGCCGGAGCCGGTGCAGACCTCGCACAGGATCGCGGTGTCGACCACCAGCTCGCGGGTCGTGCCGAAGGCCGCCTCCCGCAGGTCGAGTTCGACCCTGATGGTGGCGTTGCGGCCCCTGCGGGCCCGCGAGCGGGGACCGCGCCCCGCGCCGCCGCCCGCCGCGCCGAAGAAGGCGTCCATGATGTCGCTGAAGGGGAAGCCGGCGCCGAAGCCTCCGGCGCCCGCGCCGCCCGAGGAGAACGGGTCGGCGCCCATGTCGTACATCTGACGCTTGTTGGGGTCGGACAGCACCTCGTAAGCCTGGGTGATGTCCTTGAACCGCTCCTGGGTCTCAGGGTCGGGGTTCACATCGGGATGCAGCTCCCTGGCCAGGCGGCGGTAGGCCTTCTTGATCTCCTCCGCGCTGGCGTCGCGCCGCACCCCCAGGGTGCCGTAGTAGTCACTCTTAGTAGCCACTTAGTTGACCTCTTAGGATGCAGCCAGGATCTGGCTGACGTAGCGTGCCACCGCGCGCACCGCGCCCATCGTGACCGGGTAGTCCATACGTGTCGGACCCAGCACACCGAGCCGGGCCAGTTGCTTGCCACCCGAACCGTATCCGGCGGCGACGATGGATGTGCCCTGGAGACCCGTGTAGGGGTTCTCCGAGCCGATGCGCACCGTCAGCGCCGACAGGTCCGAGGTCTCACCGAGCAGGCGCATGAGCACCACCTGCTCCTCCAGGGCCTCCAGCACGTCGCGGAGCCCGACGGTGAAGTCGGCCCCCGCGAGATTGGCGGCCCCGGCGAAAACGATCTTCTCATCATGCCGGTCCACAAGGGACTCAAGCAGGACCGAAAGGATGGTGGCCGCGACGGGCCTGTCCTCGGCTGGCAGCCGTTCTGGCAGGTCGGCGACCATGTCGGGAACACTGGCCAGCCCGCAGCCGTCCAGGCAGGCGTTGAGCACCGCGCGCAGGTGCGCCACGCGGTTGTCGTCGATGACCTCCTGCAGCTCCACCACGCGCTGCTCGACCCGCCCGGTGTTGGTGATGAGCACGAACATCAGGCGGTGCTCGTTCAGCGGGACCAGCTCGACGTGGCGGACCTTGGAGTTGGAGATCGTGGGGTACTGGACCACGGCGACCTGACGGGTCAGCTGGGCCAGCAGCCGTACCGTGCGCATCACGACGTCGTCGAGGTCGACGGCGCCCGCGAGGAAGCTCTCGATGGCCCTCCTCTCCGCGCCGGACAGCGGCTTCACCTGGGAGAGGCGGTCGACGAACAGCCGGTAGCCCTTGTCCGTCGGCACCCGGCCCGCGCTGGTGTGGGGCTGGGCGATGTAGCCCTGCTCCTCCAGCACCGCCATGTCGTTGCGGATGGTCGCGGGGGACACACCCAGGTTGTGACGCTCCGCGAGAGCCTTCGAGCCGACCGGCTCATTGGTGGACACGTAGTCCTCGACGATGGCGCGTAGGACCGCCAGCTTGCGGTCGTCAACCAACGTGCTCACCTCCTACCTGCGCTCGGACGGGAAACGCCAGGTCTGGCACTCGGTGTTCCCGAGTGCCAAGTGTACGGCTCCAGCCCGGGGGGTGCGATAACACGGCACCAGGATGGGCGGGAGCGGGTCCTGGAGCAAGCCATTGTCAAGTCAGCTGCTATCGCTATCCAAGTGGTAAGGGCCACAATTAGGTATATGTCCAATGATTTCGGATCCCCTTCGGGTTACGGCACCCCCCAGCAGCCGTACGGCCAGCCCCACCAGCAGCAACAGCAGTACCAGCAGGGCGGCCCCTCCTTCGGCTACCCGCCCCCGGGATACGGCGCCCCCCAGGGCCCGCCGCCGAAGGTGAAGCCCAGCGTCGGCTGGATCGTCGGCGTGTGGCTGCTCTTCGTGCTGAGCGTGATCATTGGCTTCGTCGGTTTCGCGGGCGGTCTCTTCAACGCGGTCACCGAAGCCGCCCCGACCTCCTCCTTCGGCCCCGACCAGAAGACGACCGTCAGCATCGACCCGGCGAACAAGCCCGCCATCTACGTCGCCGCGGCCAAGGGCACGAACTTCGAGTGCCAGATCGAGGGCGCCCCGGGAACCGTCAAGCTCCAGCGGCCGAGCTTCCAGCAGACCGTCACCGCCGACGGGCAGCTGTGGGAGCTCGCCCTGCGGATCGGGGTGGACAAGGCGGGCGACTACCCGATCACCTGCACCACCTCGGGCGGGGTCGACGCCAAGTTCGGCGTGGGCAAGGAGATCGTGGCCGACTCGGTGATCAGCGGCACGCTGATGCTGTTCGGCGTGCCGGGGATCGGGTTCCTGCTGGCCGTCATCGTGACGATCGTCGTGCTGGTCAAGCGCAGCGGCGCCCGCAAGCGCCAGGCCGCGGCCGCGGCGGCCCAGTGGGGACAGCCCGGAGCCTACGGCAGGTGAGGCCCGCTCTTTGCTACCGTCCCACGTGATCCCCTGCGAGAGGTGGCTGACGGCCGGTGATGTACGAGCGTGACGTGCTGGCGGGAAACTGGCGTCGTCCCCTCAAGGGGAAGATCCCCCAGGTCCCCGCCGAGCCCGACATGGTCGTCGAGGACGCCGAGAGCGGCTTCTGCGGCGCCGTGGTCGCCTGCGACAAGGAGGCCGTCACCCTGGAGGACCGCTTCGGGCGGCGGCGCCTGTTCCCGCTCGACCCGGCCGCGTTCCTCCTCGAAGGCAGGACGGTGACCCTGGTACGGCCCGCCGCCGCGTCTCCGGGCTCCCGGGGACCCCAGGGGCCACGGCGCAGCGCCTCCGGCTCCATCGCGGTCGAGGGCCTGCGGGCCCGGGTCGCCAGGGAGAGCCGGATCTACGTGGAGGGCGTGCACGACGCCGCGCTGGTCGAGAAGGTCTGGGGACACGACCTGCGCGTCGAGGGCGTCGTGGTCGAGTACCTTGAGGGCGTCGACCACCTCCCCAAGATCGTCGCGGAGTTCGGGCCCGGCCCTGAGCGTCGTCTCGGTGTGCTCGTCGACCATCTGGTCGCCGGGTCCAAGGAGAGCCGGATAGCGGCCGAGGTCTCCTCGCCCCACGTGCTGGTCGCCGGGCACCCGTTCGTGGACGTCTGGCAGGCCGTCAAACCGTCGGCGCTGAGGATCGCCGCCTGGCCCCGGGTGCCGCGCGGCCTGCCGTGGAAGGAGGGCGTCATCGCCGCCCTCGGATGGAGCGTCGATCCCGCGGAGGCCTGGCGCCGCATCCTCGGATCGGTCACCACCTACGCCGATCTCGAACCGGAGCTCCTCGGCCCGGTCGAGCGGCTGATCGACTTCGTGACCGACCCCGCCCAGGATGACTGACCCACCCCATCGAGGAGACGGCCCATGAGCGACAATCCCGAGCGGTTCCCGCACGAGGAGCACCCCCGGCCTGGGTACGGAGCGTGGCCCGGCCCTCAGCCCGGCCCCCCTCCAGGCCCTCCCCCCGGGCCCTACCCCGGGCCTCCTCCCGGGCAGGGATACCAGGGGTACCCGCCCCAGGGCGGCTGGCCGTACGGTCACCAGGGGTACGGTATGCCCGGTTACGGCGGGCAGGGCCCGCGTCCGGGCACCGACGACATGACCATGGCGATGCTCGCCCACCTGCTGGGCCTGCTGACCTCGTTCGTCGGTCCGCTGGTGCTCTACCTCGCCAAGCGGGACGAGGCCCCCTACGTGCGGGCCCAGGCGGCCGAGGCGCTGAACTTCCAGCTCACCCTGATGATCGCCTATCTGGTCTCCTGGGTGCTGGCCTTCGTGCTGATCGGCTTCCTGCTGATGCCGCTGGTCTGGATCGGCTCACTCATCCTGATGATCATCGCCGCCGTCGCGGCCAACCGCGGAGAGAGCTACCGTTACCCGCTGAACATCCGGTTCGTGAGCTGAGTCCCGTACCGGTCAGGTCAGGTCGCGCACCAGGGCGTCGGCCAGCAGGCGGCCCCGCAGCGTGAGCACCGCCCGCCCGGTCTTGAACGGCTCCACTTCGAGCAGGCCGTCCGCCAGGGCTCTGGCGACGACCCTCGGCCTGTCCAGCTCGCGAAGCGGGAAGCCCGCGGAGAGTCTCAGCTCCAGCATCAGGCGCTCGACCGCCCTGTCCTGCGAGGTGAGCACCTCGCGGGCGTGCGCGGGCGAGGCACCGGAGGTCAGGCGCTGGGCGTAGGCCGCCGGATGCTTGACGTTCCACCACCGGGTGCCCCCGACGTGGCTGTGCGCTCCGGGACCGACCCCCCACCAGTCGCCGCCGGTCCAGTACAGCAGGTTGTGCCTGCAGCGCGCCGCCTCCGAGGTGGCCCAGTTGGACACCTCGTACCACTCGAACCCGGCCTCGGCGAGCATGCCGTCGGCGATGAGATAGCGGTCGGCGGCCACGTCGTCGTCCGGCATCGGCAGCTCGCCTCGCCGGATCCTGGCCGCCAGCCTGGTGCCGTCCTCCACGATCAGCGAGTAGGCCGACACATGATCGGGCCCCGCCTCGATCGCGGCGGCCAGGGAGGCCCGCCAGTCGTCGTCGCTCTCCCCCGGCGTGCTGTAGATCAGATCCAGGTTGACGTGCTCGAACCCCGCCGCACGGGCCTCCGCGACGGCCTGGGCCGGGCGGCCGGGGGTGTGCGCCCGTTCGAGGACCCGCAGCACGTGCTCGCGGGCGCTCTGCATGCCGAAGCTCATCCGGGTGAACCCGCCGTCGCGCAGTTCCTCAAGGTAGGCCGGGCCGACCGACTCGGGATTGGCCTCGGTGGTCACCTCGGCGCCCGGCGCGAGGCCGAACTCCTCCCCGATCACCTTCAGGATCGCGACCAGGTCGGCCGCGGGCAGCAGGGTGGGGGTGCCCCCGCCGAAGAAGACGGTCCGGACCGGCAGGTCGGCCTCGCCGAGGTTGGCGCGTGCTCGCCGTACCTCCCTGATCGCGGTGCGCGCGTAGTCCTCGCGGGAGGCGCCGGGGCCCAGCTCCGAGGCGGTGTAGGTGTTGAAGTCGCAGTAGCCGCACCGGGTCACGCAGAAGGGGACGTGGACGTAGAAGCCGAAGGGCCGCTCCCCCAGGCCGTGGAGCGCGCTCTCCGGCAGGTCACCCGAGGGGGGTACCGGATCGCCGTCGGGAAGTGTGGATGGCACGTGACCAAGTCTGCCGCCCCGGACGCGGTGCCCGGTACGCCGGATCCGGCCAGACCGTTGACGGGTAGATCGCCCAGGTCTACGATCCGGGAAAACTTAAAGGAAAGTTTCCTATAAGTTCCACCCCCCAAGGCCCCCCAGGCAACGTGGAGAAGCCCGTGCAGAGACTCCTCCGGAACACGCTCGCCGCGGCCCTGGCCGCCGGTCTCGCGGCCACCGCCGCCCCGGCGCCCGCCCAGGCCCAGACCAACACCGGCCACGGTGACCGCTTCAAGCGGGTCGCCTACTTCATCCAGTGGGGCGTCTACGGACGCAACTACCACGTCAAGGACATGGAGACCAGCGGCGCGGCGGCGAAACTGACCCACATCAACTACGCCTTCGGGTCCGTCAGCGCCGAGGGTACGTGCGTCTCCTCGGACGCCTGGGCCGACTGGCAGCGACCGGTACCCGCCGAGCAGAGCGTGGACGGCGTCGCCGACGCCCCAGGCCAGGCCCTGAACGGCAACCTGAACCAGCTCAAGAAGCTCAAGGCCAAGCACCCCGGCCTCAAGGCGCTGATCTCCCTCGGCGGCTGGAGCGGCTCGAAGTACTTCTCCGACGCCGTCCTCACCGAGGAGAGCCGCGCCAAGCTGGCCGCCTCCTGCATCGACCTGTGGCTTCGCGGCAACCTGCCCGACACCGCGGCCGGCACCGGGGCGGGCGTGTTCGACGGCATCGACCTCGACTGGGAGTGGCCCGGCAGCGAGGGCAACGAGGGCAACGTCGTCAGGCCCGAGGACAAGCACAACTTCACGTTGTTCACCACCGAGCTGCGCCGCCAGCTCAACCAGTACGACCGGCGCAGTGAGCTGACGGCCTTCCTGCCCGCGGGCGGACCGAAGATCGACGCGGGCTTCGAGGTCCGCGACGTCTTCAAGAACCTCACCTTCGCCACCATCCAGGGCTACGACCTGCGCGGCTCGTGGGATCCGATCACCGGTCACAACGGCAACCTGTTCACCGACCGGCGCGACCCCAACACGGTGAAGTACAGCGTCGAGCAGACCGTGCGCGACTACCTGAACCGCGGCGCCTCGGCGAAGAAGATCGTGGTCGGCATCCCGGCGTACGGCCAGGGCTGGACCGGTGTGACCGCGGGCGGCAACGGCCTGTTCAAGCCCGCGACCGGCCCCGCGCAGGGCACCTGGGCGGCGGGCACCGACGACTACAAGAACCTGGTCAAGAAGCCAGGAAAGCGCTACCGCGACGTGCTGACCGGCGCCAACTGGCTCTACGACGGCAACGAGTTCTGGTCCTACGACGACCCGGCCACGGTGCTCCAGAAGGCGGCCTACATCCGCCTGCGGGGCCTGGGCGGCTCGATGATGTGGTCCATCGACCAGGACGACGACAAGGCGTCCCTCACCTCGGCGCTCTACAAGGTCCTGCGCTGAGTCTCCCCTGAGACCGGGCGGGGCCGGCGATCCTGGGTCATCGGCCGCCCCGCCCGCACCACCCCGACGCCCCCGTCCGCGCTCCTCGCGGGCGGGGGCGTCGCATCTCACTTCTTCGGCTTGTCCGCCGAGGAGGACTCGGTGGACAGCGCGGCGACGAAGGCCTCCTGGGGGACCTCGACACGGCCGACCATCTTCATCCGCTTCTTGCCCTCCTTCTGCTTCTCCAGCAGCTTGCGCTTACGGGAGATGTCGCCGCCGTAGCACTTGGCGAGCACGTCCTTGCGGATGGCGCGGATGTTCTCCCTGGCGATGACCCGGGCGCCGATGGCGGCCTGGATCGGCACCTCGAACTGCTGCCTCGGGATGAGCTCGCGAAGCTTCTTGGCCATCTCGACGCCGTAGGAGTAGGCCTTGTCCTTGTGGACGATGGCGCTGAAGGCGTCGACCGCCTCGCCCTGGAGCAGGATGTCGACCTTGACCAGCTCGGACTCCTGCTCGCCGGAGGGCTCGTAGTCGAGCGAGGCGTAGCCGCGCGTGCGGGACTTGAGCTGGTCGAAGAAGTCGAAGATGATCTCGCCGAGCGGCATGGTGTAACGGATCTCGACTCGGTCCTCGGACAGGTAGTCCATGCCCTGCAGATTGCCTCTGCGGTTCTGGCACAGCTCCATGATGGCGCCGATGAACTCGGAGGGGACCAGCACGGTCGCCTTGACCATCGGCTCGAAGACCTTGTCCACCTTGCCCGTGGGGAACTCCGAGGGGTTGGTGACCGTGAACTCCTTGGCGTCCTCCATGATCACCCGGTAGATCACGTTGGGCGCGGTGGAGATGAGGGAGAGGTTGAACTCCCGCTCAAGGCGCTCCCTGACGATCTCCATGTGGAGCAGGCCGAGGAAGCCGCAGCGGAAGCCGAAGCCGAGCGCCGCCGAGGTCTCCGGCTCGTAGACCAGGGCCGCGTCGTTGAGCTGCAGCTTGTCCAGCGCCTCGCGGAGCTCGGGGTAGTCGTCGCCGTCGATCGGGTAGAGGCCGGAGAACACCATCGGCTTGGGGTGCTCGTAACCGCTGAGCGGCTTCGCGGCGGGCTGCGCGCCCGAGGTGACGGTGTCACCCACCCGCGACTGGCGCACGTCCTTCACGCCGGTGATCAGGTAGCCCACCTCACCGACGCCGAGGCCCTTGTCCGCGATCTTGGGCTCGGGGGAGATGACGCCGATCTCCAGGGTCTCGTGGGTGGCGCCGCTGGACATCATCAGGATGCGCTCACGCTTGCCCAGGTGGCCGTCCATGACCCGGACGTAGGTGACCACGCCGCGGTAGGTGTCGTAGACGGAGTCGAAGATCAGCGCGCGGGCGGGGGCGGCGGCCTCGCCGACCGGGGCGGGGACCCGCTCGACGACGTGGTCGAGCAGCTCCCTGACGCCGACGCCGGTCTTGCCGGACACCTTCAGGACGTCCTCGGGCTCGCAGCCGATGAGGTGGGCGATCTCCGCGGCGTACTTCTCCGGCTGGGCGGCCGGGAGGTCGATCTTGTTGAGCACCGGGATGATCGTCATGTCGTTGTTCATGGCCAGGTAGAGGTTGGCCAGCGTCTGCGCCTCGATGCCCTGCGCGGCGTCGACCAGCAGGATCGCGCCCTCGCACGCCTGCAGGGAGCGGGAGACCTCGTAGGTGAAGTCGACGTGCCCGGGGGTGTCGATCATGTTGAGGACGTAGTCGGCGCCGTCGACCTGCCACGGCAGCCTGACCGCCTGTGACTTGATCGTGATGCCGCGCTCGCGCTCGATGTCCATCCGGTCGAGATACTGGGCGCGCATGGAGCGGTCGTCGACCACGCCGGTGATCTGCAACATGCGGTCGGCAAGCGTTGACTTGCCATGGTCGATGTGCGCGATGATGCAGAAGTTGCGGATCACCGCGGGATCGGTCTGGCCAGGCTGAATGCGCACCGGTGTCCGTTTCGACGGGATTGACGACGATCTACGGCTGGCATACCAGCCGTTCTCCATGGTGACATGTCCGGGTGATTACCCGGACCAGAGCACGACGCGGCCTGCGCCTTCTCGTGGCGGTCGCGGCCGTGCTCCTTGTGCTGCCCGGGGTGGCAGCGGCCACCCTCACGATCCAGTTTACCGGGACGCCCGCCCCGTGGGCGAAGAGCACGGGCCATGACGCCCTGTGGCTCGGTCACATGTGGGTGGACGGCCGCAAGGACGCCGCCGACGTCAAGGCCCTGGCCGTACGGCTGCGCGGCACCGGGATCAAGGACCTGTACGTCCATTCGGGCCCGTTCGGCCTCGACGGCGCGCTTTCCCCCGAGAAGTACTCCGGGGCCGCCGCCTTCCTCAAGGAGATCCACGCGCGGCTTCCCGGCGTCCGGGTCTCGGCGTGGCTGGGGCAGAAGGTGAACGGCCGCCTCAGCCTCGGCGACGCGGCCGCGCGCCAGCAGGTGCTCGACGGCGCCCGCGCGGTCATGGCCGTGGGCTACGACGGCGTGCACTACGACTTCGAACCGGTCGGGGACGGCGACGCCGGCTTCCTCGACCTGCTCGACCGGACCCGCCAGATCGTCGGCAAGGACCTGCTCTCCGTCTCGACGCCCCAGATCGAGCCGTTCCCGCTCACCCGGCCCCTCGCGCGTCTGGCCATCGGCCACGACAAGTACTGGTCCCCGGACTATTTCAGGGATGTGGCCTCCCGTACCGACCAGGTGGCCATCATGACCTACGACTCCTACTACCCCTCCACGATCCTCTACGGCGGCCACGTCGTACGGCAGGGCACCCTGGCGCTCGGCCTCGTGCCGGACGACAAGACGGTGCTGATCGGCGCACCCGCCTACCACGACCACGGCGTGGTCTGGGGGGACGCGGCGGAGAGCGTCGCGACGGCGGCCGAGGGCGCCAGACTGGCGCTGACCTCGCACGGGACCCGCCGGGAGCTGTTCGGGCTGGCGCTCTATGTGGACTTCGCCGCCACGCCCGAGGACTGGAAGGAGTATGAGGACTCCTGGTTCAACCCCTGACGCCACCGAAGCCCTCCTTCCAGACCGGCGGCCCCCTGACGGCTCTCCGACGACTCTCCGACGGCGATGCGCGCACGCGGCCGGAGGCGGACACGGTAAGCTGGGTGAACACTCCTACGCCCAGGTTGTCGATTTGAGCGACCACCCGGGTGATTGGTAGCCTATTCAACTGCGTGTGGCGCGCCCTCTCTGCCCGCGCGCCCCACTCCGACGACATTCACCGAGGCTTCTTCGTGGCGAACATCAAGTCCCAGATCAAGCGCAACCGGCAGAACGAGAAGGCCCGGCTGCGTAACAAGGCTGTCAAGTCTTCCCTGAAGACGGCCGTCCGCAAGTTCCGCGAGGCCGCCGACCAGGGCAACGTCGACGAGGCCGTCGTGCTCATGCGCGCCGCTTCCCGCCAGCTGGACAAGGCCGCCAGCAAGGGCGTCATCCACAAGAACCAGGCTGCCAACCGCAAGTCGGCGATCGCCCAGCGCGCCGCCGCCCTCGCGGCCGCCAAGTAGTCCAGGGTTCTTCGGAACGCCGCGCCCTACGGGGCGCGGCGTTCTTGTTTTGTTCCCTTTGGGCGGCTCGGAGGGGTTCGCGCGATCACATAGCTTGATGTCGATTAACTCAATGCCAAGTTAATCGACGTCGAGGCTTCTGAAGGAGATCCCGTGCCCTCCCCCCGTGCCGCCCTGGTGGCCGTCACCGCACTCGCCCCGGCGGTCTGGGGCACGACCTACGTCGTGACCACCGTGCTGCTCCCTCCGGAGCGCCCGCTGTTCACCGCCCTGATGCGCGCGCTCCCCGCCGGGCTGCTCCTGGTGGCCGTGACACGCACGCTGCCCCGCGGCGACTGGTGGTGGCGGGCGGCGGTGCTCGGCGGGCTCAACATCGGCCTGTTCTTCCCGCTGCTGTTCCTGTCCGCCTACCGGCTGCCCGGCGGGGTCGCGGCCGTCCTCGGCTCCATCCAGCCGCTCATCGTCGCCGGGCTCACCCGCGCCGTGCTCCGCGAGACCGTCTCGCTCCACCGTGTCGCCGCCGCGATCGCGGCCACCGTGGGCGTCTCCCTCGTGGTGCTGAGGGCCAACGCCGCCCTCGACGTCACGGGAGTCGCCGCGGGTCTGCTCGGCGCGACCGGCATGGCCGCCGGGGTCGTCCTCACCCGTGCGTGGGGCAAACCACCCGGCGTCGGCGACCTGACCCTCACCGGCTGGCAGCTCACCGCGGGCGGCCTCATGATCGCCCCGGTCGCCTTCGCCGTCGAGGGGCCGCCTCCCACGCTGGACGGCGCCGCCGTCGCCGGCTACGCCTGGCTGGGCCTCGTCGGTACGGCCGCCGCCTACAGTCTGTGGTTTCGCGGGGTCGGCCGTCTGGCGCCCCCGCAGGTCTCCCTGCTGGGCACCCTCAGCCCGCTCACCGCCGCCCTGGCCGGTTGGATCGTCTTGAACCAGTCGCTGAGCCCGCTCCAGCTGACCGGTTTCTTCCTGGCGCTGGCCGCGACGGTCGCGGGCCAGCTCCCGGCGTTCCGCCGCGCCCGCCTCTCCTCGACCCCCGACGCGGGCTAACGGCCGGTACGGCTGGCGACGACGATCTGCACCATGTGCTCAAGCGCGTAGGCGGGATCGGCGCCGCCACCCTTGACCTGTTCGTCGGCCGTCGCGGTCGCCTGAAGGGCGCGGGCGATCCCCTCAGGACCCCAGCCGTTCAGCTGCCGCTGTACCCGGTCGACCTTCCAGGGAGGCATGCCGAGGTGACTGGCGAGCTGCCCGCCACGCATGTTGCGCGGCGCCCCGCCGACCTTCGCCAGCGAACGCAGGCCTCCGGCGAGCGCGCTCACCAGCAGAACGGGCGCCGTGCCGGTGGCCAGCGCCCAGCGCAACTGCTCAAGGGCGTCACCCAGGCGCCCCTCGACGGCGGAGTCCGCGACGGTGAATCCGCTGACCTCGGCCCGCCCCCGGTGATAGCGGGCGACGGCCGCCTCGTCGATGGTCTTGCCCGGCGTGTCGAAGGCGAGCTGGTTGCAGGCTGCGGCGAGTTCCCGCAGATCGTTCCCCACCGCGTCGAGCAGCGCGGCCGCCGCGTCGCCGCCGATGGTGCGCCCCGCCCGCCTCAGCTCCGCCTTGACGAAGGCGAGCCGTTCCGCCGGCTTGGTGACCTTGGCCACGGTGACCACGTGGGCACTGGCCTTCTTGACTCCGTCGACCAGTGCCTTGCCCTTGACCCCGCCGGGGTGGACCAGGACCAGCACGGTGTCCTCAGACGGGTTCGCGGTGTAGGAGACGATCTCCGCGATCACCTCCTTGACGAGGTCCTGCGCGGAGCGGATCACCACCACCGACCTGTCGCCGAACAGTGACGGCGAGGTCAGCTGGGTCAGCTCCCCCGGCTGTACCTTCCCGCCGACCAGGTCGTGCACCTCGGCCCCCGCGTCGGACGCCCGCGCCGCGGCGACCACCTCGCCGACCGCGCGGTCCGCGAGGAGTTCCTCGTCTCCGACTACCAGGGTCACCGGTGCTGGGTTGGTCGCCGCCATGTCCAGCAGCATGCCACGTGCGGCCAGTCGATTGACGCGCTCCCCGGCATGAGTGCCGGAGATTCGGCCTGTGCCACGTGTGCGGCGCCTCGGCCCCCTCTCCGGCGACCCGCGCCGCCCGAGGCGAACAAACCCGAGTATCGATCGACAAGCGATTCGCAACCGATCCGCAGGCGACGTACGGCACACTCCAGGTGAACAGAGGAGAGATTCCCAATGAATTCCACCGTCAGCCGTCACACCTGTCCGCACTGCGGCACGGCCCTCGACGAGGGGCCGATCATGTATCGCTGCTCCCCCTGCGGCCGTTCCCTCTACGCCGCCGACATCGACACCGAGTTCCACCGTCCCCTTGAGACCGCGGTCCCGGTCTGACCCGGAGACCCGGCGGGCTCAACGGTAGGCGGACAGGCCGTCCGCCAGTTCTTCCTCGTCCTCGTCCCGGAAGGCGGACAGGGCCTGCTGCAGGGCGAAGGTCCGGCCGATCACGGTGACACGGGCCGCCGTGTCACCGGACCAGCCGCCGAGGGCGAACACCCGTCTCAGGAAGGCCCCGCCGTGACCGGCGCCGATCGCCGCCAGGTCCTCGGCCTGGTCTCCGATCGTGACCTCGTCCCAGTCGACCACCCCGCCGAGCCGGGGCCGTCCATCGACGATCTCCCACAGGACGTTCTCCACACCGAGGTCGCCGTGCACCAGCGCGTCGGTGAGATGCGGAAGGTCGTCGAGGGCCACGAGTTCCCGGTCTGCCCGCCGCCTCCCGTCCTGCGACATGAGCCCGAACAGCTCACTCCTGACATCCTGCGCGAAACACCGCCAGCGGTCCCGGGGCGCCGTCAGGGCGGCCCGCGCCCTCTCGTCCGAACCCGCCCCGGCCAGTGAGGCCAGCAGCGTGACGTACCGTGCCGCCACGGCCTCGGCCACGGCGGGGTCCTTGAGCGTGTCCACCTCGAGCGGAGCCCCGGGAACACGGCTGAGGACGAGAAAGGGCCATCCGTCCACGTCTCCGGTGCCGTGTCCGAGAAGCGCGTCCCCGGCGTCACCCCCGGGGGCCGATCGCCCGTCCGTGTACCGGGTGCCGTGTTCGAACAGGGGCGAGGGCGTGGCGAACCCGAGGTCGAGTTCCGCGAGCAGCCGCAGCACCTCCACGCGCCGGGGCAGCCGGGAGGCCGCCGCCCTGGTGCGCGGCAGGCACACGACCCGGTCCGCGCCGACGATCACCCGGTGGAACTGCCCTTCGTGAACGACAAGGTCCTCAGGCGCGTCCGGTAGCGGCCAGGCCGGAAGACCGTCGTTTCCCGTCGTCATGGGAATCGGGCCACGTAGCGGCGCTGCCAGGGCGTCTCGACGGCCCCTGCGGCGTAGTGCTCACGAACGTAGGCGACCGCCTCCGGGGCCGGAACCCCGTCCAGCACCGCGACACAGGCCAGAGCCGTGCCCGTACGGCCACGCCCACCGCCGCAGGCGACCTCGACCCGCTCACTTCCGGCACGTTCCCAGACCTCGCGCAGCGCCTTGACGGCCTCCGTCCGGTCGGACGGAAGCCAGAAGTCGGGCCAGCGGAGCCAGCGGTGCTCCCAGCTGACGGCGGGAGGCCGTCGTCCCAGAAGGTAGAGCGCGAAGACGGGTCTTTCCCCCTCGGGAAGCGGGTACCGAAGGCCCCGGCCCCGGACGAGCCGCCCCGACGGCAGTCTCATCACCCCCGGTGCCGTGGCGTCCCATGTTTTGATCATGAAGCAAAGCCTAACTCTCCGCCGGGCACGTCGATCGGCGTCCATGGACACCGAGAGCACTCAAGCCGCCCAAGACGCCGGGCCGCCCGACGGCGTCCGAGTCACCCGACGGCGTCCAGGCCGTCCCAGGGCGGCCGAGGCCTCGGGGAACGTCCCAGAGCACCGGGATTCCTCGAAGACGTCGGCATCCGCCCGAAGGCGCCCGACTCCTCCGGGAGTATCCGGGCCGAAGGTCGTCCAGAGACGTCACCTCTCTCTGACGACGGCCAGTCCCGCCTCCCGTGCGACCACGGTCAGCGTGCCTGACAGGTCCGTCCGATAGACCCGCATACCGAGCGCCAGCAGCCCGGTGACGGTGGAGGGAGCCGGGTGGCCGTAGTCGTTGCCCGCACCCACGCTGATCAGTGCCGCGCGAGCACCGGTGGCCGCGAGAAAGCCGGGGTCATATCTCGCCGAACCATGGTGGGGGACCTTGAGGATGTCAGCCCGCGGCAGGCCTCTCCTGAGCAGCTCGGCCTGCGCCTCGGTCTCGACGTCCCCGCTGAGCAACGCGGTACCGGCCGCCCAGCGCACGTGCAGCACGACGCTGGCGTTGTTTATGGTCGTGCCCTCCCCTCCCCCTGGCGGGGACGTCCCGTCCCACGGTGCGAGGACCGTGAGCTCCGAGGGGCCGAAGCGCCACCGCGTCCCCGGCTGCGCCGTCCACTCGGCGACTCCCCGGCGGGTCAGGTCCGCGCTCAGCCGGACGCTCTCGCGCTCGGCCACATCGCGCGGGGTGACCACGACCGCTCCGACCGGCCGGCCGCGGAAGACCCCGTCCAGGCCGCCGACGTGGTCGAAGTGCGGGTGGGTGAGGACGACGAGCGGGACCTGCCTGACCCCCATGGACCTCAGGCAGCGGTCCATCCGCACGGGATCCGGCCCCGTGTCGACCACCACGGCGCGACCGGGACCCGCGGCGACCAGCAGCGCGTCACCCTGGCCCACATCGCACGCGACCAGCAGCCAGCCTCCGGAGGAACGACGGGTCACGACCGATCCGGCCACGACGACGGCGAGGAGCACCCCGACGGCCACCGCGGCGACCACCCGGCGTGACCACCGGCGCCGCAGCGCCAGCACGGCGAGCGGCGCGGCCACCAGCAGCGCGGCCAGTCCAGCGAGGCCACCGGGCCATGGGAACACCGCCAGGGGAAGGCCCGCCGCGCGTTCCGCCACACCGACGATCCACCCGGTGGCCAGACCCGCGGGGCGGGCCAGTAACCGCGCGGCGCCCATGTGCAGCGGCGCGGTCAGCGAGGCGGCGAACCCGAGCAGCGTCGCGGGTGCCACGGCGGGCCCCGCGAGCAGGTTCGCGGGGACGGCGACCGGGGCGATCTGCCCTGACATCAGGACCAGCACCGGGGTGACCGCCGCCTGTGCCGCCGCGGGCACGGCGACCGCCTCCGCGGCCCAGCGGGGCAGTCGCCCGGCGAGCCGGTCCCGCCAGCGCGGCGCGAGCACCAGGATGCCGCCGGTCGCGAAGACCGACAGGGCGAAGCCGTAGGAGCGCGCGAGGCCGGGGTCGAAGAGGATCAGCCCCAGAACGGTCACCGACAGGGCCGCGAAGCCGTCGCGTGCGCGGCCCGTACCGAGTGCCAGGGCGGTGACGCCGCCCATGAGCAGCGCACGGAGCACACTGGGCGAAGGCCGGGCGACGACGGCGAAGAAGACCATGGCGAGAACGGCGAGCGCCGCCCTGAGCGGAAGACGCAGGCCCATGATCCTGGCCAGCGCGACGGCCGCCCCGGCCACGACTGCGAGGTTGGCCCCGGACACGGCCGTCAGATGGCTGAGGCCGGCCTGCTTGAAGTCGGCCTTCACCTGTTCGTCCATCTGGGACATGTCACCGACGACCAGTGCGGGCAGCAGGCCGCGCTGGCCCTGAGGAAGCACCGCGGAGGCCTCACGCAACCCCGCACGGAGCGCTCCGGCGACGCGCTGGACCCACGACGGCCCGCTCAGCACCCGGGGCGGCCCCCGCACCAGCACCACCGCGGCGAGCAGTTCTCCGGGCTCCGCGGGCCCGAACCGCCCTTGTACGGCTACGCGCTGGCTGGGCAACAGGGAACGCCACTCCTCTCCCGTGGCCAGCAAGATGACCGAGGCTCGCAGCCTCACCGCACCTCCCGGTTCTCCCGCCGTGCCGGACGTCTGCCTGACCACCTCGACACGTGCGGGCGCCACGAAGCCGCTCCTGCGGGAGAGGCCGCCACGCTGGGCGCGTTCCCGGGGGTCGTCCGTCACCACCGCCTCGAACGTCGCCGAGACCCGCCGCCGGGCCAGCTCGGCCACCGGCCCCGTATCGGCCGCGTGCACGTGGAAGGCGACCACACCGGCTGCTGCCGCCACGCACACCAGCACGGCGAGTGCCACCCCACGCCAGGCCGTACGGCCCCGGGCGCGGATCGCCACCGCCGTCAGGAGCGCGCCGCCGAGGGCGGTCAGAGCCGCGCAGGCCCCGATGGACGCGGGGCAGCCCACGAGCACGAGAGCGGCCATCCACGAGGCGAGGGCGGGCAGGACCAGATGCAGGGTGTGCGCCCGCGCGGGTGTGTCCTGGCCTGTGTCCTGACCGGGGTTCGCGGCCTGCCCGGTCAACCAGGTCATACGTGGACCCTGTCCTTCAGGTCGGCGTACTTCCGATCGCCGATGCCGCTGATCTCGCGTAGTTGCTCGACCCCCCGGAAACCCCCGTGGCCGTCGCGGTACTCGACGATGCGCTGGGCCAGCACCTCACCGACCCCGGGTAGCTGTTCCAGTTGCTGCGGGGTCGCGGAGTTGAGGTCGAGGACGACGGCCGCCGGGTCGGCGGGGACGGGCGCGATCGCGCCGACGGCCCCCGGAGCCCTGGGCGCTCCGACGACGATCTGCTCTCCGTCGACCAGCCTGCGCGCGAGGTTGAGGGAGCCCGAGGAAGCGCCTCCGCGCACGCCTCCCACAGCCCGGAGCGCGTCGGTGACGCGGGAGCCGCCGGGCAGGGTGACCACTCCTGGGCGACGGACCTTGCCGGTGACATGAACGGTGACCTCGGGGACCCCCGGAGGGCCGGTCCCGGCCCGGACCGCCGTCGTGAGCGGTGCGGAGGGCGGACGGGACACCGTTTCCTGAGAGGCCGGGGACGGACCGGCGATCGGTGTGGGCGGCGCGAGGGGCTCAGACTCCGGCCGGGACAGCCACAGGTGGACGCCCGCGACCGCGGCGGCGACGATCGCGACGAGCACGAGGGCTCGCAGCCCGGAACGACTGAGCCCGAGCACCGGCCCCTGGGCTGCGACGGCCGTACGGAGGGCCTCGAAGGAGGGCGGGAACGGCGGCACCGGGGCCGACCGCAACCAGCTCGCAGGACCGCCTCCGCCCCTGGGACCGCCGTCCGGAGCGGCCTCGCCGTCTCCGCCCGCGGAAGGCGGGTCGTCCCCGAAGGCCACCCCGGCGTATGACGGCCCCGTCCCGCCCCCGGCTTCGGGGAACAGGGCCTCACGGCCCCCGGGACGCCCCGCAAGCGAGGGGAAGGTGGCCGGTTCGCGAGGGCCCGAGACCGTCAGAAGCCGTAGCCGTGCCCCGGCCGTGAACCGCTCGGTGGCCTGATCTGTTGTCCGCACGCCCAGGACGGTACGGCGACGCCGTGGCCCCTCCGGCCGCCGAACGCGGTTCTGGGGAAAACCCCACGTCTCACGAACCGCCTGTGGAAAACCCTTGAGTCGCGTGACGCCGTCCCCCGTGGGGGTCTACGGGGCGGAGCACGGGAAACACGCCCCATGGGAAGAGGCGCGGGAGGTCACCGGTGACCCCGGCCACCCGGCAGGTGCCGGGGGCCGGGGGGAAGACCTACTGGACGGGGGTGCCGCCGCGCCAGACCCGGCGCGGCTTGAGGCCGAACGCCCAGGCGAAGGCACCCTCGTGGTCGGCGTCCCACTGGACGATGTCGGCCAGTCTGCCGGGGGCGAGGACGCCGCGGTCGGGGACGCCGAGCACGGTCGCGCCACCGAGCGTCGCCGCGCGCAGCGCGTCGTTGACGCTCATCCCGAAGGCCGCCACCGCGAGACTGATGACCAGGGCCATCGAGGTGATCCCGCAGTGCCCGGGGTTGTGGTCGCTGCCGAGCGCGACGGTGACGCCCTGGGCGAGCATGCGCCTGACCGGCGGCAGGCTGCCGCGCTGGAGCGCGGTTCCCGGGCAGACCACGGCGGGGACACCGTAGCGGGACAGGATCGAGATGTCCTCGTCGGAGGTGTGGTGCAGCAGGTCGGCCGAGGCGCAGCCGAGTTCGGCGGCGAGCTGGACCGCGCCGCGACGGCTGTAGGCCCCGGCGTGCACGCGCGGTAGCAGACCGACGTTGCGGCCGGACGCCAGGACCCAGCGGGCCTCGTCAGTGGTGAAGTGCCCCTCGTCGCAGTAGACGTCGACGCTGTCGGCACCGGCCGCCGCCGCGTCGGCGCACCAGGCGCCCACCGCTTCGACGTAGTCACGCTGACGGCCGAAGTACTCCGGCGGGACGACGTGCGCGGCGAGGAAGGTGACGTGCACGCGCGGCATCATCGGTTCCTTCTCAAGCTCGCGCAGCAGCCGCACGTCGGCGAGCTCACCGTCGCGGGTGAGGTGGTAACCGGTCTTGGCCTCGACGGTCGTGGTGCCGGCGAGCAGCCACTCGCGCAGGCGTTCGCGGACGCCGTTGCACAGGGTCCAGGGGTCGGTGCCGCGGGTCACCGTGACGGTCGAGCCGATGCCGCCGCCGGCCGCGGTGATCGCCGAGGAGCTGGAGCCGCCGGAGCGCATGGCCATCTCAGCGTAGCGGTTGCCCGCGTACACCGGGTGGGTGTGGGCGTCGATCAAGCCGGGTGTGACCAGCGCACCGCCAAGGTTCTCGACGTGGTCGACGTCGACGATGTCGTCGACCACCCCGGGAACGCTCTGTGGCAGGTCCGCGGCTCGCCCGACCCAGGCGATCCGGTCGTTGTGCACCAGGATCGCGGCATTGCTGCACACATCGTTACCGGTCCAGAGCCGGCCGATGTTGGTCAGAAGGCGGACCGTCATCGCATCACAGCCTTGCACGCAGGGAAGGACATCGGGAGGGACGCCGTTTCCGGAGACGGCAAACCGGCCTGGCGGACGCGGAGCGTCATGCCTGCTGGGTTCGCTGTGAGTCCGGACGACATCGGGGGTCTCCTGCTCTCATCCGCATATCGTTGTGCGGCGACAGTATCGCCGAGATCATGATCAGGCGATTTCAGTTCAGTTACGTTATTTCACAAGTGAGCTCGCTGTACAGGCTAATTGGGAAGAACCACCGCTTCACCGTGGCCACACCCGAACCACCGGCTGCACGGCCCCGTGCGACCTGAACGCATCTGCGCAGCTCAAGCCACTTCTCATTCATCCGTAACAGCGGTCACCGAGGCAACTTGCACCCCAGCTCTCCGCTGGATTTGCCTTATGGTAGCAATCCAAACCTTGCCCGACCACTGTCGCTTTTGGGGCTTTTGTACGATTTTCAGAGACCAATAGTGCACCCCACAAAGCCCTATCAAGGCAAGCTTTTCCATTGAAATAGGACAAGCCATCTATCTAGGCTGTTGGAACCAGGTCTCGGTATCACACCTCTCGAGCGTCCGCGAGTCACGCACCGGCGCGAAGCCCCTCGCCGGACCGGCGGACCATGCCGGGGGACCGCCCGGGGAACCTCTGCCCGGCTTCCAAAACGGACATGCCATGTAGCCTTTCGTGCGAGCCGTCTGTCAGCCGTACGCATGGGAGTACACCTTGTCCGTCTCCGCAGACGCCGGTCGGCGTCGCATAGAACAGCTGCTGCAGGACAACGAGGAGGACGTTCTCCGGCGCTGGCAGGAAATAGCGGGTTCCTCCTCGGCGGGCAACGTGGACCGTGCCGCCCTGAGGGGACAGCTGCACGAGTTGCTCCAGGCGCTACGGCGGTCACTCGGTGAGGAGGGCGGCTCCAGCGACCTGCACGGCCTGCTCGCCGAGCTGTCCCGCAGCCGCGCCCGCCAGGGCTTCACGCCCTCGGAGACCGCCGTCGTGGTGTTCGGCCTGAAGGAGGCGGTCTACGAGAGCGTGGAGGCGGACGGTTCCCCCGAGGCCCTGCGGGGGTTCATCTGGTTCTCCCGGCTCATCGACGACCTGGGGCTGTTCACCATAGAGAACTACGCCGCCGCCAGGGAGAAGGTGATCGTCGACCAGGCGGAGCAGCTCCTCGAACTGTCCACCCCGGTGGTCAAGCTCTGGGAGGGCATCGTCGCGGTGCCGCTGGTCGGCACGCTCGACTCGGCCAGGACCCAGGTGGTGATGGAGAAGCTGCTGCAGACGCTGGTCGACACCGGCTCCGAACACGCCGTCATCGACATCACCGGTGTGCCCGCGGTGGACACCCAGGTCGCCCAGCACCTCCTCAAGACCGT
The DNA here is from genome assembly GCF_042650425.1 of Streptosporangium jomthongense. NCBI lineage: Bacteria > Bacillati > Actinomycetota > Actinomycetes > Streptosporangiales > Streptosporangiaceae > Streptosporangium > Streptosporangium jomthongense. Next base: position 257,117 of record NZ_JBHSBC010000014.1, on the reverse strand, counting down.
GGTCGCGGCGCGGTTGATGGGCGCGGAGTGTGTGATCTCCGGCATCCGCCCGCAGATCGCCCACACCATCGTCACCCTGGGCATCGAGTTCGGTGACATCGTGACCAAGGCCTCCCTCGCCGACGCCCTGGCGCACGCGCTGCGGCGCAGTGGCGTGGAGTTCGCCAGCAGGAAGACCCGCGTCGCCGTACGGACCGAGGAGGGATGATGGACCGCGTCCCCATCCTCAAGCTCGGAGACATCCTGATCGTCTCCATCCAGATCGACCTGCAGGACCAGGGCGTCCTGGCCCTGCAGGAGGACCTGGCCGACAAGGTCGTCGCGACGGGGGCCCGAGGAGTGATCATCGACATCACCGCCGTCGAGATCGTCGACTCGTTCATCGGGCGCATGCTGGCGACCATCGCGGCGATCTCCCGCATGCTCGACGCCGAGACGGTGGTCGTCGGGATGCGTCCCGCGGTGGCGATCACCCTCGTGGAGCTCGGGCTCTCCCTCGGCGGCGTGCGCACCGCGCTGAACCTTGAGAAGGGTGTCGCGCTGCTGAACCATCTCGAAGGCGCCCAGATCGCCACGGCCGCCCGGTGACCACCCCCGCAGAGCTGCCCGTCAACGGCAACAGCGACGTCGTCCTGGTACGCCAGCACGTCAGGACCGTGGCCGTGGACGTGGGGTTGTCCCTCGTCGACCAGACCAAGGTCGTGACCGCGGCCAGCGAGCTGGCCCGCAACGCGCTGGTCTACGCGGGCGGCGGCCGGGTCCGCGTCGAGATCGTGCACAACGGTCTACGCAAGGGGCTGCGCCTGACCTTCAGCGACGAGGGCCCCGGCATTCCGGACATCGAGCAGGCCCTCACCGACGGATGGACCACCGGCGGCGGCCTCGGGCTCGGGCTCAGCGGCTCCCGCAGGCTGGTCGACGAGTTCGACCTGAAGTCGGCTCCAGGAGAGGGCACGCTCATCACGGTGACGAAATGGGCGAGGTGATCGTCTCCCAGGACGACGTGTGGGCCAGGGCCGAGGACGCCAGCGCCATCGGTTCCCTGCGCCGCGCCGCGGTCGTGCTCGCCGAGAACCGGGGGTTCGACGAGGAGGACACCGGACGGGTCGCCGTGGCTGTGAGCGAGGCGGCCTCCAACCTGGTCAAGCACGCGGTCGAGGGCACCATGCTGATCCGTCCCCACCCCGAGCTCGGCTCGGCGGTCGAGGTCGTCGCCGTGGACCGGGGGCCGGGGATGCGCGACGTCGCCCGCGCCCTGCGCGACGGCTACTCGACGGCGGGAACCCTCGGCATCGGCATGGGCGGCATCGCGCGGATGGCCACCGGCTACGAGGTTCACTCGGTACCGGGACGGGGCACTGTGCTCGGCATGTACTTCACCGCACGTCAGAGCCCCAAGCCTGCCTGCCGGGTCAGCGGCGTGACGCGCCCGATCGGCGAGGAGAGCGTCTGCGGTGACGCGTTCGCGGCCTCGGACTCGGGCACCTCGGTGACCGTGATGCTCTGCGACGGCCTCGGCCACGGCCCCGCCGCCGCCCACGCCTCGCGGAAGGCCGTACGGCTGTTCACGGAACACGCCGCCCTGGCGCCCGGGGACATCCTGGAACGCCTCCACCGGGGGCTCGGCCAGACCAGGGGCGGCGCCGTCGCCGTCGCCCGCGTCGACCGGGTCACGGGCACGGTCGGCTTCGCGGGCCTGGGCAACGTCTCCGCCTGGATCGCGGGCCACGACGGCAGGCAGGGCATGATCTCGGTGCCGGGGATCGCGGGCCACCAGGCCAGGACCCTGCGCCAGTACGAGTACACCGCGCCGCCGCACAGCGTGGTCGTGCTCCACTCGGACGGCTTGTCCGACCGCTGGGACATCTCCGCCTACCCGGGGCTCGCCACCCGGGCCCCCTCGGTGGTCGCCGCCACGCTGCTGAGGGACGCGGGCACGCGCAGGGACGACGCCTGCGTGGTGGCCGTGAGGCCCGCTCTGTGAACCGCGGGGGCTCGGTACCCGACGGCGAGGAGCTGATCAGCGTCCCCGTCCGCGACGAGCGGGACGTGTTCGCCATGCGCAAGCTCGGCCGCGACGTCGCCGAGGCCGTGGGCCTTGAGACCCAGGACCAGATCCGCATGGCCACGGCGCTGAGTGAGATCGGCCGCGAGGTGCTGGGCGAGACGACGGAGACGTTCGCCACCTTCCTTCTGGGGCAGGACAGCCTGGTCGTCAGGATCGGCCTGCCCGAGCAGGCCGCCGTCCAGACGGCGGACGGTGTGACGCTGGCGGGGCGTCTCGTCGACGCGATCGAGCTGAGTCCCGCCAGGGGAACGATAAGCATGCTCAAACGGCTTCCTCCGGGCCGGCCGAGGCCGTCGGTCGAGGAGATACGCGCCAGGCTCGCGAAGCTGACCCCCACGACCGCCCTGGACGAGCTGCGCCAGCAGAACCACGAGCTGGCCGCGACCCTGGAGGAGGTCATCCAGCTCAACGCCGAGCTGCAGGAGACCAACCAGGGTGTGCTCGCGCTGTACAACCAGCTCTCCGAGGAGCTTGAGGAGACCAACCGCGGCGTCGTCGCGCTCTACGCCGAGCTGGATGAGAAGTCCGCCCAGCTCAGGGAGGCGAGCACCGCCAAGGACCGGTTCTGGGCCACGGTCAGCCACGAACTGCGCACCCCGCTCAACTCGATCATCGGCCTGGTACGGCTCCTGGTCGGCCCCGGCGGGGAGCCGCTGGCCGACGAGCAGCTCCACCAGATCCAGCTCATCGGCTCCTCGGCGGAGACGCTCCTCAACCTGGTGAGCGAGCTGCTCGACATGGCCAAGGCGCAGGCGGGACGGCTGGACCCGCAACCGTCCCAGGTGGACCTGGTCGCCCTGGCCGAACGGCTGCGCATGTCACTGCGCCCGACCGGCGGCAACCGGGTGCGCCTGACGACGCGGATCGCGCACGACGCGCGGGAGATGCTCGTCGACGAGACGATGCTCACCCGGGTGCTGCGCAACCTGCTGTCCAACGCGCTGAAGTTCACCGAGGAGGGCGAGGTCACGCTCGACGTGAGCTTCGACGCCGCGACCCACGAGGTCGTCCTGCTGGTCACCGACACCGGGATCGGCGTTCCCGAGGAGCACCAGGAGCGTGTCTTCGAGGAGTTCTACCAGGTGCCGGGGCCGATCCAGGTCAGGACGAAGGGCACCGGGCTCGGCCTGCCGTACGCCCGCAGGCTGGCCGAGGCGATGGGCGGCACGCTCAGGCTGTCCAGTGTGGCGGGTGCGGGGACGACGGTCACGCTCAGGCTGCCCAGCCGCGACGACGCAATGCCCTCCGTCGGGCGGGTGCTCGTCGCCGACGACGACGCGGAGTTCCGCGCGACCGTACGGCGGATGCTCTCCGGGGTCGCCGCGCACGTCGACGAGGCCGCCGACGGCCTGGTGGCGTTGGAGACGATGGCGGCGAACCCGCCGGACATCGCCCTGGTCGACCTCCTCATGCCCAGGCTGGACGGCGGGGCCCTGCTGCAGAGGATGGCGCGGGACGAGCGGCTGCGGCGGGTGCCGGTCGTCGTGGTCACCGCGGCGGGCTCGCACCAGTACCCGCAGGAGGCGAGCGCGGTCGTCCCCAAGCAGGGTCTGCGCAGGGACAGCCTGCTCGCGGCCCTGCGCCGCGCCCTGGAGCAGGCGGAGGCACGGTGAACCAGGCGCAGGCGAGGGTGCTCGTCGTCGACGACACCCCGACCAAGCTGTACATCCTGTCGAGCTGGCTGCGGCGCGCGGGACACGAGGTACTGCAGGCGACGGGCGGCGTCGAGGCGCTCGCCAAGGTCAGGGAGCTTCGGCCCGACCTGGTCGTCCTCGACGTACGGCTGCCCGACATCAGCGGGCACGAGGTGTGCGAGCAGATCAAGGCCGATCCGGTGACCGCCTCGATCCCGGTCGTCCAGATCTCCGGGGCGGCGATCACCCCGGCCGACCGGGCGCACGGGCTCGAACGGGGGGCGGACGCCTATCTGGCCGAACCGGTCGAACCCGACGAGTTCGCCGCGACGGTCGAGGCGACGCTGCGCTACTACCGGGCCAGGCAGCGGGCTGAGCGGATCGCCGAACGGCTGGCCGCGCTCACCGAGGTCACCCTCGCGATGAACTCGGCGGACACCTTCGACGAACTCCTCGTCACGGCCGTCGAGGGCACCTCAAGGATCCTCGGCAGGCAGGCGGGCGCTCTGGCGTTGCCGCCCGACGGGCGCGTCCGCAGATACACCGCGCTGCCTCCTGGCAGCGCCGTCTCCCGGAACGTGACCGCGACGACCCTGCCCGCGCTGGACGCCATGTCGCTGGGCAACGCGGCGGGAACCCGGGTCTTCACCGTCCTGGCGAGCGACTGGCTGCGGCTGATCCCCGACGCGGACCTCAAGGGCGACGTGCGGGGGGTGCTCTGCCGTACGAAGGGGGGCAGGCCGCCGGTCTTCCTCGGCGTCGAGGCGACGCCGGAGCTGGGCCAGGACGAGTCGAACGTCCTGCGGCAGCTCGGCCAGGCGCTGGCCCTGGCGCTCGACGCGCTGCGCGCCTACGCCGAGGAGCACGCGATAGCCCTCACCCTGCAGCGCAGCCTGCTGCCCGCCAGGATTCCCGAGGTTCCCGGCCTGGAGATCAGCTGGCGTTACCAGCCCGCGGTGGACAACGTGGAGGTCGGCGGCGACTTCTACGAGGTCCTGCGGCTCGGTGAACGCGTGCTCATCGCGATCGGGGACGTCCAGGGGCACTCCCTGCTGGCCGCGACGGTCATGGCGGAGCTGCGTCACGCGCTGCGGGCCTCGCTCATCGGCACCGTCGACCTGGGCGCGTCCATGGGACTGCTCAACGACGTGCTACGGCGTTATCACCCGGGCATGACCGCGACCGTGTGCCTGACGCTGATCGACCCGGCGACCGGGTGCATGGAGGTCGCCAACGCGGGCCACATCCCCCCGTTGCTCATCGGTGACGGCCGGGCCCGCTACGACCGCCTGGGCAATCTCCTGCTCGGCGTGGCCGAGGAGACCTACCGGGTCGACCGGCTGGTCGTTCCCGAGGGCGGGGCGGTGCTGATGTTCACCGACGGCCTGGTCGAGGACCGCGACAAGCTCCTCGACGAGAGCCTGGAGATCGTACGGCAGCTGGCGGACACGGTCGAGGACGACCTCGAACTGTTCTGCGAACGGCTGATCAGGCGGTTCGGCGCCCGGGAGGACGACGTGGCGCTGGTGGTCTTCCGGCGCGGCACGGAGTGAGAGAGCCCCGCCCCGCCGGGAAACGACGGGACGGGGCTCAGGGTCTCTCTCAGACGGTCTCGACCGGCTTGGCGGTCCGCTCCAGCTCGGCGAAGAGCGAGGGCAGGACCCTGGCGTGCAGGATCGTGCCGTCACCGGTGTGCTCGATGCCCAGCACCTCGCCCTCCTTGTGCGCCCTGGAGATCAGGTCTCCCCGCTGGTACGGCACCAGCAGTCTGACCTCCTGGTCGAAACGGGGCATCTCCCGCTCGATCAGCGCCATCAGCTCGTCGATCCCGGCGCCGGTGCGGGCCGAGACCACGACGATGGGCTTCTCCCTGGCCTCCAGCTGGGCCAGCACCACGGGGTCGGCGACGTCGGCCTTGTTGACGACGACGATCTCCGGGATGTCGCGGGCGCCCTCGATCTCGGAGACCACCTCCCGCACGGCCGCCAGCTGCGACTCCGGGTCGGGGTGCGAGCCGTCGACCACGTGCAGGATCAGGTCGGCGTCGCCGATCTCCTCAAGCGTCGAGCGGAAGGCCTCGACCAGCTGGTGCGGCAGGTGCCGGACGAACCCGACGGTGTCGGCCAGCGTGAACAGCCTGCCGTCCGGCGTGTGCGCCCTGCGGACCGTCGGGTCCAGCGTGGCGAACAGGGCGTCCTCGACCAGCACACCGGCGCTGGTGAGCCGGTTCAGCAGCGAGGACTTGCCCGCGTTGGTGTATCCGGCGATGGCCACCGCGGGCACCTCGCGCGACAGCCTCCTCGCCCGCTTGGTCTCTCTGGCGGTGGTCATCTCCGCGATCTGACGGCGCAGTTTGGCCATCCGCTCGCGGATGCGCCTGCGGTCCAGTTCGATCTTGGTCTCACCGGGGCCTCGGCCGCCGATGCCGACGCCGCCCGCGGCGCGTCCGCCGACCTGGCGGGACAGGTTGCCACCCCAGCCTCGCAGGCGTGGCAGCAGGTAGTTGAGCTGGGCCAGCTCGACCTGCGCCTTGCCCTCGCGGCTCTTGGCGTGCTGGGCGAAGATGTCGAGGATCAGCATGGTCCGGTCGATGACCTTGACCTTGACGACCTCCTCAAGCTGACGGAGCTGGCCGGGGCTCAGCTCTCCGTCGCACACCACGGTGTCGGCTCCGGTCGCCGCGACGATGTCGGCGAGCTCCTGCGCCTTGCCCGAGCCGATGTAGGTGGCGGTGTCGGGCTTCTGGCGGCGCTGGATCAGCCCTTCCAGGATCTCCGACCCGGCGGTCTCGGCCAGGAGCTTCAGCTCCAGGAGGGAGTTCTCGGCGTCGGCCGCCGTGCCCGAGGTCCAGACGCCGACCAGGACGACTCGTTCAAGTCGCAGCCGGCGGTACTCGACCTCGGTGACGTCCTCAAGCTCCGTCGAGAGCCCCGCGACCCTGCGCAGTGCCTGGCGCTCTGCCAGGTCCATCTCGCCGATCTCCGGCAGGTCGTCGAATCGGTCGATCTCCAGCGGCTCACGAATGTCTATGTTGTCGCTCCGTTCAGGTGCGTGGTTCGTATGCGTCATCTCCTGGGAGAACGCCCGAACCTCGGTGTCTCTTCCCATGATGGTGCCACGCGGACGGCTGGGTATTCATCCCGTTATCCGGTGTGGCTCACACGGGCAGCACCTTGGCGTCCCCGGCGCCGGTCCGCACCGAGACGCCGTTGGGCGAGGCCGGGTCGTTGGTGACCTTGACGACCTCCTCGCCGACCCCGGTGCCCGCCGTGACGTTGTAGCTGCCCTGCGGCAGCCGTACGGTCGCGTCGCCGGTGCCGGTCTCGACCTCCACGCGGCCGGGGGCCGCGGCGAACCTGACCCTGACCTCACCCGCCCCGGTGGTCGCGACGAGGCTCTTTCCTCCCAGGTCGTTGCCCTCGATGTCGCCGGCGCCCGCGCTCGCGTTCACCTCGCCGGTCAGTGAGCGCATCGTGATGTCACCCGCGGTCGACTCCAGGGTGACGGCGAGCCCCTTGGGGATGTCGATCCGGTAGTCGACCGAGCAGTTCGAGGAGCCCGGGCAGTCGTAGCGCAGGGTGAGCGTGCCGCCCGCGACGGGGTGCTCGGTCTTCGGGATGTTCCTGTCGTCCCCGCCCCAGTGGCGGGTCTCGGTCACCCGGACCTCCTGCTGCCCGCTCTCGGAGATCACGATGTCCCCCACCTCCGCGTACGCCTCAAGGGCGGTGACGCCGCCACCGACGGTGTAGGTGGCGACGGACTGCTTCCGGTCGCCGAAGTCGACGTTCAGCCTGCAGCCGGACAGCAGCAGGACCGCCCCGGCGAGCGCCCCCGCGGCGACCAGGTTCTTCCTCTTGGACAGCATCTCCGACCTTCCTCGTTCACCCCTGTTCGGGACATGTCCAACTCTTCCGGGAGGACGGCCCGCTCTCCATCGGGGAAGCCCCCGACAAGTCCCTCCGGGGACCCCGGTCTTTGCCCCCTGGGTGACCATCGAGTAGCGTCTATTCCACAATTCAGAAGTATTTTTCCACTCTATGGAAAGGATGCTCATGGACGGTGTTGAGATCCACGGCCCGTCGGCGGACCGGTTCGACGAGATCCTCACGCCGGAGGCGCTGGCCTTCACGGCCACACTCCAGCGAGAGTTCGGCGCCAGGCGCCTTGAGCTGCTGGGCGCCCGCCAGGCGCGCCAGGCGGAGCTGTCCGCGGGCGGCACCCTCGACTTCCTGCCGGAGACGCGGCACGTGCGCGAGTCCGAGTGGCGGGTCGCCCCGCCCGCACCCGGCCTTGAGGACCGCAGGGTGGAGATCACCGGCCCCGTCGACCGCAAGATGACGATCAACGCGCTGAACTCGGGGGCCAAGGTCTGGCTGGCGGACTTCGAGGACGCCAACGCCCCCACCTGGGAGAACACGGTCAACGGCCAGCTCAACCTGCGTGACGCGCTCGACAGGACCATCGACTTCTCCGCCGGCGGCAAGGACTACGCGCTCAGGCCCGACGAGGAACTCGCGACGATCGTGGTCCGCCCGCGTGGCTGGCACCTGGAGGAGAAACACCTCACCCTCGACGGTGAGCCGTTCTCCGGCTCGCTGGTCGACTTCGGCCTGTACTTCTTCCACTCGGCGCGGCGGCAGATCGACAAGGGCAGGGGCCCCTACTTCTACCTGCCGAAGATGGAGTCGCACCAGGAGGCCCGCCTCTGGAACGACGTCTTCGTCAGGGCCCAGGAGCTGCTCGGCATCCCGCGGGGCACGATCCGCGCGACCGTCCTGATCGAGACCTACCCGGCCGCCTTCGAGATGGAGGAGATCCTCTACGAGCTGCGCGAGCACTCTGCGGGGCTCAACGCGGGCCGCTGGGACTACCTGTTCAGCGTGATCAAGAAGTTCCGCACCCGGGGCAGGGAGTTCCTGCTGCCCGAGCGCAACGCGGTGACCATGACCGCCCCCTTCATGCGCGCCTACACCGAGCTGCTCGTGAGCACCTGCCACCGGCGCGGCGCCCACGCCATCGGCGGCATGGCCGCGTTCATCCCCTCCCGTCGTGACCCCGAGGTCAACAAGGTCGCGCTGGAGAAGGTCACCGCGGACAAGACCCGTGAGTCGGGCGACGGGTTCGACGGCTCGTGGGTGGCCCACCCCGACCTGGTCCCGGTCTGCCGCGAGGTCTTCGACTCCGTCCTCGGCGAGCGGCCCAACCAGCTCGACCGGCTGCGCGAGGACGTCTCGGTCTCGGCCGCCGACCTGCTCGCGGTCTCCAAGACCCCGGGTGAGATCACCGAGGCCGGGTTGCGCAACAACGTCGACGTGGCGCTGCGCTACCTCGCGGCCTGGATGGGCGGCCAGGGCGCGGTGGCCATCCACAACCTGATGGAGGACGCGGCGACCGCGGAGATCTCCCGTTCCCAGGTCTGGCAGTGGATCCACAACGACATCCGGCTCGCCGACACCGGCGCCCAGGTGACACGGGAACTCGTCGAGCGGATCATCGAGGAGGAGCTCGCCGGGATCGCCGCGCAGCCCGGCTACGACGCCGAGCGCTACACCCAGGCGACCGCCCTGTTCAAGGAGGTCGCCCTCGACGACGACTTCGCCGAGTTCCTGACGCTGCCCGCCTACGCCCGCATGCCCTGAGGCGACCGCGACCGCGGGGCCCGGGACCGGCGGGCCCCTCAGGGGAAGGGAGGCGCGATGCCGGAGAAGACCCTCGACGAACCGGTCCGGCGGTTCCTGGAGATCCTCGGCCCCGGCTCGGTGATCACCGATCCCGTACGGCTGCGCACCTACGAGTGCGACGGCCTGACCCACCATCGCGCGAGTCCCGGCGTCGTCGTGCTGCCGGAGACCGCCGAGCAGGTCGCGGCCGTGGTGCGGGTCTGCGTCCGCCACGGCGTGCCGTTCGTGGCCAGGGGCGCGGGGACCGGCCTGTCCGGCGGGGCGTTGCCGAGGACGGACGGGGTGCTCGTCGTCACCTCCAGGATGCGGCGGATCCTGTCGGTCGACCTGCCGAACCGGCGTGCCGTCGTCGAGCCCGGGGTCACCAACCTGGCGATCACCGAGGCGGTCCGCGACCTGGGTTACTACTACGCGCCCGACCCCTCAAGCCAGCAGGTCTGCTCCATCGGCGGCAACGTCGCGGAGAACTCCGGCGGCGCCCACTGCCTGAAGTACGGCTTCACGGTCAACCACGTGCTCGCCCTGGAGGTCGTCACCCCGGACGGCGACATCGTCGAGCTGTCGAACACCGATCCCGGCTACGACCTGCTGGGTGCCTTCGTCGGCTCGGAGGGCACGCTGGGCGTCACCACCAAGGTCACCGTCCGGCTGACACGGGCCCCGCAGGCCGTGACGACGCTGCTGGCGGCCTTCGACGACGTCGAGGGGGGCGGCCGGGCGGTCTCGGCGATCATCGGCGGCGGCATCCTGCCTGCGGCGATCGAGATGATGGACGCCCTGGCGATCGAGGCCGCGGAGGCGGCGGTCGCCTGCGCCTACCCCGAGGGCGCCGGGGCCGTGCTCATCGTCGAACTGGACGGCCCCGCCCCCGAGGTCGCGCACCAGTTCGCCGAGGTGCGGCGGATCTGTGAGGAGAACGGTGCCTTCGAGCTGCGCACGGCGGCGGACCCGGCGGAGCGGGCGGCCGTCTGGAAGGGCCGCAAGTCGGCCTTCGCGGCGGTCGGCCGGATCAGCCCGGCCTACATCGTGCAGGACGGGGTGGTGCCCAGGACCGCGCTGCCGGAGGTGCTGGCTGCCATCGACCGCATCTCCCTGGAGCACGGCATCCGGGTGGCCAACGTCTTCCACGCCGGGGACGGCAACCTGCATCCGCTGGTGCTGTTCGACGACGGTGAGCCCGGGGCGGCCGAGCGTGCCGAACTGGTCTCCGGCAGGATTCTCGACCTCTGCGTCGAGCATGGCGGCTCGATCACCGGGGAACACGGCGTAGGCGTCGATAAGTCCCGATATATGACGAAAATGTTCTCTGACGAGGATCTCGCGACCATGCAGCTGGTGCGTTGTGCCTTCGACCCGGCGGGCCTGTCGAACCCGGGAAAGATCTTCCCGACCCCACGGCTGTGCGGCGAGGTCCCCGGGGTGCGCAAAGGCGCGCACCCTCTGGTCGAGTCCGGCCAGGCGGAGCAGTTCTGATGACGGCCCCGTTCGAGGCGCTGCGCGGAACGGGCGTGATGGTCCGGCCCGCAGAGCCCGGGGACGCCGTCGCCGGGGTCATGCCCCGCTGGGTCGCGCTGCCGAGGACCACCGCCGAGGTCTCCGCGCTGATGCGGGTCTCGGCCGGGCACGACCTCGCCGTCGTCCCCGCCGGGGACGGCACGAAGCTGGCCTGGGGGAACCCTCCCGAGCGTTGCGACCTGCTGCTCCGCACCGGCCGTCTGACCCTCGACGGTGAGACGACCGTCGAGCACTCCCCCGGCGACCTGGTCGTCAGGGTCTGCGCCGGCCTCCCCCTCGGCGCGCTGGCCTCCTTCCCCGGCGTCGCCCAGGAACTTGCCCTGGACAACCCGCTCGGCGCGGGAACCGTCGGCGGCACGCTCGCCACCGGCGTCGCGGGCCCCCGAAGGTTCAGGTACGGCACCGCCCGCGACCTGCTGATCGGCGTCACCGTGGTCCTGGCCGACGGCACGGCCGCGACCTCCGGCGGCCGGGTCGTCAAGAACGTCGCGGGCTACGACCTCGGCAAGCTCCTGTGCGGCTCCTACGGCACGCTCGGGGTCGTCACCGAGGCCGTCTTCCGCCTCCATCCGTCCCCGCCGGAGCGCCGCTGGATCACCGTCGGGCTCGGCCGGGAGCCGGACCCGTTCACGGCCCTCGACGGGCTCGTGGCCGACCTGACCGCCTCGCAGGCCGAACCCTGCGCCGTCGAGGTCGACTGGCCGGGAGACGGGGACGGGCCGCTCGTCACGGCCCTCGTCGAGGGGACGGCGGCCGGGGAGCGGGCGACGGCCGTACGGGAACTGGCGCGCGGACGTCCTGCGTGGACCGGGAACGGCGCGCCCGGCTGGTGGAACACCCTGCCCGGTGACCCCGGCGGGGCGCTGTGCGAGCTGCGCCTGCCTCCCGCCGAGGTCGGCCGCGCGCTGCGGGCGGTCACGGCGTGTGAGCCGTCCGCCCGGATCCGGGGCTCGGCCGCCTCGGGGGTCCTGTGGGCCGCCCCACCGCCGGAGGCGCTCCCGGCGTTCGTCCCGGCCGTACGCGACCGGCTCGGCGTGCTCGGCGGCCACCTGGTCGTCCTCGCCGCGCCGTACGGACGGGACGAGGGGATCGACAGGTGGGGGCCGAGCGGCGCGCTGCCGTTGATGCGGCGGGTCAAGGAGCGGTTCGACCCGGACCGGAGGATGTCCCCCGGCCGGTTCGTCGGAGGGATCTGAGATGGACCCTGAGCTGATCGGCGACTGCGTGCACTGCGGGTTCTGCCTGCCGACGTGCCCGACCTACGTGCTGTGGGGCGAGGAGATGGACTCCCCCCGTGGCCGGATCCACCTCATGGGCCAGCACGTGGAGGGCACGCCCCTGACCCCGGAGATGGCCGGGCACTTCGACGCCTGCCTCGGGTGCATGGCGTGCGTGACGGCCTGCCCGTCCGGGGTGAGGTACGACCGGCTGATCGAACAGACCAGGGCCGAGGTCGAACGGGTCCACCGCAGGCCGCTCCAGGATCGGGCGCTGCGTGCCCTGGTCTTCCGGCTGTTCCCCTATCCCCGGCGGCTGCGGGCGATGCGGCTGCCGCTGCGGCTCACCGCGGGCGTGCGCCGCAGGCTCGCCCCGAGGCTGGGGCGGATCAGTCCGGCCCTGGCCGCGATGGCCGAGCTGGCGCCCCCGGTCCCCGCCCGGGTACGGCTGCCGCACAGGGTCAGGCCGGTCGGGCCGCGCAGGGCCACGGTCGGCATGCTCACCGGTTGTGTCCAGGGCGCCTTCTTCCCCCAGGTCAACGCGGCCACCGCCAGGGTGCTGGCGATGGAGGGCTGCGAGGTGGTGATCCCGCCCGCGCAGGGCTGCTGCGGGGCCCTGTCCCTGCACTCGGGACGGCAGGAACAGGCCGGACGGCTCGCGGATCGGACGATGGCGGCCTTCGAGCGCGCGGGAGTGGACACGGTCGTGGTCAACGCCGCGGGCTGCGGATCGACCATGAAGGAGTACGGCGACCTGCTCGGGCCGGAACGGGCCGGGGCCGTCAGGGTCGTGGATCTGTCGGAGTACCTCGCCGAGCTCGGCCCCGTGGCCCGGCGGCACCCGCTGCCGCTGACCGTGGCCTATCACGACGCCTGTCATCTGGCGCACGCCCAGGGAATCCGTGCCCAGCCCAGGGCGCTGCTGTCGGCCGTGCCCGGGCTCAGGCTGGTGGAGATCGCCGAATCGTCCATCTGCTGTGGCTCCGCGGGGACCTACAATCTCCTGCAGCCCGAGGCCGCGCGCGACCTCGGCGACCGCAAGGCGGAACGGGTGCTGGCCACCGGCGCCGACCTGCTGGTCTCGGCCAACCCCGGCTGCACCCTGCAGATCACCTCGGCCGTCCGCCGCCGCGGCATGGACCCGATCCCCGTCGCGCACGTCGCCCAGGTGCTTGACGCCTCCCTGCGCGGACTGGACCGGGCGTGGTGAACGCGGGAACAAGGAACAGGAACGGACCGCATGGACAAAACGGATATGAGCGACGCACGACACGGAGCCGCCGCCCCGGCCTCCCCTGGCGGCACCGTGCAGTCGGTCGACCGGGCGCTCGACGTGCTTGAGGCGCTCGCCGAACGGGGTGGGGAGGCCGGGCTCTCCGAGATCGCGGCCGGGACCGGCCTGCCGTACGGGACGATCCACCGGTTGCTGCGCACCCTGCTGGCGCGCGGTTACGTACGTCAGGAGTCCGACCGCCGCTACGCGCTCGGCGGCGCCCTGGTACGGCTCGGCGGGGTCGCCGAGCGCATGGTCGCGACGCTGGCGCAGCCGTATCTCACGAGGATGGTCGAACTGTCCGGTGAGACGGCCAACCTGGCGGTGCTCGAAGGTGACTTCGTCGTCTACGTCGCCCAGGTGCCCTCTCCCCGGAGGCTGCGGATGTTCGCCGAGGTCGGCAGGCGGGTGCTGCCGCACAGCACGGCGGTGGGGAAGGTCCTGATGGCCGACCGCGCCGACGACGAGGTGGCGGCGCTGGTCGGGCGCACCGGCATGCCCAGGCGCACCGCCAACACGGTCGTCGACCTGCCCGGCATGCTGGAGGAGCTGCGGCGGGTGCGTGAGCGGGGCTACGCCATGGACCTGGGCGAGGAGGAACTCGGCGTGCACTGCCTGGCCGTCGGGGTGCGCGACGGCGCGCGCACGGTCGCCGCGATGTCGATCTCCGGCCCGGCCGGGCGGATCGAGGCGCTCGACCGGGAGGAGCTCGCGGAGGGCATGCGGGGGATCGCCCGCGACTTCGGCACCGCGCTGGGCGCGTGACCCCGCCGGTTACCGGGCGGGCGGGGTGATGTTGAGGTTGCTGCCCTGGGGAACCGGGACCACCGAGACCTGGCCCTTCTGGATGGCCTGCCAGAGCACGGCGCCCTGCGGCCCCAGGACCTTGACGAGGTCCTTGATGGACTCCATCTCGGTGCGGACCTTCGCGTTGCGCTGCGCCTGGGCGATGTTCTCGGTCTTGGCGGCCTGCTCGTCGGCCAGGGCGTTCACCAGCGCCTCGGGCGGCTCGGGTTTCTGGATGGTCAGGGAGATGTCACCGCACTGGCCGCTGCCGGTGTAGTTGGGGTTGCAGAAGTAGTCGGCGCCGCCCGTCTCCTCGATGAACTGCCTGGCCAGCACACCGACCCGGGCCTCCCAGGCCTGCTTCACCTTCGGGTCGTTGAACAGCCCCCGCCACTCGAACTCCTGGGAGGCGGCGTCCATCGCACGGTCGAGCGGCACCCGCATGTACAGGTTGAGCATCCGCCCCCAGCCCTCGGACTGGCCGTCCTCGTAGTAGGCGCGGAACTTCAGCCCGATCTTCTCGTGGAAGCGCTGCAGCGTCTTGCACTCGGTGTTGAGCGTGAACGTCGCGACCCCGGACACCGTCATCTCGACGTTGTCCTTGGACACGACGGACAACGGCTTGGACTCGGCGTCCTTGGCCTCGGAGAAGTCGAAGGTCCGCTGCCCGAACGGGTAGGAGTAGGGGGTGTCGCCGGGGCCGAGCAGCGTCGCGCCGCTCGATGGGTTGATACAACGCTCGAACTTGATCGGCTCGAAGAGGCCGCCGGCGTAGTGCAGGACCATCTCGTCGGGCTGGGTGCTCACCCGCGAACAGCCGCTGAGGATCACCGCGCACGCCACCAGCAGGGGCACCGCGATCAGGTAGATCCGCAGCGACCTCCGTTTGCCGACCGGTCCCTTAGTGCCCATCGCCCATCCTTTACGTCCGCCTTATATCCATTTGTCAAAGGCGGATCCTATTACCGTCACATCACGAGCGAGCGACGTGACCGGATGCGACCGTGGGCGGCCGTCAGCAGGAGTTGAGGATCTTCCGCATGGCGTCCTTCTCCGCGGACGTCACCCACAGACCGTACTTGGCCTTCACCTGGATCTGGCGTGAGACATAGGTGCACCGGTAGGCGCCGCGCGGCGGGAGCCAGGTGGCCGCGTCACCGGCGCCCTTCTGGCTGTTCAGCGGCCCGTCGACGGCCAGCAGGTTCAGCGGGTCGTTGGCCAGTTCCTTGCGCTTGTTCTCCGGCCACTGCTGCGCGCCCTTCTGCCAGGCGTCGGCCAGCGCGACCACA
Organism: Streptosporangium jomthongense; assembly: GCF_042650425.1. Classification (NCBI taxonomy): domain Bacteria; kingdom Bacillati; phylum Actinomycetota; class Actinomycetes; order Streptosporangiales; family Streptosporangiaceae; genus Streptosporangium; species Streptosporangium jomthongense. The sequence goes on along the minus strand of NZ_JBHSBC010000014.1, from coordinate 241,654 downwards.
TGGTCGATCTGCACCGCGGAACTGGTCTTCTGGCCGCGCTCGAACCTGATGGTCTTGCCGCTGTAGGGGTCGTCGAGGACCCCGGTCAGCACGATGCAGTCGTGAGTGCCCGACTTGAAGGTCTCGTCCTTCAGGTCGCGCTTGAGGATGTCGTTGCGGGTGTCACAGCCGTTGTGGTCGACGTCGGACCAGGCGGGGCCGAACTCCCCGCGGTCGAAACCGGTCATCGGGGCACGCCCCTTGACCTGAAGCCTGTCCAGCTCACCGAGGGCCTCGGCGGCGGACTTCCCCTGGACGGCCGACGACCCCCCGCCCGCCTGCCCGGTGAGACCGCATCCCGCCAGAGTGAACGCGACCGCCGCGGCGACCGCTCCCCGACCAAGCGCCGACCGCAGCATGGCACCCCTTATGACGAATTACGACTTCAGCGATGACGAAGCGGCCAACTACCCGCATCCACCGTCATCAATCATAAGGTCACACGCCGTAACCCTCATTACCTGTTTCAGGACGCGATGGTAAGTAACCCCTCAGACGCGACCGTAGGAGTCCTCAAGCCGCTCGATGTCGTCCTCGTCGAAGTATCCGAAGGCGATCTCCAGGATCCGGGTCGCCTTGCCCGACGAGCTGAGCCGGTGAGTCTGCCCCGCCCTGATGAGCACCCGGTCGCCGACGGCGGGCTCGATCCGCTCACCGTCGATCTCGAACACCGCGCCGGGGTCGAGGGCGACCCAGAGCTCGTCACGGTGCTCGTGCCGCTGCAGGCTGAGCCGCTGCCCCGGCGCCACTTCGATGATCTTCACCGTGGACGTCTCGTTGAGTGTGTACCGTTCGAAAGCACCCCACGGGCGCTCGTCCCGGATCACCGCGCCGAGCCGGTCGATGTCCTGCAAGATGCCTCCATCCACTCACCTGAGTACAGGAACTGTGACATGTCCACGTAACGAGCGCGCATGTTCCATGAAACTGGATGCTTAACTCAGGTGAGACGATTACCTCACGTTACGAGAATTCACCGGGATCACCGCACTCGCCACGCGGAACCCGCCGCCACGGCCTCGCGACCCACGGGCAGGGAGTACGTACCCGCCCGGAGGAGATGGCTCCGGGCGGGCACGGATACGGGCACGGCTACAGGCCATACTCCTTGACGATGCGCTCGTGCCGCTCGACCTCGACGTCGACGGCCTTGGCGAGGTCGAGCCAGGCCAGCGGATGCACCCAGCGCTCGGTGGCGTCGTCGAGCACCGCGTCGAGCTCGACCGGCGTGACGTCCGGCGGGATCGCGATCCAGCCGAAGACGCCGGGCAGCCGCTCGCCGGAGGTCGGGTGCGCGACCGTGTAGCTGTCGTCGCTGTAGACCCACATCGGCCAGCCGCGCTCGGCCATGACCTCGTTGAACTCGGTCCAGTCGGCCTCGCTCGGAGCGGCGCCGTCGAAGAACCAGCTGGTGTACCCACCCGGGCGGAGCATGCTGACCGCGGCGAACGGCGGGATGAAGCCCTCCTGCTCCTCCTGGCTCTCCGGGATCGGCTCCAGCAGCTGCGGGTCGAAGACGACCAGGTCACCGGCGTTGTAGTCCATGCCGGTCGGCTGCGGGATGGCCAGCCTGGCCGTGGCGGGGCCGGTGCGCAGGCTGATGACCACGCGCTGGCTGCCGTCGGGAGCGGGCAGGACGATGCGCACCAGGCCCATCTCCTCCTCGATCGGTCCCTCCGTCGACTGCAGCGGCATGCCGAGCTTGGTGGTGCCCGCGCGGACGGTCTCCCAGTCCTCGGCGGCCGTGGCCATGGTGATCATCCGCCAGATGTCCTCCGGCTCGATCTCCTCCGAGTCGAGCGCGTCACGCAGGATCGCGGCGCCCTTGGCGTTGTCGCCGCTCTGCTGCACGGCGGCGGCCCACAGACGGCTCGCCTCCATGCCCGCGCCCGCGGCGACGGCGGCCTCGCCCTCGGCGGCGGCCTGCTCCCAGCGCTCCCGCGCGCGGTGCAGACGGCCCAGGGACAGGTGACGCTGAGCCTCGGGAAGCCGCTGCGCCATCTGTTCGAGGCGCTCGTCCTGACGGGCCTCGATCAGCAGACCGGTGAGGTAGGAGACGTCCTGCTGGTCGGCGGTCTCGATGTCGCCCGACTCGACCAGCATGGTCCAGTAGATGTCGGCGCCCCTGGCCGGGTAACCGAGGAAGCCCAGCGTGGTGGTGTGCCTGCGGGTGGCGGGCAGGTCACGGCCGGAGAGCGGGGCCAGCCAGCCGACCCAGCGCTCGGGGTCGGCGTTGAAGCCGTCGGCCGCGTCGAAGTACTCGACCAGCTCAGCCTCGGGACCCGGCGCCTCCGGCTCGACGACCGCGTCCGCGGCGGTGCGCAGCGCGGCGATCCGCTCGGCGATGCTCCCGGCGGCGTCCCCGGCGGACTTCAGCTCGCCCACCGCGGACTCGGCGATGTCGGCCAGCTGCCTGGCCTGCCAGACGCTCTGCCTGCTCACCGCCAGGTCCCCGGCGACCAGCGCCAGCTCGACCCGCGTGCGGTAGCCGCCCATCATGGCGAAGTAGTCGATCCACTGCTTGAGCACCCGGCCGAGCTGCCAGGTGTTGGTGATCTTCGCGAATCCGGCGAGCTCACGGATGGCCCGCGCCCACTCGGCCCAGACCCGCGGGTGGTCGCCGACCACGTCCAGGTCGGGCAGCGCGTCGACGGACTCCTGCGGCTTGCCGAGCACGGCGAGCACGAGCGAGCGCAGCACGCCCTCGCGGTGCTCCTTGGCCACGGGGTCGTCGGGCTTGAACCCGGTCGCCGCGTCGAGCGCGGTGAGCGCGTCCTGGGCGCGCCCCGCGGCCAGCAGGGCGCGGGCGGAGGCGGCACCGAGCTCCCAGCTCGCCTGCCTGTCGGCGGCGCCGAGCCTGCCGACCGCGGACTCGGCGTAGGTGACCGCCTCCTCGGCGCGGCCCGCGTCCAGCAGAGCCGAGACGTACTGCTCCGCGACGGAGGAGAAGGCCAGCGAGTCCGGCTCGACCCCGAGGGCGCCGAGGGCGGCCAGCCGCTCGTCGGCGTAGCCGGGACCGTCGGTGTTCGCCTGGGTGAGGGCCAGCGCCGTCACGGCCCCGGGCGCTCCGGGGCAGTCACGGATGTCCTCCCGCTGGGCGAGCTCGACCAGCGTCTCGGCGTCGGCGAGGGCGACGGCCCCCTGGGCGCGGTCGCCGACGCGGCCGATCAGGTGCCAGTAGCGGGCGTAGAACTCCAGCCAGGGCAGCCCCAGGTTCTGCGCCTGCTGTGCGATGGCCGGCGCGAGCACGTCGAGCTGCGCGTACCGGCCCTCCAGCGCCTGCGCGGGCACGTCGCCGATCGCCATGGCCAGGCCGGTGTTCCCGGCTTCGTGCAGTTGCCGCTGGGTGTCGCCCACCCAGGCCCAGATGTCCACGTCCATGGGACGTCAGTCTGCCAGGTCGGCGACCATGCCCCAAACGACTGCGCCATCCCGATTGGCCACGTGATTCACCCGGTTCGGTGGAGTTCGCCGCGCCGGGCCGTGAGAGCGCTCCCGCGAGCTCACAGGTTCAGCTCCCCCGAGGCGACCATCACGGCGGGCCCAGCCAGGTAACTGGTGTCCTCTTCGAGGGTGACGGTCACCGTGCCGCCGAGCACCTCGACCGCCCAGGTGCCCGTGTTCTCCCCTGCCAGCCGGGCCGCGGCGACGGCCGAGGCGACGGCGCCGGTCCCGCAGGAACGCGTCTCGCCGGAGCCCCGCTCGAAGACCCGCATCACCACGCGGCGCTCCCCGACCGGGTTGAGCAGCTCGATGTTCACCCCCTCGGGGAACACGGCGGGGTCGAAGCCGGGCTGACGGGACAGGTCGAGCTGGGCGACCGGGTCGCCGATGACACATGCCAGGTGGGGGTTGCCCATGTCGACGTGGAGCCCCTCGTAGCGCTTTCCCGAGACGGTCGTCGCGCTTTCGCCGAACGTCTTCGGCCGCCCCATCTCCACGGTCACGTCGCCGGTCTCGGCCAGCCGTACGCGCTTGACTCCTCCCCTGGTGGCGACCCCGAACTCGCCGGCGTCCGCCAGGCACGAGTCGACCAGGTAGCGGGCGAAGACCCGCACACCGTTGCCGCACATCTGCGCGACGCTGCCGTCGGCGTTGCGGTAGTCCATGAACCACTCGGCCCGGCCCGCCTGGTCGGCGACCTCTGGGCTGAGCTTGGTGGGCATCACGTGCAGCACTCCGTCCGCCCCGATCCCCGCGCGCCGGTCGCACACCGCGGCGACGAACGCCGCGGAGAGCTCCAGCTCGCCGTCGAGGTCGGGGATGATCACGAAGTCGTTCTCTGTGCCGTGGCCCTTGACGAATCGCATGTTCCAACTCTATCGGCGCCCTACCGGGGTATCAGCGCGAGCGCCCTGCCCAGCAGATCGGGCTCCTGCTGGGGCAGCCAGAGCACCCGTGGGTCGCGCCGGAACCACGACTCCTGACGGCGGACGAACCTGCGGGTGGCCCGGATCGTCTCCTGTTTCGCCTGATCCTCGGTCCACTCGCCGTCCAGGAAGCGCAGAACCTGGGCGTAGCCGAGCGCCCGGCTGGCCGTACGGCCCTCGGCGAGGCCGTGCGCGGCCAGCCGTCCGACCTCCTCCACCAGCCCGGCCTCCCACATCCGCTCGACCCGTACGGCGACCCGCTCGTCGAGGACCTCCCTGGGCACCTCGACCCCCAGCTGGACGCTGTGGTAGATCGCGTCGTAGGAGGGCATGGTGGCCGAGAACGGTCTCCCGGACAGTTCGATGACCTCCAGCGCGCGGACGATCCTGCGGCCGTTTCCCGGCAGGATCGCCCCGGCGGCCTTCGGGTCGAGCTCGCGGAGCCGTTCGTACAGGGGAGCGGTTCCCACACGTTCGAGCTCGGCCTCCAGCCTGGCGCGGATGCCGGGATCGGTGCCGGGGAACTCCAGGTCGTCGAGCGCGGCCCGCACGTAGAGTCCCGACCCCCCGGCCAGGATGGGCACGACCCCCCTGGCAAGCATGTCGTCGATCAGCGGCCTGGCCAGCGACTGGTACTCCGCGACGCTCGCGGTCCTGGTCACCTCCCAGATGTCGAGCAGGTGGTGCGGAACCCCGCGCCGTTCCCCGAGGGTCAGCTTGGCCGTCCCGATGTCCATTCCCCGGTAGAACTGCATGGAGTCGGTGTTGATCACCTCACCTCCCAGTTCGAGGGCGAGGTCGACGGCGAGGTCGGACTTGCCCGCGGCGGTGGGACCCACGACGGCGATGACTGGTAGCTGGCGCACGGTGATAAGTGTGTCAACTCCCTGGGTATGCACGGGATGACGATGATTCGTCACATCGGATCGGGGGATTCACCCATGTCGATCTTCGACAAGGTCAAGAGCATGCTCGGCGACCACAGCGCCAAGGCCGAGGAACTCGCCAAGCAGGGCGTGGACCAGGCGGCGCGGATGGCCAAGGAGAAGACGGGCGGCAAGTACGACCGGCACATCGACACCGCGGCCGCCAAGGCGAAGGAGATGGCCGACAGAATCGACGAACCGGACGGCACACCACGGCCTCCCGGGCAGGACGCCTCCCCGGGGTACCCGGGTCAGGGCCGCTCCGACGAGGGCAGGATCGACCCGCCCGCCGTCTGACGGGTTCCAGGCTCGGTGGGCGCGGAGGTGAGAGGGCCTTTCAGTCCCAGTCGAGGGTCGGCTGCAGATAGCCCTCAAGGGTGAGCAGCCAGCGCTTGGACTCCACGCCCTCTCCCCCGCTGAACCCGCCGAGCCCGTTTCCCGCGACCACCCGGTGGCAGGGGACGATGATCGGGATGGGGTTGGCCCCCATGATCGACCCGATGGCCCTCGCCGGGACACCCGTGCCACTGCGCGTGGCCAGCTCGCCGTACGTCACGGCCCTGCCGTAGCCGACCGTCTCGTACAGCGTGCCGAGCACCCTGCGCTGGACGGGCGAGGTCAGCCGCCAGTCGACGGGGACGCGGAAGGTCCGCAGTCTGCCCGCGTAGTACTCGGCGAGCTCGCCGAGCACCGCGGCCGTCCTGTCCCGGTCGTCGGCCTCGGCCAGGCCGAGGCCCGCCAGCATGCGTGCCCTGAGGTTCCCGCTACGGTGGGTCCAGCCGACCCCGGCGACCCCGTCCTCGGTGACGGCGGCGAGCATCTCCCCCAGGGGCGTCTGGACCGTCCCGAACGCCACGGTTGCCGCCATGTGTCCCCCTTGTGAGTGCGTCCCCGATCCCCGCCGGCCGCGGCAGGTAACGGCATTCTTCATGAAAGAGCGCCGCATGGAGCCGTATTCCCCACCGATGATCGCGATCAACAGGCCCTAGCATCGGCTCGTGTCCCATCGCGAACTCGTCGTCCTCGGCACCTCAAGCGCGGTTCCCACCCGGCACCGCAACCACAACGGCTACCTCCTGCGCTGGGACGGCCAGGGCTTCCTGTTCGACCCCGGGGAGGGCACCCAGCGTCAGATGCTGTACGCGGGAGTCGGCTCGCACGACGTCACGTGGATCTGCGTCACGCACTTCCACGGTGACCACTGCCTGGGGGTCCCCGGCATCGTCCAGCGCATCGCCAGGGACGGGGTCGCCCACCGGGTCACGGCGGTCTTCCCCGCGAGCGGGGAGGTCTACTGGCGGCGCCTGCGTCACGCCACCGCCTTCGCCGACACCTCGGTCATCGCCGAACACCCCGTCTCCGGGGAGGAGACGCGCCTCGACGCGGGGCCGGTGACCCTCACCGCCCGCCCGCTGTCCCATCCCGTGGACTCCTACGGCTACCGTCTCGACGAACCGGACGGCCACCGGATGGTTCCCGAACTGCTGGCCGCGCGAGGTCTTCACGGCCCCGCGATCGGGGAGTTGCAGCGCACGGGCACGGTCGTCGCCCCCGACGGCACGACGGTCGGGCTCGCGGAGTGCTCAAGGCCACGCCCCGGTCAGAGCGCCGCCTTCGTGATGGACACCCGGCTGTGCGACGGGGTGTTCGCCCTCGCGGAGGGGGTCGACCTGCTGGTGGTCGAGTCCACGTTCCTCTCCGGGGAGGCCGCGCTCGCCTCCCGTTACGGCCATCTGACCGCGGAGCAGGCCGGCCTGGTCGCCGCCGAGTCCGGGGTGCGCCGTCTCGTCCTGACGCACCTGTCGGAACGCTATGGAGCCGGCGACGAGCCCCGCTTCCTTGACGAGGCCCGGCGTCACTTCGGCGGCGACGTCGTCCTGGCACACGACCTGGAACGGATCGCCGTGCCCCACCGCGTCGTGGCCTGACGACCCCTCAGGGGGCCGTGGAGGCCCTGGACGCGAGGGCGGCGACGAAGTAGCCGACCCCGTAGGGGGCGTCGGCGTACAGGACCCTCCCGTCGAGGCGACCGCCCGCCCCCGCCAGGACCCGTAGCGCGGCCCTGCCCTGGACCCACAGCTCCTCGGCCTGTCCCCGGTCGAGCTCCGGCACCTCGCCCCGCCCCAGCGCCTCGACGATCTCCGCGTCGTACGGCAGCGCCCGCGGGTCCAGATATCCCGGTGACTTCTCGGTCAGCCGGGCGGAGCCGTCGGCCATGACCAGCAGCGCGACCCTGTCGTGCTCCTCGGCCAGCCGCGCCCCCAGCCGTGCGCACTCCTCCTCGGAGGCGTCGAACGGCACGGCGTGGAAGGCGGTCGCGGCCATCCCCTCCCGGTCGAGCAGCCACCGGCCCGCCGTCAGGGAGAGCGGCAGCACGGGCTGCCCGGCGCCGACCAGGACGTCGGCCCCCCAGGGGGCCAGGCTCCCTGCGGCGTGCGGGCCGTACGCCCCGGCGCGGGTCGCGCCGCCGACGACCAGGACCGCCTCGGGCCCGGCCTCGCGCAGGCCGCCGACCGCGACCGCGCAGGCGTCCCTCAGCCCGTCGAGCTCGGGGGCGGCCTCACCGGCCAGCTCGGGGAACAGCAACGGAGGATGCGGGCAGACCGCCGCGGCGACAAGCACCTCGTCAGAGTAACGGAGCGCTTTGACCGTCCCGCACTCCTCCGGCCTCGGAGACAACACTACGGTTCTCACATTTTCCTGATTTTTCACGCTGTTGCTTTATATAGGGCGCGCAAAATGGATCGATCCATATTTGCCGTTTCGCCCGCGCCGGGTTTCCACGCCCATCGGGAAGCCTGTCCGGGGAAAGAGCCGGAAATACCTGTTCTCCAGGGAAAACACGCACAGGACCTCTGGGTGGCGCGCCAAACTGGACGGAACACGAAACGTCCCCCAGTCTCCGACGCCCCCGAACGCTCCGGGCTCCTGCGGCCCTCACGGTTCCCGGGCTCTTCGGCCCTCAGGAAGGAAGTGCGGCTTGTCATACTCCGGGAGGGCGCCGTACGCGTGGCCGTACGCCCTGGCGAGCGTGGTCGTGGCCGCCGGGGTGGCGGGGATCAGCGTCGCGATCGTCACCGGCTCGCCCGAGCCTCCCGTCCCCGGGCCGGACCCCGGCCTCACCCGGGTCGTCACGCGGACGCCGGTGGCCGCGCCGTACCCTCCGCCGCTTCCCCCTGGGCCCGCGGCCGTGCTCGTGCCGCCGGTGGCCCGTAAGACGGGACACCGGGCGGAGCGCCTGCCCGCGCACCTGCCCGCGCGTCCGCACCTGCGGCCGCCCGCGCATCCGCAGGGGCGCACCGCGTGGGGTCGTACACACCCGGCTCCGCGTCAGCTCCCGCGGCACCCGAAGGTCAAGAAACCGATCAGACGGCCCGAGGCCCCCGCGAGGAAGCCCAGGCGGCAGAGCTTCTGCGACATGCTGGACGGCATCCGCCGCGCCTACTGCGACGCCGTGCTCGACGGCCTTGAGGGCCGCTGAACGGCGTTCAGGAACGGACGGAGCAGCCGGAGTCCTGGACCATGGGGGCGGCGGGACGGCCGATCGACGGCATGCCGAGCATGACGCCGGAGCCACCGGTCGCCGCAGCGCCCTGCCTGGCCTGCCAGGCGTCCCCCGCGCGGGTACGGCGCAGTTCGAGAGCGGGCCCGTCGGCCACCAGGTGGTGCGGCGCGGCGTAGGTGACCTCGACGCGAACCATGTCACCGGGCCTGGGCGTCTCGTCCCCCGGGGTGAAGTGGACCAGACGGTTGTCGGGGGCGCGGCCGGACAGGCGGTTGGTCGCCTCGTCCTTGCGGCCCTCGCCCTCGGCGACCAGCACCTCCAGCGTCCGGCCGACCTGCTTGCGGTTCTCCTCCCAGGAGATCTCGTTCTGCAGGGCCACGAGACGCTCGTAGCGCTCCTGCACGACCTCCTTGGGCACCTGCCCGTCCATGGTCGCCGCGGGCGTGCCCGGACGGATGGAGTACTGGAAGGTGAAGGCGTTGGCGAAGCGGGAACGGCGCACGACCTCCAGGGTCTCCTGGAAGTCCTCCTCGGTCTCGCCGGGGAAGCCGACGATGATGTCGGTGGAGATGGCCGCGTCGGGCATGGCGGCGCGGACCCGCTCGATGATGCCCAGGTAGCGCTCGGCCCGGTAGGAGCGGCGCATGGCCTTCAGGACCCGGTCGGAGCCGGACTGCAGGGGCATGTGGAGCTGGTGCATCACGTTGGGCGTCTCGGCCATGGCCGCGATGACGTCGTCGGTGAACGCGGCCGGGTGCGGGCTGGTGAAACGGACCCGCTCCAGGCCCTCGACGTCGCCACAGGCCCTCAGGAGCTTGCCGAAGGCCAGCTTGTCGCCGAACTCGACGCCGTAGGTGTTGACGTTCTGACCGAGCAGGGTGATCTCCAGCACCCCCTGGCCGACGAGGGTCCGCACCTCGCTGAGGACGTCGCCGGGACGGCGGTCCTTCTCCTTGCCGCGCAGCGAGGGCACGATGCAGAAGGTGCAGGTGTTGTTGCACCCGACGGAGATCGAGACCCAGGCGGCGTAGGCCGACTCGCGCTTGGTCGGCAGCGTGCTCGGGAAGGTCTCCAGCGACTCCTTGATCTCGACCTGCGCCTCCTGCTGGACGCGCGCCCGCTCAAGCAGCACCGGCAGCGAGCCGATGTTGTGCGTGCCGAAGACCACGTCGACCCAGGGCGCCCTGCGGACGATCTCCCCCTGGTCCTTCTGCGCCAGGCAGCCACCGACGGCGATCTGCATGCCGGGGTTGCCGACCTTCGAGGGGCGCAGGTGCCCGAGGTTGCCGTAGAGCCGGTTGTCGGCGTTCTCTCGCACGGCGCAGGTGTTGAACACGACCACGTCGGCGACCTGCCCCTCGGGCACGGGGACGTAGCCCGCGTCCTCAAGAAGGCCGGAAAGGCGCTCGGAGTCGTGCACGTTCATCTGGCACCCGTAGGTACGAACCTCGTACGTGCGGGCGCTCTCCACGGTGGCAGTCATCTCAAGACAAGGGTAGGCGCTCCGCCGACCCCAAGGTACGGCCCGAGCCGCCCCGCCTCCCATGGGCACCGCGCCGGGGATCACCGGGCAGGATCCCGCCGAACCACTCGAACAGCCCTTTATGCCTGTGGATCTCATCGAGATATGACAGAAAACAACAAACCTTTACCCGGAGTAAGGGGGATGTGATCTGATCGGTACCTCAGGGTTAGCCCGAGGTGCCGATCACGGATTTACGTTGTGTTTCATGACGGAGAACGGGGAAGCGACTCCTCTGGTCGTCCTCACGAACGTGAACAAGCATTTCGGCAACCTGCACGTCCTGCGTGACATCGACCTGACGATCTCCAGGGGGGAGGTCGTCGTGGTCATCGGCCCCTCGGGAGGCGGGAAGTCGACCCTGTGCCGGACGATCAACAGGCTGGAGACCGTCGACGACGGCACGGTCACCTTCGACGGGCGCCCGCTCCCCGCGGAGGGCAGGGCGCTGGCCATGCTCAGGGCCGAGGTCGGCATGGTGTTCCAGTCCTTCAACCTGTTCGCGCACAAGACGATCCTGGAGAACGTCACCCTCGGCCCGGTCAAGGTGCGCCGCCTGGGCAAGGCCGAGGCCCGCGCGCTGGGCATGGAGCTGCTGGAGCGGGTCGGCATCGGCGCCCAGGCGGCGAAGTACCCCGCCCAGCTCTCCGGCGGCCAGCAGCAGCGCGTGGCCATCGCCCGCGCCCTGGCCATGAACCCCAAGATGATCCTGTTCGACGAGCCGACCTCGGCGCTGGACCCGGAGATGGTCCAGGAGGTCCTCGACGTCATGATCGGCCTGGCCGCCGACGGCATGACGATGATGGTCGTCACCCACGAGATGGGGTTCGCCCGCCGCGCGGCCGACCGGGTGGTGTTCATGGCCGAGGGCCGCATCGTCGAGGAGAGCACTCCCGAGGAGTTCTTCACCTCCGCCAGGACCGACAGGGCCAGGGACTTCCTCTCCAAGATCCTTACGCACTAGGGCCGCCGGTATCTCTCAAGGGAAGACGAGGTAGCAGGATGCGTGTACAGCGTGCCGGAACCGTGTTGGTCGCGGTGGCCGCCATGGTGGCCGGACTCACCGCGTGCGGTGGCGGCAGCGGCGGCGGCAAGTTCGTCGTGGGCATCAAGTTCGACCAGCCCGGGCTCGGCCAGAAACAGCCGGACGGCTCGTTCAAGGGCTTCGACGTGGACGTGGCGAGATACGTCGCCAAGCAGCTCGGCTACCGGGACGACCAGATCGAGTTCAAGGAGGCCATCTCGGCCAACCGGGAGCCGTTCATCCAGCAGGGCCAGGTCAACATCGTCGCCGCGACCTACTCGATCACCGACGACCGCAAGAAGAAGATCTCCTTCGCCGGGCCGTACCTCGTCACCGGGCAGGACATCCTGACCCGCGCCGACGACACGACGATCAACGGTGAGGAGGACCTGAGGAACAAGAAGGTGTGCGGCGCCCAGGGTTCCTCCTCGCCCAAGCGCCTGGTCGACAAGTTCGGCGAGGCGTGGAAGAGCCAGTACCTCACCGAGCAGCAGGGCTACGGCGCCTGCCTGCCGCTGCTGGAGAACAAGCAGGTGGACGCGATCTCCACCGACGCGACGATCCTGGCCGGGTTCGCCGCCCGGTCGCCGGGCAAGTTCCGCCTCGTCGGCAAGCCCTTCTCCGAGGAGAAGTACGGCATCGGCCTGAAGCTGGAGGACAAGGACACCCGCGAGAAGATCAACAAGGCTCTGGAGAAGATGTTCGCCGACGGAAGCTGGAAGAAGGCCGTGGACGCCAACTTCGGTGAGTTCGGTAAGTTCTTCACCACGCCGCCGACCATCGAGCGCTACTGACCCGTCCCCGGGCCGGGGCGCGTCCCGGCCCGGGTTCCCTGGAGGGAACGAGTGCAGGCACTCCTCGACGAATTCCCGGCCATCCTGAGCGCCTTCTGGCTGACGATACGGCTCACGCTCGCCAGCGGGGCCGCGGCCCTGGTCCTCGGGACGATCCTGGCCGCGATGCGGGTCAGCCCGCTGCCCGTGCTGCGCGGCATCGGCACGGTCTACGTCAACACCCTGCGGAACACGCCGCTGACCCTGGTGATCGTCTTCTGCGGGCTCGGCCTGGGCCTGGTGCTGGACATCTCCTTCTCCACGAGCCTGTCCACGAACTACCTCTGGCTGTCGATCATCGGGCTGTCCGCCTACACGGCCGCGTTCGTCTGCGAGGCGATCAGGTCCGGGATCAACACCGTGCCGGTCGGCCAGGCCGAGGCGGCCCGCGCCATCGGCCTGACCTTCTCCCAGAACCTCAGGCTGATCGTGCTGCCCCAGGCGCTGCGCGCGGTGGTCGCCCCGCTGGGCAGCATCCTGATCGCGCTGACCAAGAACACCACGATCGCCGCGGCCATCGGCGTGACCGAGGCCTCGCTGACGATGAAGACCCTCTTCGAGGCACACGGTGACTCGGTCGTCCCGATCTTCTTCGGGTTCGCCCTCGGCTTCCTGGTCCTGACCCTGCCGACCGGGCTGCTGTTCACCTGGCTGTCCAGGCGGCTGGCGGTGGTCCGGTGAACGCGCGCTCGGCCGACGTCCTCTACGACGCCCCCGGGCCACGCGCCCGGACGCGCAACACCGTGCTCACGGTGCTGGTCGTCGTGGCGGCGCTGCTGGCCGCCTACCTGATGGTGGCCAAGCTGGGTGAGAAGAACCAGCTCGACCCGGCCCTGTGGACGCCGTTCCTGCGGGGCGACGTGTGGCTCAACCTGATCGTGCCCGGCCTGCTGAACACCCTGAGCGCGGCACTGGTCGCCTCACTGATCGCGGTGCCGTTCGGGTTCGTCCTGGGCATCGGACGGCTGTCCGACCACGCCGTGATCCGCGTCCCCGCGGGTGTGGTGGTGGAGTTCTTCAGGGCGATCCCGCTGCTCATCATGATCTTCGCGGTGATGTACGGCGGGAGCGCGGTCTTCGGGCTCACCGTGACCCCGTTCGCCGCCGTGGTCGTCGGCCTGGTCCTGTACAACGGGTCGGTGCTGGCGGAGATCGTGCGGGCGGGCATCCAGGCCGTGCCGCGCGGCCAGTCGGAGGCGGCCTACGCCGTCGGCCTGCGCAAGGGCCAGGTCATGCGGATGATCCTGCTGCCGCAGGCGGTCACGGCCATGATGCCGGCGATCGTCTCTCAGCTCGTGGTGCTCCTGAAGGACACCGCGCTGGGGTTCATCGTCTCCTTCGAGGACCTGTTGAACGCGGGGGCGCGTGTGCTGCCGTCCAACTTCAACAACCTCATCCCCTCCGTGATCGTCATCGCGATCGTCTACATCATCATCAACCTGGCCGTCGGCGCCGTCGCCACCTGGCTGGAGAGACGCAGCCGCCGAAGCCGCAGGACCACGGCCGCTCCGGTCGAACCCCCCGGGGCGATCGTGGTGTCCGGAACGACCCCCGGCGTCTCCGCGGTCGACTGACGGAGTCCGGGACAAGCTGATCATCACTGTTTGGGAGGCTGCATCAGGTGAGCATGGGAAACGAATTTCCGCACGCCGCGAGGGATGAGGACCATACCGGCGACACGGGACGGGTTATCGGGCAGGATGGCGCCATGTCCCCCGAGCAGGTCGTCCGGCCGTATGCCACCTGGCCCTCTCCCATCTCGACCACGGGTGTCGCCCGGTCGGGGCTGCGCCTGGGGTTCCCGACGGTGTCGGGAACCCAGATGTGGTGGACCGAGGACCGCCCCCTTGAGGGCGGCCGCACCACGATCGTGCGGCAGGAGGCCGACGGCACACGCACGCAGCTCCTGGCGGCTCCGTGGAACGCCAGGACCCGCGTCCACGAGTACGGCGGGCGGCCGTACGCCCTGGTCCCCGGCGGGGGGCTGGTGTTCGCCAACTTCGCCGACCAGCGCCTCTACCTTCTGTCCCCCGGCTCCGAGCCCGAGCCCCTCACGCCGGAACCCGAGCACGAGTGCGGCCTGCGCTACGCCGAGATGACCGTCCACGAAGGGCGGATCCTGTGCGTGCGCGAGCGGCACGACGCCGAAGGACGGGTGAGCCGCTCGATCGTCTCCATCCCGCTGGACGGCGGGGCCGAGACGCGCGAGCTCGTCGGCGGGAGCGACTTCTACGCCTTCCCCGCCCTGTCGCCCGACGGCGAACACCTGGCCTACGTCTGCTGGGACCACCCCCGCATGCCGTGGAACGGCACCGAGATACGGGTCACCCGGCTCTCCGACGGCCTGACCAGGACGGTGGCCGGAGGCCTTGAGGAGTCGGTCCTGGCCCCCTCCTGGCGCGACGACCTGAGCCTTTACTTCATCTCCGACCGCTCCGGCTGGTGGAACCTCTACCTGAGCGGCGTCGGCGGCGCCCCCGCGCGGGCGCTCCACCCCCTCCAGGAGGAGTGCGCAGGACCGCTGTGGCAGCTCGGCGGAGCACCCTACGCTCCGCTGGCCGACGGGCGGATCGTCCTGCTGCACGGCCGGGGAGACCTGCGCCTGGGCGTGCTCGACCCCGAGGACGGCACACTGACCGACCTCGAAACCCCCTACGACGGCTGGCACCCGTCCCTGTCGTGCGACGGGCGGGCGGTGGCCGCGATCGCCTACGGCCCGGAGATTCCCCGCGCCGTCGTCCGGCTCGACCCCGCGACGGGGAACGCCGAGGAGTTCCGGCGCGACGCCACCGAACTGCCCGACCCCGCCTACCTGCCCGTTCCCCGGGCCGTCGAGTTCGACGGCAAAGCCGGGCGCCGGGTGCACGCGATCGTCTACCCGCCCGTCAGCCCCGAGGCCAGGGGCGAGGGGCCCGCGCCGTACGTGGTGTTCGTGCACGGCGGTCCGACCGCGCACAGCGTCAGCGCGCTCGACCTGGAGAAGGCCTTCTTCACCAGCAGGGGCATCGGCGTGCTCGATCTCAACTACGGCGGCTCCACCGGGTACGGCCGCGCCTACCGCGACCTGCTGCACGAGCAGTGGGGGATCGTCGACGTCGAGGACGCGGTCTCCGCGGCCGAGTGGCTGGCGGCCGAGGGGCTCGCCGACTCACGGCGGATCGCGATCAGGGGCGGCAGCGCGGGCGGCTGGACGGTCATGGCCGCCTGCTGCGCCTCCGACGCGTTCGCGGGCGGCGTCTCCTACTACGGGGTGAGCGCGCTCGCCTCGTTCGTGACCACCACCCACGACTTCGAGTCCCGCTACATCGACTGGCTGATCGGTGCGGACCCCGCGCTGTACGGCCCCCGCGAACCGCTGGGCATGGTCTCCAAGGTGACCTGCCCGATGCTCCTGCTGCAGGGATTGTCCGACCCGGTGGTGCCTCCGGAGCAGTCGCAGGCCTTCGCCGACGCCCTGGCCGAGCGCGGTATCCCGTGCACCTACCTCACCTTCGAGGGAGAGTCACACGGCTTCCGCCGCGCCGAGACCCGAAGCACGGCCCTGGCCACCGAGCTGGCCTTCTACCAGCAGATCTTCCACTCCTGACGGCTCCGGCACGCCGGGTGACCCCGCGCCTGGACGACCCCTATCGGGCGAACTCCGTGGCGCGGGACTCCCGGACCACGGTGATGCGGATCTGACCGGGGTAGGTCAGCTCCTCCTCGACCTGCTTGGCCACGTCCCGGGCGATCACCTGGGCCTGGATGTCGTCGATCGCGTCGGGTTTGACCATGACCCTGATCTCTCGGCCCGCCTGCATGGCGAAGACCTTCTCGACGCCGTCGTAGGAGGTGGCGATCTCCTCCAGCCGCTCAAGGCGCTTGACGTACGCTTCGAGGGACTCCCGCCTGGCCCCCGGCCTGCCACCGCTGATCGCGTCCGCGGCCTGGGTGAGCACGGCCTCGACGGTCCTGACCTCGACCTCGTTGTGGTGGGCCTCGATCGCGTGGACCACGTCCTCGTGCTCGCCGTACCGTCTGGCGATCTCGGCGCCGATGAGCGCGTGGCTGCCCTCCACCTCGTGGGTGAGCGCCTTGCCGATGTCGTGCAGGAGTGTGCAGCGCTTGAGCAACAGAGGGTCGAGCCGGAGTTCGGCCGCCATGATCCCGGCGATGTGGGCGGACTCGACCAGGTGGCCGAGCACGTTCTGCCCGTAGGAGGTGCGGTAGCGGAGCTGGCCGAGGAGGGTGACGAGTTCGGGGTGCATCTCGGTGATGCCGAGCTCGACCAGCGCGTCCTCACCGGCGCGCACGCACAGGTCCTGGACCTCGGCCCTGCTGCGCTCGTGGGCCTCCTCAATGCGCTGCGGATGGATGCGCCCGTCGAGGACGAGCTTCTCCAGCGTCAGCCTGGCGGTCTCTCTGCGGACCGGGTCGAAGCACGACAGCAGGACCGCCTCGGGGGTGTCGTCGATGATCAGATTGACCCCGGTGGTCGACTCGAAGGCACGGATGTTGCGGCCCTCACGACCGATGATGCGGCCCTTCATCTCGTCGCCGGGCAGGTGCAGGACGCTGACGACGGACTCGGCGGTCTGCTCGGTGGCCACCCGCTGGACCGCCAGTGTCACGATCTTGGTGGCGCGCTTCTCCCCCTCTTTGCGGGCCTGGCCCTCGATCTCTCTGACGATCAGGGCGGCCTCACGTTTGGCCTGGTTCTCGATCTCTTTGACCAGTTCGGTCTTGGCCTGCTCGCCGGTGAGCCCGGCCACCCTCTCCAGGACGGCCCTGCGTTCCTGGGCGGCCCGGTCGAGGTCCTCGCGGCGGTCGGCGAGCTCGGTCTCCGTCTCGGCCAGTTTGCGAGCCCGCTCGGCCTGGCGCCTGGCCTCCTCGTCGAGCCGCTGCTCCCGTTCGGCGAGCCGCTTCTCCCTGCGTTCGAGGTCGGAGCGGAACTCCTTGAGCTCCTGCTTCAGGAGCCTGCTCTCGGCCTCCGCCTCCTTGCGCAGCCCGGCGGCGGCCTCCACGGCGGCCTCCGACCTGCGTAGAAGGTCTCCGGCGTCGTTCTCCGCCTTGGCGCGAATCTCGGCGGCCTCCTGCCTGGCCACCTCAAGTTCGGTCTGGATCTCCTCAAGCTGCTCGGGTGAGGGACCGCTCGGCCGTCCCAGTGCTCCGCCGGTACGGCGTAGCAACACGATCAGCGCGGCTATCATCGCCACGGCGAGAACCGCGACCGCGACCGTCAAAGTGACGACCACAACCGAATTCATGCGCGCCCCGCCCTCCTCGCGTTGCCAATAGCAAGACACGAGGCGTCACACGCACGGCACGGAAAGTCCACATGGTGGTATCACCAGGACATATGTTGATCCGGGAGCGACGCCGCATCAGCCCATCCCACCGGCTCTGTCGCCTGCCCGCATCCATGAAGCTTGTTCGTCCGCAATTTACCGTTATGACAATCCGCGCTGCGCGGAGTAACTCCTCACTGCCGTCGAGGTTAAGCGTCAAAGAGGTAACGGGCAAGCAAAGGCGCACCGGGAAACACTCGAACGTGAAGCGACCCCCCTTTCCCCCGTACGGCACGGCCGCAGGACGCACCGGCTCGCCGGCCGCTCAGGTTTCGCCGACGGCGACGACACCCGTCAGGACCGGGGCGGCGGCCGTACGGAATGGGGAGGGGCGCCTGGGGCCACCGGCTCCCGGGTCAATCCTCCGAATAGTCGTGTTCGTCCATGGAAGAGGGTGAGGAGGGGAAATTGTCCGCCTCCTCGCTCTCCAAAGTCTCACGGATCACCCGGAAGGCCAGCCCGGGGCCGTAGCCCTTTCTGGCGAGCATGCCCGCCAGCCTGCGGGTCCTGACCGCGGGATCCAGACCACGGGTCGAGGACAGCCTGCGCGTGACCAGGGCGCGCGCCGTCTCGGCCTCCCGCTCGGGGTCGAGCCGTTCGACCGCGTCCTTGACGATGTCCTCGTCGACCCCTCGGTGGCGCAGCTCCGAGGCGAGCGCCTTCCTGGCCAGCCCCCGCCCCGTGTGACGGGAGCTCACCCACGCCTCGGCGAACGCCTCGTCGTCGATGAGACCGACCTCGGAGAAACGCTCCAGCACCGCCTCGGCGGCCTCCTGCGGCACCTCGCGCCGCTGGAGCGCCTCGGCGAGCTGAGCCCGGGTGCGTGGCGCCATGGTCAGCAGCCGCAGGCAGATCGCCCGCGCCACCGCCTGCGGATCGGCGTCGGGCCCCCGGGCCGCCACCGACCCCTCGGCCGGACCGTCGGGCAGGAGACCGTCCCCCTCCCCCGCGCGCCCGGCGCGCCTCCCCCGGGCACGCGTGCCCCGGGAGGAGCCCCGGCCGCGCCGGTCCCGCCGGGTGTCCTCCGAGTCGGGCCAGGCACCCCAGTCTCGCGGCCCGGCCTCACCGGCCGGACCGGAATCAGGTCCCGTCGTCATCGGTCAGCCCGGATCAGGCGTCGCCCGGCTTGGGGGTCGAGGCCTTGGAGCCACGGCCGGAGGAGGCGGCGGGGGCCGGAGCGGCGGGCGGCGGGGTGGCCGGGCTGTCCAGGCGGGGGCCGATGCCGAGCTTCTCCTTGATCTTCTTCTCGATCTCGTTGGCGATGTCGGGGTGGTTCTTCAGGAAGTTACGGGCGTTCTCCTTACCCTGGCCGAGCTGGTCGCCCTCGTAGGTGTACCAAGCGCCGGACTTGCGGACGAAGCCGTGCTCGACACCCATGTCGATCAGGCCGCCCTCGCGGGAGATGCCGACGCCGTAGAGGATGTCGAAGTCGGCCACGCGGAAGGGCGGAGCCATCTTGTTCTTGACGACCTTCACCCGGGTGCGGTTGCCGACCGCCTCGGTGCCGTCCTTCAGCGTCTCGATGCGGCGGATGTCGAGACGGACCGAGGCGTAGAACTTCAGCGCCTTTCCACCGGTCGTGGTCTCAGGCGAGCCGAACATGACGCCGATCTTCTCGCGGAGCTGGTTGATGAAGATCGCGGTGGTGCCGGTGTTGTTGAGCGCGCCCGCGACCTTGCGCAGCGCCTGGGACATCAGGCGGGCCTGGAGGCCGACGTGGCTGTCGCCCATCTCGCCCTCGATCTCGGCCTTCGGCACCAGGGCCGCGACCGAGTCGATGACCAGCAGGTCGATGGCGCCGGAACGGATCAGCATGTCGGCGATCTCGAGCGCCTGCTCACCGGTGTCGGGCTGGGAGACCAGCAGCGCGTCGGTGTCGACGCCGAGCTTCTTGGCGTACTCGGGGTCGAGGGCGTGCTCGGCGTCGATGAAGGCCGCGATGCCGCCGGCCCGCTGGGCGTTGGCCACGGCGTGCAGGGCGACCGTGGTCTTACCGGAGGACTCGGGACCGTAGACCTCGATGATGCGGCCCCTCGGGAAACCGCCGATGCCGAGGGCGACGTCGAGCGCGATGGAACTGGTCGGGATCACCTCGATGGGCGCACGTGCCTCGTCACCGAGTCGCATGACGGAGCCCTTGCCGAACTGCCGCTCGATCTGGGCGAGGGCGGTCTCAAGCGCCTTCTCGCGGTCGTTAGCTGCCATGGGAGCCCCCCTGGAGGGTCGCGGGTTGGATCGGTTGCCAGAAAGCTACGGGGTGCCACCGACATTTTCCGGAGAGCACGCCGAGGAGCGTCAGCGCGTCCAATATAGCCGAACGACTGTTCGAGCGAGGCCGGACGACAGCGCATGTTCCGGGGCGTGCGGGACGACCCACCCCATCCGGAAGGCGATATTTCCGAGAATTCCCCCATGCCTGTTGTCAGGGGGCTGACCTGGGGCGATCCTGGGGGCAGCCGACTCTGAGGTGCCGACGTGACCAGCACGTTCAGCCAGCAACGCCTGACCTACCTTGGGTCCCTGTCCGCCGAGCTGTCGCGGCAGGGGCTGGCCAGCCGCATGGTCGGCGGGGACGACCCGGTGCTGTGGGTGTGGCATCCGGAGAGCCTGAGACAGACGATCGTCTTCGCCACCCCGGCCGGAGACGGATGGCTCTTCCTGTGGTCCCCCGACGGCCGGGAGAAGGCAGGGAACCCCCGCGGGACCGCGGAGTCCCTCGACCGGCTGTTGAGCGCCCCCGACCCCGGCCCCTGATCCGCGCACGGCGAAACGCCGCCGCCCGGGGGGCCGGGGAACCTACGGGTGACGCACGCCGACCGTCCCGCGCGGGCCGGACGCCCTTACCTCCGTCGCCCTCCGCCGTGGCGTACGTCGTCCGGCCCGCGCCCGCCCGGTCTGCCTGCCGGTTACGGCGGTGACGACCGCGCGCTCCGGCGGATAGGGATCGGCGGGTTTCCAGTCCCGGCCGTCACGGGTGTCCGCGCCGAAACGCGGCACAACCACGGCCAGGAACACGGCCGCGGCCAGGAAAAAGAGAAAATTGGTCATTTTCCAGTCCACTTCCATTGCCCACTGCGTCCATTCTTGGCACCCTTGGCACAAGTGGCCAGATCCAGTAGAGGGAAAAATGGACCGCATTTCCACCGAGCGTGACATCGTCGCGCTCCTCGGTGACTGGGCGTCGGGCCGAGGCCCTCTCTATCGCAAGCTCGCGGACGCGCTGGCGCAGGCCGTCGAGGACGGCCTGCTCCTCCCTGACGACCGGCTGCCCTCCGAGCGCGGGCTGGCCGACGCGCTCCAGGTGAGCAGGGCGACCGTGGTCGCGGCCTACCAGGAGCTGCGGGGCGCGGGCCTGCTGTCAAGCCGGCAGGGAAGCGGCACCAGGATCGCCTCGGACGTCAAGGTGCGCAGGCCGACCGCCGACGGGCGGGTGCCCGGTGGCACCGCGATGACCATCTTCCAGCGGCTGATCGACGGCCCCGGCGAGCTGATCTCCGTCGCGGTCGCGGCGGGCGGGGCTGCGCCCGAGCTGGCCGTCGCGCTGCGCGAGCTGGTCCGCGACGACCTGGACGACCTGCTTTCCGGGCCCGGCTACCACCCCTCCGGGCTTCCTGAGCTGCGTGAGGCGATCGCGGGTTACCTGACGAGGAACGGCCTGCCGACCGCGCACGACGAGATCGTGGTGACGACGGGCGCGCACCAGGGCCTGGTCCTGGTGACCGAGCTGTACGTCAGCCAGGGGGCGACGGTGCTGGTCGAGTCGCCCAACTGGCCCGGTTGCCTGGACGTGTTCCGCTCCGCCGGGGCGCGCCTGGTGACCGTACCGCTCGACGAGGAGGGGCCTGAGATCCACACGCTCGGCGCCATGTTGCGGGAGCGCAAACCCTCGCTCCTCTATCTCATGCCGACCTACCACAACCCGACCGGGGTGCTCATGTCGGCGGCGCGCAGGCGCAGGATCGCGGAACTGGCCGCCGAGCACGAGGTGCCCGTCCTTGAGGACAACGCCTACATGACCTACCACGCGGAACCGGGGGCCGTACCCGCGCCGCTCGCGGCCTACGCGCCGCCCGGCACGGAGATGCTCTCGCTCGGCTCGCTCGCCAAGGCCGTCTGGGGCGGCCTGCGCATCGGGTGGGTCCGCGGGCCCGCCGAGATCGTGCAGCGGCTCTCCCGGCGCAAGGTCCTCGCCGACATCGGCAGCCCGGTGATCGACCAGGCCCTCGCGGCCAGGCTGATGCCCCGCCTCGACCGGATCCTCGCCGAACGGGCCAAGGAGCTCGGCCTGCAGCTCGACCACATCGACGCCCTGCTGCGGGACCGGCTGCCGAGCTGGCGCTGGCGTCGCCCCGACGGCGGCGGCGCCCTGTGGGTCGAGCTGCCCGGTGTCGACGCCATGGCCTTCGCCCAGGTCGCCGTACGGCACGGCGTCGACGTGGTGCCCGGAGCCGTGATGGACCCGGACGGCGGGCACACCAACCACATCAGGCTGCCCTTCACCTTCTCCCCCGAGATCCTCGACGAACTCGTCCACCGGCTCGCCCGTGCCTGGTCGGAGATCGCCAGGCACGGGCCCGCGCCCGCCGTACAGGTCGTGGTCTGAGACGGTTAGGGGTTCGCGGCCTGGCGTCTGCGCATCAGGCCGTAGATCATGATCCGCATGACGGGCCGTTCCCGGTCGTCGAGGAACTCCCCGCGCTGCTGGAGGATCCCGCAGTCGGGCCTGGACAGGGAGGCCGCGAGCCCGACGACCGTCACCCGGCCGGTCAGGACGTCCCCCGGTCTGACCGGCCGCAGCCAGCGCAGCTCGTCCACGCCCGGGGAGACCTCCGCCTCGGCGTGCAGCAGTACCCCCTCCGTGTAGAGCCTCATGAACGTCGCCGTCACGTGCCAGCCGCTGGCGATGAGGTCCTCGTGGTCGAGGTGACGGGGCTGCGGATCGTACGCCTGGGCGAACCGTACGATCTCCTCGTGGGTGATCTTCTGGCTGCCCAGCTCGAAGACGTCCCCGACGTGGAAGTCCTCAAAGGCGCGCGGCATCGGCGGCCCCTTCCCTTCCCGCCGCGAGCCTGTCCGCCAGGCGGGGGAACAGGGCCAGGGCGTTGTCCAGGAAGGGGATGTCCCCGGCGTCCGCCAGGTGACGCAGGGTCCCGGAGACGACCGCGTCCCGCATGAACGGGAAGTCCGTGCCGAACAGGACGTTCTCCCTGCCGGTCACCTCGGCCAGGCAGGCCAGTGTCGCGGGCGAGGCCGCCTGGGCCGTCTCGTAGTACAGCCGCCGCAGTTCTCCCGCCACGTCCAGCCCGCCCGCCCCCGGCAGTACCCAGGTCGCCGCCAGTTCCAGCCGCCAGGCCAGGAACGGCACCGTGCCGCCCGCGTGGGCCAGGACGAACCGGATGTCGCGGCAGCGGCCGAGGGTGCCGCCGAAGAGCAGGTCGGCGACCGCCCGCGTGGTGTCCATGACGAAGTCGACCAGCGGCGGCGGGACCTTGGCGGCGAACCCGGGCCCGCCGGCGCAGTCGCACCGGTAGGCCGGGTTCGGATGGACGAAGACCACGGCCCCGCGCCGGTCGAGTTCGTCGAAGACCGGGGCGAACGCCGGATCGCCCAGGTAACGGCCGTCGGCCAGGCTCGCGCTCATGACGACCCCGTCGAGGCCGAGCACGTCGAGCGCGTACTCGATCTCCGCCAGGGTCGTCTCGACGTCGGGCATGGGCAGGACGGCCAGGGCGCCGAACCTGCCGGGGAAGTCGCGCACCAGCTCGGCCGACCACTCGTTCGCCTGCCGTACCAGGGAGGCGGCGCCCTGGCCGAGCGCGGCGTCCGGCAGCAGGATCGACAGGATCGCCGCCCGGACGTCGTTGGCGTCCATCACCCTGAGGGAGTCCTCGACCGTCCACTCGGGGAGGGGGACGCCCGGTGCCATGTGCGTCACCCCTCTCCGGCGCAGCTCGGCGATCAGCGGCGGGTGGTAGCTGTGGTGGTGCACGTCGATCCAGCCGCCGCCCATCTCAGGTCGTCGCGATCTTCGGCAGCCGGCTCAGCGCCTCGTCCAGCTGGGCCTGGGGGATCGCGTAGTCCTCAAGCTGGCCCGCCAGGTAGGCGTCGAAGGCGCCCAGGTCGAAGTGGCCGTGCCCGGACAGACCGAACAGGATCGTGCGCTCGCTCCCCTCCTCCTTGGCCGCGAGCGCCTCCTGCACGGCGCCGCGCAGCGCGTGCGACGACTCGGGCGCCATGATGAACCCCTCGCTCCTGGCGAACCGCACGGCCTCGGCGAACACCTCGTTCTGCTCGTAGGCGCGGGCCTCGATGTAGCCCTGCTCGTGCAGCGCGCACAGGGTCGGGGCGTCCCCGTGGAAGCGCAGGCCGCCCGCGTGGATGGGCGCGGGCATGAAGTCGTGGCCGACGGTGCGCATGGGCAGCAGCGGCCCGAGCCCGGCCGAGTCGGGGTAGTCGTAGGTGTAGGCGCCCCGGGTGAGCGTCGGGCAGGCGGTCGGCTCGGCCGCGATGAACCTGGTGCCCGGCCGTTCCCCGGAGAGCCGGTCGGCCATGAAGGGGAAGACCAGCCCGGAGAAGTTGGAGCCCCCGCCGACGCACCCGACCACGACGTCGGGGTAGTCGCCCGCCATCTCCAGCTGGCGCTTGGCCTCAAGACCGATGACGGTCTGGTGCAGCACCACGTGGTTCATGGCCGAGCCGAGCGCGAACTTCGTGTCGTCGTGGGCCAGGGCGTCCTCGACGGCCTCGCTGATGGCGATGCCCAGGCTGCCGGGCGAGTCGGGGTCCTTGGCCAGGATGTCGCGGCCCGCCTGGGTGCGGCTGGTCGGGGAGGGGAACACCTCGGCGCCCCAGGTGTGCATGAGCGAGCGGCGGTAGGGCTTCTGCTCGTAGGAGGCGCGCACCATGTAGACCGTGACGGCGACGCCGAACAGGCTGCCCGCGAAGGACAGCGCCGAGCCCCACTGTCCCGCGCCGGTCTCCGTCGTCAGCCGCCGCACGCCCTCGTTGGCGTTGTAGTAGACCTGCGGGATCGCGGTGTTGGGCTTGTGCGATCCCGCGGGCGAGACGCCCTCGTACTTGAAGTAGATCTTCGCCGGGGTGTCCAGCGCCTTCTCCAGGCGGTCGGCCCGCACCAGGGGACTCGGCCGCCACATCCGGTAGATGTCCCGCACCTGCTCGGGGATGTCGATCCAGCGCTCCGGGGAGAACTCCTGCTCGATCACCGCCTGCGGCAGCAGCGGCGCGAGGTCCTCAGGGCGCAGCGGCTCGTGCGTGACGGGGTTGAGGTACGGCGGCAGCGGGGCGGGCAGGTCGGGCAGGATGTTGTACCACTGCTGGGGCAGGTCGTTCTCCGCCAGGATGAACTTCTTCACGGATCTCCCGGTCCTTCCGTTCGGAACTGCGGCTAGAACTGCGGCGCCGCGCTGGGGGCGCGCAGCGTGCCGAGGTGCTTGTGCCAGAGATGATCAGGATTCTCCTCGACCTGGCGGGTGATCTCTCGCATTTTGGTCAAAGCCACCGGCTCGCCGCCGTCGTAGACGTCTCCCTGGAGCATCTTCAGCACGTCGAGGCGGTATCTCGGGTCGGCGACGAAGGCCGTGAACAGGATGTTGAGCCGGTAGTAGATGGAGATGAACTCGTACCAGTTGCTCACGGCGTTGCGTAGTTTGCCCTCGTAGTTCGCGAAGGAGGGCTTGGTGAAGTCACCCCGCTCCGCCGCCGCGAGAATGTCGTAGGAGGCGATCCTGGCGCTGTTCATGGCCACGCTGACGCCGCTGGAGAAGATCGGGTCGACGAAGCGGGCCGCGTCGCCGATCATCAGCCAGCCGTCGCCGCAGATCTCCCGCATGGCGTAGCTGTAGTCGCCCTCCGGCTTGAACGGCTTGACCTGCTTGCTCGCGCGCAGCGCCTCGGCCAGTTCGGGGCGGCTCTCCACGCACCTCCAGAAGAAGGTCTCCCAGTCGGATCCGGCCTCGCTGAAGTGCTTCTTCTGCGTGACGACCCCGATGCTGGTGATCGTCTCGGTGATGGGGATCTGCCACACCCAGGTGTCGGTGATGGGCAGGAAGTGGACGAAGATGTAGTCGCTCTGCTCCTTGTCGACCGACAGCGCGCCGCGGTCGAGCCCGTCGAACCAGGTGTGGATCGCGTACTGGTTGAACACCGGGTCGGAGACCTTGAGTTTGAGCTGCCTGCCGAGGAAGGTGTTGCGCCCGCTGGCGTCGATCACCATCCTCGCCCGCACGTCCGTCTCCCTGCGGCCCATGCTGAAGACCAGCTTGGGCTCGGGCTCGGAGAAGTCGACCCGGCGCACCCGGATGCCCTCGTAGACCTTGGCGCCGAGCGACTCGGCGTGCTGCAGCAGGATCAGGTCGAACCGCCCGCGGTCCACGTGGTAGGTGTAGTCCTGGTTGACCCCGGCCTGGTCACGCTCGCTGAAGTCGATCTCGGCCGTCCCGAACCCGTGGGAGACCTCGAATCCCAGGGTGGGGATCTTCGCGTCGATCGCCGAGGTCCAGGCGGCGCCGTACTTCCTGGGGAAGCCCGCGGCCTCGATCTTCGGCAGCGCGCCGATGTCGGACAGCACGGGGGTGGTCGCGGGGATCAGGGACTCCCCCACGTGCTCGCGCGGGAAGATCGCGCCCTCGAACACGCCGCAGGACAGCCCGGCCTGCGACAGGTAGGAGGCCATCGTGGATCCCGCGGGACCGCCTCCGATGATCGCGATGTCGAAGTCAACGTCAGACATGATTGGCCTTCCCCTCGTGGACACGTTCACGGGCACACCGGTACACGTTCACTCGCTGCCGAGCCGTACGACGAGACCGCTGATGCTCCGCAGGTCCTTGAAGTTCCCGCCGACCATCTCCTCCATGGGAATCTCGATCCCGTACTGTTCCCTGATGAATCCGACGAGCCGGGTGGTCGTGAGCGAATTGAGAATTCCCCATTCGAGCAACGGGGTCTCCGGCTCGATCTCCACGTCCGAGGTGTCAAGGATTCTCTCCTGCAGGTATTTGCGGAGTACGTCGGAGACCTCCGACTCGTTCATTCGCAGCTCCCGTCTCATGGGTGACCCATCGGGCGATCACACCGCCGTGGCCGTCGCTCCGGGCACGACCACCGGCATGAGACTACGAAGCGGTGCTCTGACTGTCCTCCTGACAAATATTGAACTTCACCTCTCCCCGGCCACCCTGAGGACAGGTGGACTCCTCATTTGGTAGGGGGGTGGAAAGGACGAGTGGGCAGACTTGTTCCCCACGTTTTCCCGTTTCCGGGACAGAAGCTTCCGCTGGAATGATGAGGACAGCGGAAAGCGGCCGATCCTAAGCTTCCGAGCGTGGATTTCGCCTGGGATTCCGACCAGCGGGAGCGATACGAGCTGGTCCGGGAAAAGACACGTACATGGCCGGTGACCGAGAACGGGTTCCTCACCCGTGAGGACTGGGGGCGGTGCGCGGCGCTGGGCCTGACGGGCCTGTCCGTGCCCGCCGAGTACGGCGGCGGCGGACTCGGCTTCCTGGACACGGCGCTGACCGTGGAGGCGTTCGGCCGGGGCTGCCAGGACATGGGGCTGGTCTTCGCCACCATGGCGCACCTGTTCGCCTGCGCGATGCCCATCGCCGAGCACGGCGGCGCGGAGCTGCGTGCGGCGACGCTCCCCGGCCTGTGCTCCGGCGAACTGGTCGGCGCCAACGCGATCACCGAGGACGAGGCGGGCTCGGACGTCACCGCGATGACGACGCGCGCGGTCCGCGACGGCGACGACTACGTCATCACCGGGGTCAAGTCCTTCGTGAGCAACGCGCCGATCGCGGACGTCTTCACGGTCTACGCCTCGACCGACCCGGCCTTCGGGCACATGGGGGTCAGCGCGTTCGCCGTGTCACGCGGCACGCCGGGACTGACCGTCGGTGAGCCGTTCCGCAAGGTGGGGCTGGAGAGCGTCCCCGCCGCGCGGGTCCGGCTCGACGGGTGCCGTGTCCCGGCGGACGCCATGCTCGGTGTGCGGGGGCAGGGGGCGGCGATCTTCCAGTCCTCGATGCGCTGGGAGCGCACCTGCCTGTTCGCCGGCTACCTGGGCCTGACCGAACGGCTGCTCGACGCGGTCGTCGAGCACTCCGGGGAGCGCAGGCAGTTCGGCCGCCGTGTCTCCGACAACCAGGCGGTCTCGCACCGCATCGCGCGGCTGCGGCTGCGCCTTGAGGCGGCACGGCTGCTGCTGTGGCGGGCCTGCTGGCGGCTCGACCGAGGCGAGCGCGCCGTACTCGACGTCGCGATGGCCAAGCTCGCGGTCAGCGAGGGCGCGGTGCAGGCCGGTCTCGACGCCGTGCAGATCTTCGGCGGGGCGGGCATCCGCGGCGAGGCGGGGGTGGAGCGCGCGCTGCGGGACGCGCTGCCCTCGACCGTCTTCTCCGGCACCACGGAGATCCAGCTCGAACAGATCGTCAAGGAGCTGGGGCTGTGAGACTGCACGAACTCGTCCGCCGGAGCGCCCGCCGCGCCCCGCAGGCGCTCGCCGTCGCCGGGCCGGACGCCGCCCTGACCTACGGCGAGCTGGACGCCGAGGCCGACCGCCTGGCGCACGCGCTGGCCGCGACCGGCGTACGGCGGGGCGACCGGGTGGCGCTCTGGCTCGACAAGTCGGCGCGGGCCGTGGTAGCGACCCAGGCGGTGCTGCGTCTGGGGGCCGCCTACGTGCCCGTCGATCCGCTCAGCCCGGTCGAGCGGGCCGTCCACCTGGTGCGGGACTGCGCGCCGCGCGCCGTGGTCACCTCCCCCGAGCGCCTGCGGACGCTGGAGCTCAACGGCGTGGACGTCCCGGCGCCCGGCCCGGGACCCGAGGGCACCCCGCCGCCGCTGCCGGAGCCGGACGGGACGGCCGACGACCTGGCCTACATCCTGTACACCTCGGGCTCGACCGGCGTGCCGAAGGGCGTCTGCCTGTCACACCGCAACGCGCTGGCCTTCGTCGGCTGGGCCGCCGCCGAGCTCGGGGCCGTCCCCGCAGACCGCTTCGCCAACCACGCCCCCTTCCACTTCGACCTGTCGGTGCTGGACCTGTACGTCGCCTTCCACGCGGGGGCCTCGGTGCACCTGATCCCGCAGGAGACGGCCTACGCCCCGCGCCTGCTGGTCGACTTCCTGCTGGACCGGCGGATCACCGTGTGGTACTCGGTGCCCTCGGCGCTGATCCTGATGGCCCGCGACGGCGGGCTGCTCGACGCGCGCCCCTCGGCGCTGCGCGCGCTGCTGTTCGCCGGCGAGCCGTACCCGGTGACGCATCTGCGCAGGCTCCGTGAGCACCTGCCCGGGGTGCGCATGCTCAACCTGTACGGCCCGACGGAGACCAACGTGTGCACCTTCCACGAGGTCGGCGAGGTGGCCGGGGACAGGACCACGCCGGTCCCCATCGGGCGGGCCTGTTCCGGTGACCGGGTGTGGGCGGTCAGGCAGGACGGGAGCGTGGCAGGTCCCGGCGAGGAGGGCGAGCTGGTCGTCGACGGGCCGACGGTGATGCTGGGGTACTGGGGCTCCGCGCCGCAGGCCGGGCCGTACGCGACGGGTGACCTGGTGCTGCTGCAGGACGACGGCGACTACCGCTTCCTCGGCAGGCGTGACGGACAGGTCAAGATCCGGGGGTACCGGGTCGAGATCGGCGAGATCGAGGCGGTGTTGCAGGCTCATCCCGCCGTCGGCGACGCGGCGGTCGTGCTGACCGGCAGCGGCATCGACGCCAGGCTGGTCGCCTACCTGGTGCCCTCTGGGGCCGAGCGCCCGAACCTGCTGGAGATCAAGCGCCACTGCGCGGCCTCGCTGCCCCGGCACATGATCGTCGACGCCGTCCGGCACGTCGACGAGCTGCCCAGGACACCGAACGGCAAGATCCACCGCCGTCTGCTCACCTCGGAGGCACGATGACGCCGACGCCCACGGGCACGGTCGAGCTCGATCCCCGCCCGTCGGGGACCCCCGTCTCACGCCGCGGGGCGGGCGCCGCCGTCTACGCCCTGACCGCGATCCTGCCCGCGCTGGCGGCCGTGGGCCTGCTGGTGATGCTGGGGACCTCGGCGGGCACGGCGCGGCCGGTGCCCTCCGCCTCCGGTCCCGTCGAACACAGCGTCCAGCTGTTCGCCGCGATAGCCGTGGTCATCCTGGCCGCCAGGCTCTTCGGACGGCTGGCCAGGGGCGTGGGGCAGCCGCCCGTCGTCGGGGAGATCTTCGCCGGGCTCTGCCTCGGGCCCTCGGTGCTCGGCGCGCTGCTGCCCGGCGTGAGCGCCTGGCTCTTCCCCGCCGAGGTGCGTCCCGTCCTGCAGGGCCTGGCCGACCTTGGGCTGATCGCCCTGATGTTCGTGGTCGGCCAGGAGACGAGGCAGACCTCCTTCCGCGGTCAGGGCGGGGCCGCCGTGACGATCGCCCACGCGGGCATCGCGGGTCCCTTCCTCGGCGGCGCGCTCCTGGCGAGCCTGCTGTATCGCGACTGGGCCGGGCCTCAGGCCAGCCCGGTGGTCTTCGCGATGTTCCTCGGCTCCGCCCTGTCGATCACCGCCTTCCCGGTGCTCGCCCGCATCCTGGTCGAACGGGACATGTTCCGTACCCCGCTGGGCAGGCTGAGCATGTTGTGCGCGGCGATCGCCGACGTGGTCGCCTGGTGCCTGATCGCCGTGATGACCGCGGTCGCGGGCCGGGACACCCCGGTCAGGGCGGCGCTCACCGTGACGCTGGTGCTCGCCTACGGCGTCGTGATGACCTGGCTGGTCCGTCCCTGGCTGGCCAGGATTCTCACCGCGCTTGAGGACCGGCCGGAGATACGCCTGCTGGTGCTGCTGGCGGGCCTGCTCGCCTCCTCCGCGGTGACCTCGGCGATCGGGATTCACGCCATCTTCGGCGCGTTCCTGTACGGCCTGTGCTGTCCCTCCGGATCCCTGTCCCGGCTGACCGAGCGGATCAACTCCGTCTCGGGGCTTCTGCTGCTGCCGTTCTTCTTCGTGGGCACGGGGCTGCGCACGGACGTCTGGCGCAGCGGGCTCGACGCCTCACTGCTCGGCGTGACCGTGCTCGTCGTGGCGGTCTCGATGCTGGGCAAGCTGGCCGGTCCGATGCTGATGGCCCGCTCGACCGGGCTGAGCTGGCCCGACTCGGCCTCGCTCGGAGTGCTTCTCAACGCCAGGGGCCTGACGGAGCTGGTGGTGCTCAACCTCGGGCTCGCCCTGGGGATGCTCAGCGAACGGCTGTTCGTCGTGCTGGTGGCCATGGCGCTGGTGACGACCGCCGCGACGGCCCCGTTACTCTCGCTGCTCGACCGGCTGACGGCCCGCCGTCGAGATGGAGGGGCCCGTCGGCTGTAGCCCGATCAGCAGGCCCACGACGACGAGGGCGGCCCCGGCGAACTCCGGCCAGCCGGGGTGGCCCGTCCCCAGGACGACGGCGGCGACGATGGTGCCCAGCGGCAGGAAGCCGGAGAACAGGCCGGCCCGTTCCGCGCCGAGCCGGGGCAGCGCGTCGTACCAGCAGAAGAACGCGAAGGCGGTGACCACGACGGCGAGGTAGGCCAGCGCCCCCGCCTCCGAGGACGTGGGCGTCCGCAGCATCCGCGGTCCGTCGACGACGGCCCCGGCGATCAGCAGCAGCGGCACGGAGGCGGCGGCCGAGTAGGCGGCGACCCTGACGGCGCCGAGTTTCGGCAGGAGCGGGATCGCCAGCAGTGAGAAGCCGACCTCCCCGCCGAGCGCGCCGAGCGCGAGCAGCACCCCGACGAGCGTCGCGCCGCCCAGGCCGATCGTGACGGCCGCCCCCGTGGCGACCACGACCGCCGCGACCACGACGTGCGGGGTCGGCCTCCTGCCCTCCATGAGCGGTGTGGCGACCGCGAAGACGATGGGGACGGTGGCCACGATCGTGCCGACCATCGCCGGGTCGGCGTAGCGGGTCGACTCGACCACGAACACGTTGAACGCCGCCAGCCCGACCAGGGCCAGGGCGGCGACGAGAAGGATCTCGCGGCGGGTCAGCCTGACCGGTGGCAGCCGCCTGGCTTTGACGACGGCGAACAGCAGGACCGCGCCGACGGCGTAGCGCACCGCCTGCCCGCCGTACACGGGATAGCCGTGGAGCGCGGGAGAGACCCCCGTCAGTGTGCCGACGCAGAACATCGCGGTCGCCGCACCGATCATGCCGCGCCGCCTGTCGGCCTTGTCTCGTATGAACGTCACGGGGTGTCATCGTGGCAAGCGGCATGATCTCGCGAAAGTGCCAATGGGCGGGCAAGTGGACTGACCTCCCGTTACGCGTTGGCCGCCCGGCTGCGTTCCTCCTGCGGATACCTCCTGCGGGACAGGTGGACGGGGTTCTCCCCGACCTTCATCAGGCCCGTCTCGTAGGCGTAGATCACCGCGCCCGCCCTGTTGCGCAGGTGTTTCTTGTGCAGCACGTTCTGGACGTGGGACTTGACGGTGCTCTCGCTGAGTGACAGGTCCCTGGAGATCTCCGCGTTGGTGTAGCCACGGGCCAGCAGGCGCAATACGTCCAGTTCCCTGCTGGTCATGTCGGTCACCGGCGGCGTCCTGGGCGATCCCGTCGCGGCGGTCCTGACGGTCCGCTGACACGCCTCGGGGGCCAGGAAGGAGTATCCGGCGGACAGCATCCTGATCGCGGCACGCAGTTCCTCGGCCGAGGCGTTGGTGAACAGCAGACCTCCCACCTCGGGCTCGGCCATGTCGAGGGAGCGGGCGTCCCAGGCGTCGACGAGCGCGAGGAAGCGAGGGGTCTCGCCGGGGAGCTCCGCCACGATCTTCCTGGTCGCCTCGACGGAGTCGGCGCAGTCGCTGAGCGGTCCCATCACGACGACCTCGGGGCACAGGTCGCGGATGCTGCGGATGGTGTCCGTCGAGTCGGTCGTCTCACCGGTCACCGCCATGTCTCCGGTCTCGTCGAGGATCTCCCTCAGTCCGATCCGGAGAAGCGTGCGGCTCTCGGCCAGAAGGACCGTCTTCTTCTGGGTGGCATTCTTCATCGTCACCGTATCTGGCCTGGGAAATCGCGGTTTCGGCGGCTCTCGTCCTGCGTGCCTGAGGGCACGGCCCGCGCACGGGCCGTCAGGAGATCGCGAAGGTTCCAGATCACGAGGTACGGCCGCCGCACGCGGAGGCCGAGCGCGTGTGTCGGCCGGGGCGCCCTCCCGGCGGGCCCGTCCCTGACGGGCGGACCATGGGTCATGGGGCGGGTCGGCTCGCGGTCGACAAGAGACACAGCGGACAGACCCCCACTATCCGGATACGCATACCTCGGGTATACAACAGTGCGATCGCAATGTATCTACCAATTTTTGTGACTTAACCCTCGCTATTTGCGACCGGAACGATATTCGGCCAGGTGGCGGCCTTACGAGAAAAGTCGATCAACACGAGGAACCATACGAAGTTCGGCATGGCCGGCGAGGCCCGCTCACCCGTGTGATGGGCGGGACGATCACGAAGCGCTTATTTACCCAGCTAGTTGACATGTCCCGGAAAATTTCCGGTGACCGGCCCGTCCGCCCGGGGAACACGCTTCAAGATCGGCGCAGGGAAAGGGGCGGCCATATCCGGCGGCGTTTCGCGCGAAACCCACGGCCTGGGAACGCAGGCGCCCCGGAGGCCGGGGCGGGGCCCTCAGCGCAGGCGGGGGGCGACGTCGATCACCCCGCACACCGCCCGCCAGACGTCCTTGGCCGCGAAACCGTCGGCGAGCGCCTGGTCCACCGTCCTGCCGCCCAGCTCGGCCAGGATGTAGTCGCGAGCCCACGACTCGGCGTAGGCGTCACCGAAGTGCAGTTTCATCCGGTCCCAGAAATCCGACAGGCGCATCCCCCAAGTATGACCCCGGCCACGGGTGCCGGACGCCATGGATCGAGGAGCCCCGCCGCGGCGCGCGCCCGCCCCCTGCCCCACGAGAGAAATCCGATTTCACGGAGGCGACGACCGAACATTCATCACGAGCCGTGATGAAGCCATCACCCTCCGAACGGGAAAGGGCCACCCGCCGCACGGGCGACATGACGCCATATACAAAAACGCTTTCGGCACTCCTTTACGGATGTTCGGATCCTGATCGAATCGCGAGGACGGAGAGGCTAGCGCAGCGCTTTCTCGATCGCGGCGAGGGTCGCGTCGTCCAGCATCTCCCCGTGCCCGCCGACGAAGTAGCGCTCCACCATCTCGAACACCACCGTCTCGCTCCCGGCGACCTTCTCCGCGACGTACCCGGGTCCCGCCTTGGCGGGCGCGTCACTGCGCAGATAGGTCAGGTCCGCGAAGTACGGCGTGATCCACGGCAGCGAGTTACGGGTGAACGAGTCACCGACGAGCAGGGTCCTCGGCTCGTACAGCGGCGCCCCGGAGGAGGCGTTGGCCGTGCTGAAGGAGGTGGGCAGCTGCGTGTCGTCCTGCTTGGTCCGCCGTACCCCCTGCCTGACCAGGGACCACCGGTCGATGATCTCCTCGCGTGGCGTGCCCAGCATCGGCCCGAGGTCGCCGACCCTGGGCTCCTGCCCGACCTTGACCAGGCTCGTTCCCCGCGCCAGCCGGGGGTCGAGCGTCTGGGCCAGTGTCGTGCCGTACAGTCCGCACGAACGCTCGTTCCAGTGGCTGTCGGTCCGCCAGTAGGTCGGCGCGCCGGTCTCCACGCGCAGTCGTTGGAGCGGGCCCCGCAGGTCCATGTAGCCGGGCGGGCGGGCCGCCTCAAGCGCCGCCCAGAACTCCTTCTTGCGCCTCTGCAGGCATCCCTGGCCGAGGAAGCGCTCCGGGAGCTCGTCGGGATAGGCGGTGGTCTTGTCCGGCGCGACGGTGAGCACGAACCTCCTGCCCGATCTCCGCACGATCTCGGCCAGCCTTCGTGTCCGCTCCAGGGTCTCGGCGATGCTCCAGCGCGGCCCGCACGCCTCGATCACGTCGTCCCCGAAGTAGAGCCAGCCGTTACGGCCCTCGATCGCCCGGGGATAGGTCGGTTTCCTGCCGGTGTTGTACGACGGGAGCTGGCCGAACACCCCCTCCGACAGGGCGGCGTTGCCACGGATGGCGTACTGCCGCAGCGGCAGGTGGGCCACCGCCCAGGACTCGGCCTTCGGGATGAGGTCCCAGCCCTCCGACAGTGAGGGGAACTCCGGCAGTCTCCGGTTCTCGATCTCGACGGCCCGGTCTCCCAGGGCGAAGGCCAGCGCGGGCCCGAAGAAGAACAGCCCCGCCGCAAGCAGCGTCGGCAGCCGCCCCCGGAGGCGACGGGGCCGGGTCCCCGAGGTCGCCGGTTCGGTCTCGACTGCGGTCATCGACGGCCTCTCTCTCAGAACTGGTAGTACAGGAACGGGCTGAAGGTGCCCGCGGCGACCAGGACGGCGGAGTAGGGGGCGGCCACCCACGTCACCACGACGCGCGCCGCCACCGCCGTACGGCCCCGCCCCGCCTCGACCAGGCGGCCGAGTGTGAACGAGGCCGGCAGCAGCACCACGCCCAGCGCCAGCGCGAGGGTGAGTGTCCGCTGGTGGTTGAGCGCGAAGGCCGTGAACTCGTCCAGGCCGCCGGGCCGCCAGCCGAACATCGCCTGGAGGACGTCGACCGCCCCGGTCATCGTCTCCGCCCGGAAGAACACCCAGCCGACCACGACCAGCAGGAAGGTCACGGCACGACGCAGCACCGCGGTCGTGACGGTGCCCGGCGGGCGGTCCCAGCCCAGCAGCCGCTCGGCGACCAGCAGGCCTCCGTGGTACAGACCCCAGACGAGGAATGTCCAGTTGGCGCCGTGCCAGAAGCCGCAGAGCACGAAGATGACCAGCAGGTTGCGGTAGGTGACCAGGGTGCCCCGGCGGTTGCCGCCGAGCGGGATGTAGACGTAGTCGCGGAACCAGCGGGACAGGGACATGTGCCAGCGCCGCCAGAAGTCCGTCACCGAGTACGCCGAGTACGGTCGGTCGAAGTTCTCCGGAAGCCGGAAGCCCAGCATCATGCCCAGGCCGATGGCCATGTCGGAGTATCCGGAGAAGTCGAAGTAGATCTGGAGCGTGTAGGCCACGGCCCCCAGCCAGGCGGTCGGGGTGGTGATCTGGCCTCCGGCGTGGGCGAACGCGGCGTCCGCGACCGGGGCGATCGTGTCGGCGACGATCACCTTCTTGGCCAGCCCGAGGGCGAACCGGGGGAAGCCCGCGGCGAAGTCGGCGTACCGGTCACGCCGGGTGTCGGAGAGCTGCTCGGAGATCTCGTGGTACCGGACGATCGGCCCGGCGATGAGCTGGGGGAACATCGCGATGTAGGTGACGAACCGCACCGGACTCCGCTGGGCTGGCCTGCTGCGCCGGTAGACGTCCACCACGTAGGACAGGTGGTGGAAGGTGAAGAACGATATGCCGATCGGCAGGGCGAGGCTCACGATCGGGCTGTGCCCCAGTCCCAGGGCGCTCGACAGGGCGTCGATCTGACGGCTGGCGAACCCGGCGTACTTCCACACCCCCAGGATCGTGAGGTCCCACACGATCGTCGTGACCAGCAGGCCCCTGCGTGTCCGCGGACGTTCCCTGAGCCGCTCCGAGTCCAGGGCGAGGCCCATGGCGTAGTTCACGGCGATCACCGACAGCAGCAACGCCGTGTACGGCCCCGCCCCCCAGGTGTAGAAGACCAGGCTGACCACCGCGACGAGGGAGTTGCGCCAGTGCGAGGGGAGCACCCAGTAGGCCAGCAGCGTGACCGGCATGAAGAACCACAGGAACAAGGAGGAGGAGAACGACATCGGTGTCCCGGAGAGAAGGATGAGGGGGCCGGGCTGGGCCTTTCGGGAAAGGTGCGCGGCCAGGTGCGGGACCTTGGACTCCGCGGTCGCCTGCGCGGTCAGGCGGACGGGAAACCGGAACGAGATCCGCATATGTCACGGGAATCCATGGGACGCGCTCGACCATGGTTTCCCCTTCGGCGGTTTCCGGCGCGCGAAAGGACCGGCCAAGGACCTTCGGCGGCGATTCAGTTCACCCTATCCGCGCTTTTGGTCATGACATGACCGAATGACAGAGCGCACGCCATGCTACCGAAGACCGCGTTCTTCCGAGATACGCATTCCTCCAGATCAACGCGACGGCCGTACTATCCGGGCGTTTCTCCGGACTTCACACCGGGAGCATGGAAACGAGGACGCGTCACGCGAAAACTCCTCTCAGGTGCGGCCTTTCCGAACCGAAGACGGGAGAGCAGGCGGTTTCCCGTGTTTCACGGCATTCCCAGGGCCGCGTCCGGTGTCCGACGGGGGCGCGGATCCACGACCTGCCAGGGCGCAAGGGCCTTCCCACCCGGGAAGGCCCCCGTCACAGGACGTGTGAGCCGTACATCTCGCCGAGGGGGTCGGCGAGCAGTTCCAGGCGGGTGCCGTCGGGGTCCCGGAAGTAGATGGAGGCGCCGCTCTCGATCTGGTGCGGTACCCCGGCGGCCTCCAGCTTGCCGCGCAGTCGTTCCCAGGTGGCCGGATCGACGGACAGGGCGATGTGGTGCAGGCCGCCGAGCACCTCCCGGTAGGGGCCGACGTCCAGGCCGGGAAAATCGAAGAAGGCCAGCAGGTTGCCGTTTCCCACGTCGAAGAAGAAGTGGTTCGAGCCTCGGTAGTCGCGGTTCTCGACGATCTCGGTGAGGGGGAACTCCAGCAGGTCCTGATAGAAGGCGATCGTGGTCTCGACGTCCGAACAGAGCAGCGCGACGTGGTGCAGGCCTCTGACGCTGCTCGGCGGACGGTGATCCCTGAGGTGCTCCGCCCTGATTCGTTCACGTGCCGCCTCGATGGCGGGGTGGTCGATGCTCATCGCGCACGCTCACCGGCTTGGTTGCTCACCTGGGATCTATCTCCGTCTTGATGGTGGATGAACCTTTTCTGACTCATGCCCCACTTCCGGGCCCCGGCTGGCATCACAAATTTGGATAAAAGCTATTAAGGACGACTTATTGTGATCTTTCCCCCTATCAGTGGGGTGAGGGAGTGGGACGGATTCTGTCGGTGGCGCCGTGCACCATGGAGCGGTGGCCGGGCCGTCCGGCCGGGACGAGACGAGGGGGCGATCTCACGTGCGTGAGGCGGACACCGATCCCATGGGCGGGGCGCTCAGTCTCTTCACCCCCGTGACCAGGCAGTGGTTCACCGGAGCCTTCTCCGCCCCGACCGCCGCGCAGGAGGGCGCGTGGGCGTCCATCGCCCGGGGCGACGACACTCTCGTGGTCGCGCCGACGGGGTCGGGCAAGACCCTGGCCGCGTTCCTGTGGTCACTCGACCGGTTGGCGGCGCGGGCGGAGGAACGGACGGAGGAGGAGCCCTCCCGGCGGTGCCGGGTGCTCTACGTGTCCCCGCTCAAGGCGCTGGCGGTCGACGTCGAACGCAACCTCAGGGCACCGCTGGCCGGGTTGCGGCAGACCGCCCGGCGGCTCGGGCTCCCGGTGCCGGAGATCTCGGTGGCGATCCGCTCGGGCGACACCTCCACCGAGGAGCGCAGACGTTTCGCCGCCAAACCGTCCGACATCCTCATCACCACCCCGGAGTCGCTGTTCCTGCTGCTGACCAGCAAGGCCCGTGAGGCGCTGCGCGGCGTCGAGACCGTCATCCTCGACGAGGTGCACGCGGTCGCGGCGACCAAGCGCGGCGCGCACCTGGCCCTCAGCCTCGAACGGCTCGACGCCCTGCTCGCCCGCCGCGCCCAGCGCGTCGGGCTGTCGGCGACGGTGCGCCCGGTGAGCGAGGTCGCCACCTTCCTCGGCGGCGGGAGGCCCGCCGTGGTGGTCCAGCCGCCCTCGGACAAGGTGATCGAGGTCGAGGTCGTCGTCCCCGTCGAGGACATGACCGAGCTCGACGCCCCGGTACGGCCGGCCGACCCCGCCGACGAGGAGCGGTGGCCGGCCGGTCCCGCGCCCAGACGCTCCATCTGGCCACACGTCGAGGAGCGGTTGTTCGACCTGATCGGGCGGCACCGCTCGACGATCGTGTTCGCCAACTCGCGGCGGCTGGCCGAACGGCTGTGCACCCGCCTCAACGAGCTGGCCTGGCAGCACGGGGCGGGCTCCCAGCCGGAGCCGGGGGCCGGGGAGCCCGCCCACTGGGCCGAGGGCTTCCCCACTCCCCCCGGCGCCCCCGCGCCCCCGGCCTCCCTGGCGACCCCGGCGGCGATGATGGCGCAGGCCGGGGCCTCGAAGGGGGCCCTCCCTGAGATCGTGCGGGCCCACCACGGCTCGGTCTCCAAGCAGGAGCGTTCCCAGATCGAGGAGGCTCTGAAGTCGGGGCGGCTGCCCGCGGTGGTGGCGACCTCCAGCCTGGAGCTCGGCATCGACATGGGCTCGGTCGACCTGGTCGCCTGCGTCGAGTCTCCGCCGAGCGTGGCCAGCGGCCTGCAGCGCATCGGCAGGGCCGGTCACCAGGTCGGGGCCGTCTCCCGTGGCGTGATCTTCCCCAAATACCGGGGCGACCTGGTCCAGACGGCCGTGGTCGCCGAGCGGATGCGCGACGGGCGGATCGAGGAGCTGCGCTACCCGCGCAACCCGCTCGACGTGCTGGCCCAGCAGATCGTGGCGATGACGGCGCTCGACGACTGGACGGTCGACGAGCTGGAGACGGTGGTACGGCGTGCCGCGCCGTACCACGGACTGCCCCGCAGCGCGCTTGAGGCGACGCTCGACATGCTCGCCGGGCGTTACCCCAGCGAGGAGTTCGCCGAGCTGCGGCCGCGTGTCGTGTGGGACCGGGTCACGGGCACGCTGAGCGGGCGCCCCGGCTCCCAGCGGCTGGCGGTGACCAACGGGGGCACGATCCCGGACCGGGGGCTGTTCGGCGTGTTCCTCGCCGGGGAGAAGTCCTCCCGGGTGGGCGAGCTGGACGAGGAGATGGTCTACGAGTCCCGCGCCGGGGACGTGTTCGTGCTGGGCGCGACCTCGTGGCGGATCGAGGACATCACGGCCGACCGGGTCCTGGTCTCCCCCGCCCCGGGCCGGCCGGGCAAGCTGCCCTTCTGGCACGGTGACAGCGCGGGCCGCCCTGCCGAGCTGGGCAGGGCGATCGGCGAGTTCCTGCGTGAGATGTCCGCCGCGGGCGCGGACTCGGGCGGCGGGAAGACCACGGAGTCGTCCGCCTCCGGCGGCCCGGACCCGGCCGATACGACGCCGACGCGGCGGAGGCCGGGGCGGGGTTCGGAGGGGGACGGCGGCGCGGCGCGCGAGGCCGCCCTGTCCCGCATCCGGGCGGCCGGGCTCGACGAGCTCGCCGCCGCGAACCTGCTGTCCTACCTGGCCGAGCAGCGGGAGGCGACCGGTTACGTGCCGGATGACCGGACGTTGCTGGTCGAGCGGTTCCACGACGAGCTCGGCGACTGGCGGGTCGTGGTGCACTCGCCGTACGGCGCCAGGGTGCACGCGCCGTGGGCCCTGGCGATCGGGCGACGGCTGCGGGAGCGCTACGGCACCGACGTCCAGGCGGTGCACTCCGACGACGGCATCGTGCTGCGCGTTCCCGACACGCTCTCCGGGCCTCCCTCGGACATCGCGGTCTTCGACCCCGACGAGATCGAACGGATCGTCACGGAGGAGCTCGGCGGTTCGGCGCTGTTCGCGGCGCGTTTCCGCGAGTGCGCGGGCCGGTCGCTGCTGCTGCCCAAGCGCACGCCTGGCAGGCGCACCCCGCTGTGGCAGCAGCGGCAGCGGGCCTCGCACCTGCTCGACGTCGCCGGAAGATACGCCTCCTTCCCCGTGGTGCTCGAGACGATGCGCGAGTGCCTGCAGGACGTGTTCGACGTCCCCGGGCTGGCCGGGCTCATGCGCGACATCGCGGCCAGGCGGGTGCGGCTGGTCGAGGTCGAGACCGGGCAGGCGTCGCCGTTCGCGGCGTCGCTGATGTTCAACTACGTGGGCGCGTTCATGTACGAGGGGGACGCCCCGCTGGCGGAGCGCCGGGCCCAGGCGCTCGCCCTCGACACGAGCCTGCTGGCCGAGTTGCTCGGCCAGGCCGACCTGCGCGAGCTGCTCGACCCCGACGTGATCGCCGACACCGAGCGGGAGCTCGCACGGCTCGACCGGCCGTTGCGCGACGCCGAGGACCTGGCCGACCTGCTCCGCTCACACGGCCCGCTGGTCGCGGCGGATGTGAGCCTGCGTGAGGGCGACCCGGCCTGGCTCGGCGCGCTTGAGGCCGCCAGGCGGGCGATCAGGGTGCGGATCGCCGGGCAGGAGCAGTGGGCGGCGATCGAGGACGCCGCCCGGCTGCGTGACGCGCTCGGCGCGCCGTTGCCCGTCGGGGTGCCGCACGTGTTCCTCGAACCGGTCGAGGACCCCCTCGGCGACCTCGTCTCCAGGCACGCCCGTACGCGCGGGCCGTTCTCGGCGGACACCGCCGCCGCGAGGTTCGGTCTCGGGCCCGCCGTCGTCACCGACGCGCTGCGCCGCCTGGCCGTCCACGGCAGGGTGGTGAACGGGGAGTTCAGGCCCGGGGGCCGGGGTGAGGAGTGGTGCGACGGCGGGGTGCTTCGGACCCTGCGCCGCAGGTCGCTGGCCAGGCTCCGCAAGGAGGTCGAGCCGGTTCCCCCGGAGGCCCTGGCCGCCTTCTCCCCCGCCTGGCACGGCATCACCGGCGGTCAGCAGCGGGGCAGGCCGCCCATCGACGCGCTGGCCGGGGCCATCGAGCAGTTGCAGGGGGCGGCGGTGCCCGCCTCCGCGCT
This sequence comes from Streptosporangium jomthongense, assembly GCF_042650425.1. Taxonomy (NCBI): domain Bacteria; kingdom Bacillati; phylum Actinomycetota; class Actinomycetes; order Streptosporangiales; family Streptosporangiaceae; genus Streptosporangium; species Streptosporangium jomthongense. The sequence goes on along the minus strand of NZ_JBHSBC010000014.1, from coordinate 200,416 downwards.
GGAGACGCTGATCCTGCCCTCGCGGGTGCCCGGATACGACCCCTCGATGCTCGACGAGCTGACCTCCTCCGGCGAGGTCGTCTGGGCGGGTCAGGGGTCGCTGCCCGGTGGAGACGGCTGGGTCGCGCTGTACTTCGCCGACACCGCCCCGCTGCTGATGCCCGATCCGGTGGAGATCACCATGACACCGGTGCACGAGCGGGTGCTCGACGTCCTGAACGGCGGGGGCGCGTTGTTCTTCCGCGACCTGTCCGGCCGGGTCGGCTCCCTGATGCCGGGCGCGGTCCCGGACGACGGCGCGCTCACCGCCGCGCTGTGGGACCTGGTGTGGGCGGGGCGGATCACCGGTGACACGCTCGCGCCGCTGCGCGCCACGCTCGGCACCGGGCGTCCCGCCCACCGCAGGGCGCCTTCGCGCAGCAGGCGCGCGGTGCTTCCCAGCCGGAGCGGCCCGCCGACCGTCGGCGGGCGCTGGTGGTCGTTGCCCGTCCCGTCGCAGGACGCGACCCAGCGCGCGCACGCCCAGGCGGAGGTCCTGCTGGAACGGCACGGCGTGGTGACCCGTGGCGCGGTCGCCGCCGAGCGGCTGCCCGGTGGGTTCGCCGCGGTCTATCCCGTGCTGCGCGCCTTCGAGGAGAGCGGCCGGTGCCGCAGGGGTTACTTCGTCGAGGGGCTCGGCGGGGCGCAGTTCGCGCTGGCCGGCGCGGTCGACCGGATGCGCGCGACCTCGGCGCCGCCCGTCCGCCCGCCCGTCTCCCCGTCCGCCGTCCCGCCCGCCACCTCGCTCGACGATCCGGCCGCCGGGGTGTCTTCGGACCCGTGGCGGACCGGCCCGCCGGTCATGGACCCCGGGGGTGAGAGCGAGTGGGGCGGCGGGTCCTGGGGAGCTCGGGGCGGAGGGCCGTGGGGTGCGATGTCACAGGGTGCGGCGTCACGGGGTGAGGCCTCACGGCGGGCGGTCGTGCTGGCGGCGACCGACCCGGCCAACCCGTACGGCGCCGCCCTGCCGTGGCCCGCGCACCCGGGAGAGGTGTCTCACAAACCGGGCAGGAAGGCGGGTTCCCTGGTGGTGCTGGTCGACGGGCACCTGGTTCTCTATGTGGAACGCGGCGGCAGGACCCTGCTGTCCTTCGCCGACGGCGACGTCCTGCAGCCCGCGGTCGACGCCCTCGCGCTGGCCGTACGGGACGGGGCGCTGGGCAAACTGACCGTCGAACGGGCCGACGGCACCGCCATCAACGACTCCCCGCTGGGGGCCGCCCTCGAATCCGCCGGTTTCCACCCGACCCCCAGGGGGTTGCGTCTGCGCGCCTGACCCGGCGCCGTCCCGTGCGGTGGAGTGAATCGCGTCCACCCCCGGAGGTCCGAGAGGCACCCTGAGGCGTCATGGACGAAGGTGTGGGTCATGGGCCGTCGTGGCCTTCACCGGGAACGGTTCGGGGGCGGCGTTCGGTGAGGGCGAGGCTCAACGCCAGGCAGAGCAGCGGGACGGCGGGCAGCCAGTACCTGCTGTCGTAGGCGGTGACGGCCACCGGGCCCACGATGAGGGCGAACGCCATGGACAACGGCAACACCCCGGCCGGTGTGGCTCTCCTGCCCGTCTCCGAACCCTGCACCTTCGAACCCCGGGTCTCCGAACTCCGGGTCTCCGAATCTTGAGCCTCCGGATCCCGGGTGCCCGAGCCCGGGGCGTCCGAGCTCTGGGCGAACCGGCTTTCGGCACCCTGGCTTTCGGCGCTCCGGGTTCGAACGCCCTGGGTTCCGACGCCTCGGATCCGGGCTCGCCAGGTTCGGGCGCTCCGGGCTCGGGTGTCCCGGGCTCGGGTGTTCCGGGCTCGGGTGTTCGCGATGAGACGGGTCGCGCAGGCCAGGAGGGCTCCCGCCGCGAGGGCGCCGAACAGCGGTCCGGGCAGGAAGCCGAAGGACTGGTAGGCGCGCATCACCCTCGCCGCGGGCTCGACGACCCGGGTCTCCGGCCGTTCGTGCCCGTAGGCCAGCAGGTCGGCCCTGATGCCTCCACCGGGGATCCTGACCCCGTCGGGCAGCGGGCCTTCGGTGTTGGGCAGGACGTAACGGTTGTAAACGACCGGCACCGCACCCGGCACCGGTCCTCTTCGCCAGTTCAGCGTCCTGCGCAGGTCCTCACCGACCACCCGGAGATAGTCCAGCGGCTGGGCGATGACGGCGCGCCGGGCCAGGCCTCCCGCCAGGGCGTCGATCCTCGGCTGGAACAGGTCCGCGCGGGTGACGACGGGGTGGCCGGGCACCCGGCGCAGGGGCGACCAGTCCGACCAGATGAAGTACGGCGAGGCCGGGCGCGAGCCGACCGGCTGGGACGGGCACAGGACGGCCTCCTCCTGCGGCGGCCTGATCCTCCGGCAGTCGGCGAACGGCATGGTCCTGGCCCACAGCCACACGCCGTTGCCCCCGTTGAGCGCGGGGGTGCCGTGCCAGGCGCCGTACCACGCGGCGTAGCCGCCGAGCGGGACCGCGACCGCGACCAGCGCCGTGAGCAGGGCTCGGGCGCCCGCGCGGGCGACCAGGAGGTAGGCGGCGAGCAGCGGGAGCAGCACGAGCCCGATCGAGCGGGTGAGCGCCGCGACGGCCAGCAGCAGCCCGGCCGTGGCCGCGCGGCCGGGGGTGACCCCGGGCGTCCAGAGCACGACCGCGACGGCGACGACCACCAGGAACGTGAAGGGGACGTCGCTCAGGATCGTGTGCTCGAAGAAGATCTGGTAGGCGTCGAGAAGGACGGGGGTGGCTGCGAGCACCGCCCACCCCGCCCGTGTCCCGGCCGCCCTGCGGCGGACGAGCGCGTAGATCGCCGTCCCGGTCGCCAGCCCCATCAGATGCTGGAGGATCGCGACGGCGGCGAAGCTGTGCAGCGGTCGCAGGAGCCACAGCAGCAGGGAGTAGCCGCTGGGACGGACCTCGTAGGGCTGCGGCCGTTCGGCGACGCCCACGTAGTCGAAGGAGTCCTCGAACCACACGACCGGCGAGTAGCCCATGACGGTGAGAACACGCAGCGCCGCCGCGACCAGCAGGACGGCCAGGAAGAGCCGGTGCCGCCTGGGCGAAGGGACCTGTGGGCGAACGCGGGCATTCTTCCGTTCCGGACTGACAGCCTTCATGATCGCTTTTATATATTGACGTAAGGGTATTCGTGATCTTTTGTGGGGTACATGCATCCCAGAAAAGCGATCTAGGGATTTTTCCCCCGAGCCATCGCCGCCACCCTGTGGCTTTTAATACGTATTTTCGGGATATATCCCTGAAAGTCTGGTTACCCAGGAACCCCGGGAGCCCCGAAGAA
>NZ_JBHSBC010000014.1:71799-197080 GCF_042650425.1 Streptosporangium jomthongense | reverse complement strand
GTTGAGCGACGCCGTTCAGGCGGTACGGCCCCCACGCCCCCGCGGGGTCGTACCGCTCGGCCGTGTCCTGCTGACGGCTCCCTTCGGGCTCACGCCGTCAGGCGGCTGACACGGCCGCGGACGGCGGTGTTGGGCCCGCCGCATCCCTCATGGGCGAGCCGTCCGCCGCCCCCTGCGGCGCCGGTGCCGTGTTCGGGCGCGCGATGGAGCCACGCGCTCGCCGGGCCTCGGCGACCGGCGCCCCGCCCGTCCGTCCCGCCACTCGCCGCGACCTGCGCGGCCGTACCGGCATGGCTGTACCGGTACGTCGAGCGGGACGGTCACCTCCGGCACCGGACGGCGCTCACCGTCATCCCCCGGCGAGCACCCCCGGAGCTCAGGAAACCGTACGAACCCCCGTGAAACGCATGATCCCCTCCTGCCCCGCGCACGGACCGGACGGGAGGAACCCCCGTTCGAGCCGCGCAGAACAAGCATCGCGAACGGCAAAATCAACCACAATCATTAAAATGATCCTTAAAAGGTGCGCACTCCCGGGATCGGGACAAAAATATGGCTTCAGCGGGACGGGACATCCACCGCGGAAGCACCGAAAGGGGAGCACCCTATGCAGGGGTTTTCCGAACTCCGCCTCGGGCGCCTGGACGAGGTCAAGGTTTCGGTCGTGCTCCATCCCGGGGCCACGCTGCTGTCGCTGACGGCCGGGACCCTGGGGGGCCGTCCACACGGCGTCCCACGGCACTGGCAGAAGGCGGTCATGTCCGCCGCCCCGCGCAACGCGGCCGAGGTGCTGCGCCCACTGTTCGCCCCGTCCTTCTCGGTCATCCCCGACTGCGTCAGCCCGGCGGTCTCGATGTCGGAGCCCGACGCCGACACCCATCTGGAGCGGCTGGCCGACCTCTCCCCCGACACCCTGCTCGCCGAACTCGAAACGGAGTTCCAGCCTGCCGTCCCCGCCCAGTGGCGGCCCGTCGTCGAACGCCCCGGCGCGTGGATCCACGCCTACTCACACCTCATGCGCGTGCTGTGGCAGGAGTTCAGGCCGGTCTGGCGCCGGGCGGACAGCCTGCTCAAGCGGGAGCGGGAGCGGATCGGGGCCGCCACGGTCACCGACCGCCTTGAGACGGTCATGGGCAACCTCAGCCCGCGCTTCCACTTCTCCGGCACCACGCTCGGCCTTCCCGACCAGCAGGCCAAGCGGTTCGACCTGGCCGGACGCCGGCTCGCCCTGGTGCCGATCGTGTCGGGCAACGGCGCGAGCATCTTCGCCTTCGACGATCCCGGGATGGTGTGGATCGGCTACCCGCTGCCCGCGCTGGGGGTGCTGTGGGACGACGGCGACCAGAAGGACGCCCCGCCCGACTCCCTGGCCCTCACCCTGGGGCAGGCCCGTGCCGCCATCCTGCGGGCCGCCGGGGCCTCGCTCACCATGAGCGAGGTCGCCTCCCTGCTGCGCTCGACCCCCGCCGCGGCGACCTACCACTGCGCCCAGCTTGAGGCCGCGGGACTGCTGGACCGCGAGCGACACGGCCGCCACGTACGCGTCAGGGCGACCGCGAAGGGCGAGGCGCTGGTCGCCCTGCTCGCCTGAGCCGTACACGCCGGGCCGTACACGCCGGGACGTACGCGCCGGGACAGGACACGCCGGGACGAGACACACGGGGATGACTCCTCGCCGGAGGTGGGTATCCCACATGGGCCCGTACAACCTCCAGAAAGGCCGGCCCCGTGATCCAGGAACATCGTTACGTCGTGGTCGGCGCCGGGCCCGCGGGGTTGCAGATCGGCTACTTCCTGCAGGAACGGGGCGCCGACTACGTGATCGTCGAGCGGGAGCGGTCCGCGGGTGACTTCTTCGCCCGCTTTCCCCGGCACCGGCGGCTGATCTCGATCAACAGGGCCCGGGACTGGTCCGACGATCCGGAGCTCAGGCTGCGCTGGGACTGGAACTCGCTGTTGAGCGACGATCCGTCCCTGCTGTTCCCCGCCTACAGCGACGACTACTTCCCCTCCCCCGACGATCTGCGGCGCTATCTCGCCGACTTCCACACCACCCACGACCTGCGGGTCGCCTTCGGCACCGGGATCAGCCGGGTGACCTGCAAGGAGGAGGGGTTCCGGCTCGAAACGGAGGGTGGCGGCCAGTTCCAGGCCGAGTGCCTGATCTGGGCCTGCGGATGGGGCGGGCCGTACGTTCCCGACATCCCCGGCATCGAGCACGCCGAGGGGTATGAGGACATGACGGTCGATCCCGAGTCGTTCCTCGGCAAACGGGTGCTGATCCTGGGCAAGGGCAACGCGGCCTTCGAGACGGCGCACGCGCTGCGCGACCACGCCTCGGCGATCCATCTGGCCAGCCCGAGACCGGTCAGGCTCGCCTGGAACTCCCGGCACCCGGGGGACGTGCGCGGCTGTCACGGCACGCTGCTCGACAGCCACCACTTCAGCTCGCTGCACGCGCTGCTCGACTGCTCGGTCGAGCGGATCTCCTTCGACGGCACGGTCTACACCGCCGACGTCGTCCACAACCACGCGGGCGGTGGCCCGGAGAGGCTGGAGTACGACGCGGTGCTGCGCTGCACCGGCTTCCGGATGGACACCGAGGTGTTCGCCGACGAGCTGCGGACCCTCCCCGGCGGGAGGCTGCCCGCGCTCACCTCCGACTGGGAGTCTGCCGGTCTCCCCGGGCTCTACGCGGCGGGCACCATGATGCAGGCCCGGGACGCCAGGCGGGGTTCCTCGGCGTTCATCTACGGTTTCCGCTACAACCTGCGCACGCTCAGCCGCCTGCTCGCCGAGCGCTACGACGGGGTACGGCTGCCGCGCACCCCCGTCCCCCGGCCCGCGCTGACCGGGACGGTCCTCGACCGGGTCAACCGCAGTTCGGCCCTGTGGGCGCAGGCGGGCTACCTGGTCGACGCCCTGGTGATCACCGAGCACGGCATCGAGTGCTACGAGGAGCTTCCCGAGGACTACGCCGTCGAGCGCTTCGGAGATCTGGTGACCGTCGGCCTGTGGCAGAGCAGGGAGCCCGGCCCCGACGACCTGGAGGCCGTCGCGCTGGGGGCCGAGCGGCTCCCGCTGCCCGAGGGGGTGACCCGCGGCGCCGGAGGCGGGGCCATCCATCCGGCGGTACGGGTCTTCAGGAACGGCGTGCTGACCGGCGAGCTGCACCTGCCCGACAGCGTGGCCGCCCGGTGGCGGGACCCGGAGCGGCACGTGGCGCCGCTCGACCGCTTCTTCGACCGGCTGCTGCCCCGGTGAACGCACCCGTGTGAGCCCCGTACGGCGTGCTCAGGCGGGCTGGAGCCGTCTGACGACGGCCTCGGCGACCCCTCTGGCGCTGCCGGGGTTCTGACCGGTGATCAGCCGGTCGTCCTCGACGACGTGGGCCTCGAACGGCCTGCCGGCGACGCTGTAGTGGGCTCCGAGCCTCTTCAGCTCCTCCTGGAGGCTGTAGGGGACGGCGTCGTCGCGGCCGGCCGCCTCCTCCTCCGGCCAGGAGAAGCCGGTGACGTCCCTGTCCCTGACCAGCGGCTCCCCGTTCGAGAGCGTGACGTTCAGCAGCCCGCAGGGGCCGTGGCAGACGGCCGAGACCACGCGTCCGCTCTCGTGGAACCTGGCGACCAGCGACTCCAGGTCGTCACTGCGCGGGAAGTCGAACATGACCCCGTGCCCGCCGGTGAGATAGATCGCGTCGTAGTCCTCGACGTCGACGTCGGCCACCTTCCTGGTGTCGTCGAGGAGGTTCATGAACCTCCTGTCCCGATAGCGCCGTTCCGTGCCCAGTTCCGCCAGCACGTCGTGGGCCAGGCTCTCCGGGTCGATCGGGATCATGCCGCCGGACGGGCTCGCGATGTCCAGGGAGAACCCGGCCCGCTCGGCGTGGTCCCAGAAGTGCGTCAGCTCCCCCAGCCACAGGCCCGTCCGCATGCCCGCCTTCTCGTACTCGCCGACGTTGGTGACGACGACCAGGATTCTCTTCGTCGCTGACATGTCCGCTCCTTCGCGCGGGAACCCCTCCGTTCCGCCGGGTTACCCGCACCAAAACCCCACAAACCGCCCAGGGTCAGCGGAGGAGCAGATCGACCACCCCCGCGGTGCCCTCGTCGCCGTGGCCGTCGGCCAGGCGGCGTTCCATCAAGGTCGTGAACGGGGTGATCAGTTCGGCGCTGATCCCCTGCTCCTCGGCCGTCCGCAGCATCGTCGCGTTGCCCTCGACCATCATGGCGAGGTTGGAGGTCACGTTCCTGGTGTAGTCGCCGCTCTCCAGATGGTCGGCGATGCCGTAGGTGTAGGAGGTCATGGCGGTGAGCCAGGCCACCAGCGTGGGGGCGAACTCCTTCGGCGAGATGTCCTTCTCCCGGCGCAGCAGGGCGAAGGCGTGCGTGACCCCGGCGAACATCCCGGTCATCGCGCTCAGCAGCGCCACGTCCTGCAGCGCGGCGTACCCGGCGTCCTCCCCGACGTGAACGGGCCGCGCCGGTACGGCCAGCGTGTCCCGGTGCTCGTCGAGGAGGTCGCGGGAGCCGCTGTAGAAGATGAAGGCCCCCGACTCCGGGGCGCCGATCATCGGGGGGACCGCCATGACGCCGCCGTCCAGGAAACGGGCGCCGCGTTCGGCGGCCCAGGCGGCGCGGGCGCGTCCCTGCCCGGGGGTGCCGGTGGTGAGGTTGACCAGGTCCTTGCCCGTCAGGTCGGCGCCGTCCAGGGCCTCCCCGACCGAGGCGTCGTCGAGCAGGCAGGTCACCACGAGGCGGTTGGCGGCCACCGCCTCCGCCGCGCTCCCCGCGATCCGCGCGCCCCGCCCGGCGAGCGCCTCGGCCCTGCCCGGGGTACGGTTCCAGACGGTCAGCCGGTGACCGGCGGTCAGCCAGGCCTGGGCCAGCGCGGTGCCCATGGCGCCGAGGCCGAGCAGAGTGAGTCCGGAAGTGTTGTCGTTCATGCCTACTAGGCTGGATCCCGGTCCCCGGAACGATCAAGTACGCACTTCGAAGTGGGTGCTTACCCCGGGGTGAGTGAGCAGGCAGGAGGGCTGGAGATGGCGACCGTACCCAGGCCGGGGGCGTACGTCTGCGGGATCGACGCGGCGATGGACGTGATCGGCGGCAAGTGGAAGGTCCTGATCCTCTGGGCGCTCGACGAACGGCCGTGCCGCTTCGGCGAGCTGCGCAGGCTGGTGCCGGGGGTGACCGAGAAGGTGCTCGCCTCCCACCTGCGCGAGCTTGAGGGGGACGGCATCGTGCACCGTGAGGTGTACGCCGAGGTGCCGCCCAGGGTCGAGTACTCCCTGACCCCGCTGGGCGCCTCGCTCAACGCGGCGCTGGGCCCGCTGGGCGCCTGGGGCAGGGAGCACCTGCTCGGCGGTGTGGAGGAGAGCGCCGAGCGGGCCTCCTGACCAGGCGGCCACGCCGTACGGCCCGGCCCCAGCGGGAACCGGGGCGGGCCGTACGGGAGGGAGACGTCAGGGGTTCAGGCGGTGCAGGTCACGGGGGAACAGCGTCGCGCGGCGGACGTTGTCGGCGCCGGTCAGCCTGGCGGTCCACCGTTCGAGCCCCAGGGCGAACCCGCCGTGCGGCGGCATGCCGTGCCGGAAGGCCGACAGATACCCCTCGTACGGCTCGGCGGACTCGCCCTTGGCGGCCAGGACGGCGAGATAGTCCTCGTACCGGTGCAGGCGCTGGCCTCCGGTGACCAGTTCGAGGCCCCGGAAGAGCAGGTCGAAGCTGTTGGAGTACTCCGGCCTGCCCGGCTGGGGATGGGTGTAGAACGGCCGCTTGACCATCGGGTAGCCGGAGACGAACAGGAACTCGCTGCCGTGCTCGTTCAGCGCCCACTCCGACAGCCAGCGCTCGTGGGCCGGGGCGAGGTCCGGCTCCCCCCTGGGGTCCTCGGCGGTGTGGGCGGCGATGAGCTCCTGCGCCTCGGCGAAGTGGATCTCCGGGATGCGCTCGGGCACCTTGGGCAGCGCGACGTCCAGCAGCGCGCACTCCTCGCCCGCCTGACGCGCGACGGCCTCCGTCATGCCCGCCAGCACCTCGCGCAGCACCGCCATCACGTCCCGGTGGTCGGTGACGAACCCGAGCTCCGCGTCCAGCGAGGTGTACTGGGCCAGGTGCCGCGCGGTGTCGTGCGGCTCGGCCCGGAAGACCGGGCCGGTCTCGTAGACCCGTTCGAAGACCCCGACCATGGCCTGCTTGAAGAACTGCGGAGACTGCGCCAGGTAGGCGGGGGTGCCGAACCAGTCGATCGCGAAGACGTTGGCGCCCGACTCGGTCGCCGAGGCCACCACCTTCGGCGTGTGGATCTCGGTGAAGCCGAGACCGTCGAGCGCCGCCCTGAAGCCCGCGACCGAGGCGGCCGAGATGACGTGCGGCGCGCGCAGCGCCGGGTGGCGCAGCGTGACCGGGGCGTGGTCGAGGATGGTCGGCAGTGTCGCGGGCACCCCGGGCCGGTAGAGGTCGAACGGCGGGGCCTCGGCGGGCCCCGACAGGGCGACGACCTCCGGGGAGGTCAGCTCGACCCCTCCGGGAGCCTGTGGGTTGGCGGTCACGGTCCCGGTGACGCTCAGGACCGTCTCCTCGGGGTGGCCGTCGGCCTCGGCCATGGCCTCGGGGCCGGTGAAGACGGCCTGGGCCAGGCCTGACCGGTCCCGCAGGATGAGGAAGACCACCGATTTCAGGGTCCGTCCCCGGTGCAGCCAGCCCTGGACGGTGACCCGGTCGCCGATTCGCCGTGGAAGCTCGGCGGCCAGGGTACGAGTGGATGTGGAGATCATCACAAACCTCAACTCAGTGAGTGGTGATCCCTTGGGAGTGCGGGCGAGAAGGGAACTCGCGGTGCCACCGCACTTTCGCCGCCGTCACGACGGCCTCGACGGCCCGATCACGGGGGCCGGCCGGCGGGGCATTGGGCGCGCACGCCGTTTCTCCCCGCACTCGGGAGGGTCTTCACCCCCGGGGACAGGTCCGCCTTCGCAGCTTCCGGCGGCTCTCTCCGACCTGTCCGTGCCCGGGGACTACTCGTCTCCGTCAACGCGTTGCCGGAAGGTTACGTTCGCTCCGCCGCCCACCGCAACCGCACGCGCCGCCGGGCCCCGCTCATGGCGGGAGGACACGCCCTAGTCTGTGGGCGTGCCGGAATCACCGATCTTGACGAACCCCCTCCAACGCCAGCCGCACCCGGCTGGGATCGTCGGCGCCCACAACCGGAGCGTCGACCCGCGAAACCAGCGGTTCGAGCTCCCCGGGAGCCGTCCGACCACCCGCGCCCTCTCCTGCCCGCCCGGCGGCGTCACGCCCGGCACGACCTCAGGACCGTGGGCCTGGGCCGGCCCTTCCGGCGTGACCGAAACCGCCCCGGGCTCGTGACCGTGGAGGCGACCCTGACCGCGTGTGACGTGCGGGTGGACCTGGGCGGGCAGGCGGTGCTGCGCGGAGTCGGCCTGACGGCGGGCCCCGGGGAGATCGTGGCCGTCATCGGGGAGAACGGCGCGGGCAAGTCGACGCTGCTGCGCTGCCTGGCCGGACTGGAGATCCCGGCGGACGGCCGGGTCCTGGTGCTGGGCGAACCTCCGGCGGACACCGCGGGATTCTGGCGCGAGGTGGCGCTGGCCGGCGACGAGCCCGCCTGGTATCCGGGGCTGAGCGTCCGGGAGCACCTGGAGCTGGTGGCGACCGTACACGGTGGCGGGCGGATGGACACCGGGACGGCCCTCACCGCGTTCGACCTTGAGGGCCGCGCCGACCTGCACCCGCTGACCCTGTCGACCGGGCAGCGCCAGCGGGTCTCACTGGCCGCGACACTGGTCAGGCCAAGCCGCCTGCTGCTGCTCGACGAGCCGGAACGCGGCCTTGACGCCGCCTTCCGCGACCGCCTGGCGGACCTCCTGCGTGAGTACGCCACGCGGGGCGGCGCCGTCGTCATGGCCACCCACGACCTCGCCCTCGCCGAGGCCTGCGGCGCCCGCCTGGTCAGGTTGGAGGCGGCGCGATGAGACGCTGGCAGGACCGGTACACGACGTTGTTCGGCGTCGCCATGGCGCTCGCGGTCCTCGGCAGGCCGATCGCCTCCGTGCTGGAGAACCTCGTCCACCCGGCCGATCCCCGGCAGGTGGGAGCCGGGCTGGCGCTGGTCACCGTGGCCTACGCGGGCTACCTGGCCGTCGTCAGGGCGGCCGGGCCGGTGGTGCTCGGCGCCGCCGACGCCTCCTGGCGCCTGCTCTCCCCGCTGCCGCGCCGTACCGTCCTGGGCGGGACGGCGCGGACGTTGCTCGTGATCTCGATCCTGGGCGGGCTGGTGCTGGGCACGACGCTGGTCGCCGTGCTCGGCGCCCCCGACCTGCTCCCCCTGCGGCTGGCGGCCGCGCTGGTGATCGGCCTCGGCGCCGGGCTCGGCGGCATGGCGATGGGGGTCCTCGGTCAGGCCTTCCCCACCTGGGACGCCTGGTTGCAGGCCCTGATCGCCCTCACCGTGGCGGCGGCCGTACTGATGGCCGTGTCGGGTTCGGGGCCCGGCCGGGTGGCGGCCGCTCTCCCCGCCGGGGTGGTCGGCGCGGTCGCCTGCTGTACGGCGGCGGTGGCCGCGTTCCTGGTACGGCGGGCCTGGACGGCGCTCGACCGTGTCCCCGCCCGCGCGATCCTGGCCGCCTCCGCCCGGTCGGGAAGGGTGGCCCAGGCGACCGTGACCCTGGATCCGGGCGCGCTGACCTGGTCGGTCGAGGACAACCACTGGCGGGGCCGGGCGCTGCGCTCGCGCCGCTGGCCGGTGCCGGGCGCCTGGGCGCTGGCCTGGCAGGAGGCCCGCCGCGCCGGACGCCGTCCGGTACGGCTCGCGGTGCTGGCCGGTGCCGCCGCGCTGCCCGCCCTGGCCGTGACCGCCGGGTTGTCCCAGGTGGCCGTCGCGCTGACGGCCATGGGCACGCTCGCCGCGGCGGTCTCCGTCACCTCCGGTGCCCGCCGTGACGGTGACAATCCCGCCCTGCTGCGGGCGCTCGCCGTCGGTCCCCGTACCGCGCCGGCCGTACGGGCTCTGCCGCCCGCCCTGTTCGGCGCCTGCTGGCTGGGGGCGGCCCTGGCCGGGCTGAGCGTCTCGGGTGCCCTCGGCACGGGCACGTGGTGGCCGCTGCTCGGTCCGGCCTGCGGCCCCGTCCTGGCGGTCGCGGCGCTGCGGATGGCCAGGAGGCGCCCGATCGACCACTCCATGCCGGTCATCGACACTCCGGGCGGCGCGATTCCCACGGGGCCGCTGCTGTGGGGGCTGACCGGCGTCGACCTCGCCCTGCCCGGTTGCGCGCCCGCCCTGCTGGCCCTGGCCGTACGGCCCGCCGACCCGCTGCCCTTCCTGGTGGCGCAGACGCTGACCGGCCTGGCGTTCCTGGGCGGCTACGTCGCGCTGTCCGCAGGCGGTTCCCGGAGGCGGCCCACCCGGAACGGGCGCGCACCGGCGGCGGGTTCGTCCTCGCCCAACCGGAGACCCTGATGACCGCACCGCCCCCGGTCGAGCGCCTGTGACACGGGACTCCGCCTTCTCCTGGCGGTTCGTGGCGCCGTTGTTCACCGGATCGACGATCAACGCGGTCAACACCTCCCTCATCGCGACCGCGCTGGTCCCGGTCGCCGCCGCCGTGCGCGTCCCGGTCGGGCGAACCGCGGTGCTGGTCTCCGCGCTCTATCTGGCGGGCGCCATCGCCCAGCCGACCGGCGGGAAGCTCGCCGAGGAGTTCGGGGCCCGCCGTGTCTTCCTGATCGGCCTGCTGATCGTCCTGGCGGGCGGCGTCGTCGGCGGGACGGGGCGGAGCCTGACCGCCCTGGTCGTGGCCAGGGTCCTGATCGGTGTGGGCAGCTCGGCCGTCTACCCCTCGGCGATGCTGCTCGTCCGGCGCCGCGCGGAGGCGGCGGGCCTGACCGCGCCGCCCGGTGGCGTGCTCGGCGGCCTGATGCTCGCCGGTTCCGCCACCGCGGCCCTCGGTCTTCCCATCGGCGGCGTCCTGGTCGACGCCTGGGGCTGGCGGACCACGTTCCTGGTCAACCTGCCCGTGGCGCTCGCGGCCCTGGTCATGGCCCTGCTGTGGATTCCCGCCGACCCGCCGGTCGAGGGGCCGGTGACGCCCCGGCAGCTCGCGGCCCGCGTCGACGTGGCGGGCATCGCCGGGTTCGGCGGGGCGATGGCCGCCCTGCTGGTCTTCCTGATGGAGCTGCCGCGTCCCAACTGGACCTCCCTCTGCCTGGCCGTACTGCTCGGTGCCGGGCTCGTGTGGTGGGAACTGCGGGCGAGCCGTCCCTTCATCGACATGCGCCTGCTGCGCGCCAATCCGGCGCTCACCCGCACCTACCTGCGCTGGGCCGTGGCGTCGCTGTGCGTCTACACCGTCCTGTACGGCCTCACCCAGTGGTTGCAGGCCGAACGCGGCGTCTCCTCAAAGGAGGCGGGCCTGCTCCTGCTGCCCATGAGCGCGCTTCCCGTCCTGATCGTGCAGCCCATCTCGCGGCGCAACCTCGTCCGCGCCCCGCTCCTCGTCTCGGCGTTCTGCTGCCTGGCCGCCTCGATAGGGGTCCTCTCGCTGTCCAGGGACACCCCGATCCTCTGGGTCGTCGGCATCACGCTCGCCGTCGGGGTCACCCTGGCCGCGACCTCAAGCGCCAACCAGACCACCCTGTACGCCCAGGCTCCGGCCGCCCAGCTCGGCACCGCCTCGGGGCTGCTGCGCACCTCCGGATTCCTCGGTTCGATCGCCTCGACCGCGCTGATCTCCCTCGCCTTCCACACCCAGGTGAACGACGACCGCCTGCACGTCCTCGCCCTGATCATGGTCGCCGCCTCGGTGGCCGGGCTGGCCCTGGTGCTCACGGACCGCGGGCTCACGACCCGGGCCGACATGTGACCGTGGCTGAAAACCCTTTGTTCCCGGTACGGCGTGCCTGGAAGCATCACGGCCCATGAGCCTTATCGACATCGACGAGATCCCGACCGGCCCGGTGCCCGTACCCGACGTCATCGCGACACTCGCCGGTGACGACGACATCACCCCGGTGTGGCGCAACGAGCTCGGCGGCCTGACGTTCCGGCTCGACGACGGGCGTGGCGGCGTCAGATACGCCAAGTGGATCGCCGTCGGCACCCCGGAGATCGACCTGGCCGCCGAGGCGGAACGCCTGACCTGGGCGCGACACTGGGTGAACGTCCCTCAGGTCCTCGAACACGGCGACGACGCCGACGGCTCCTGGCTGGTCACGGCCGGGCTGGTCGGCCGTTCCGCGGTGGACGACCGCTGGCGTGACGGCCCGGAGGCCTCCGCGGCCGCGGCGGCCGCGATCGGCCGGGGACTGCGCGTCCTCCACGACGCCCTGCCCGTCGCGGAGTGCCCGTTCGACTGGAGCGTCGAGCGGCGGCTCGCCCGCGCCGACGAGCGCGTCGCCGACGGTGAGGGGCCGCAGGACTGGTCCCCCGAACACCGCCATCTCGGCCTCGCCGAAGCCCGGGCGATCATCGGCGACCCTCCGCCGATCGACCGGCTGGTCGTCTGCCACGGGGACGCCTGCGCCCCCAACACCCTGGTGCACGACGACGGCACGTTCGCCGCGCACGTCGACCTCGGCTCGCTCGGGGTGGCCGACCGGTGGGCCGACCTCGCGGTCGCGGCCTGGAGCACCGAGTGGAACCACGGCCCCGGCTACGACCACCTGGTGTACGAGGCCTACGGCGTCACCCCTGACGAGGAGCGCATCGCGTACTACCGCCTGCTGTGGGACCTGGCCTGACCCCTGATGGCGACACGTGAGGGGGCCGTCACGGAAAAGGGCCTTCCTTTCATCGATCCAATGTTGGCAGTAAACCAGCGAAAAATGGCATTTTCCCGGCCTATATCGCTCTCCTGCTTCTGATTTGATCGGTGATGAGATAATCGCCCAAGGATGGAGTGCACGTGTCAGCTATCAAACGCGTCCTGGCAGCGCTGGCCCTTGTCGTCGCGGCCCTCGCGGGCCTTGTCAGTCCAGCCGGGGCGGATGTCGCGAGCGTGAAGGGCGTACCGACCGCGGCGAAGGACATAATCCCCTGGCCTGTGGTCAGCCCCGCCCCGGAGGTCTGGGACACGAAGTCCGACTGGAGCCAGCAGCAGGCCACCGACTGGGTCAACAGTTGCGGGCCGGAAAGGCTCTGCACCTGGATCAGGTACAACGCCGGCAACGGCGACAGGTACGTTCTGTTCCGGTTCTACACCTGCGCGGAGTACGCACTGACGAGGTGGGGTGGCACGACGCCCTATTTCAACAACCAGAACGTCCGTGTCGAGCTCCGCGACCAGCAGCACAACCCCATCAGGTACTTCGAGCCCGGAGCCAAGTTCATCACGAACTGGGACCCGGTCTGGTACATCAAGCTCTGCTGACCCCGGATCGTGCCCGGCCGGACCGGACCCGGTACGGATCCACCGGCGCGCGTACGGCGTGAGCCGCCCGACACAGGACCCCAAACGGAACCCCCGGCCACCGGGGGTTCCGTCATTCTCAGGAAAATGCTTCTTTTTCTGTCGCAGCCTTGCGTAGAGGGGAATTCATATTCTTCATCGCTCAGCTCGTCGGCCGAGGTGAAACAACGACAACGAACAGGCCAGGGAATACGCTTCGCTCCATGCGAGCCGAGCGTCCGCCCGGAAATTCCACGTGTGACCGGACGTGAGATCATCGGCGCCGTCACGCTCGCCCAAGACCGGACCCACGGATTCCCGGTAGCGAGCTCCACGGAAGACATAAGAGCCCTTCGGGGCACACCGGACCGTCACTCACGGGACACGGGTGACCATTGACGACTACGGAGAGTTATCAAACGAAGAAACAGTGGCCCCAGGTTCACGGGAGGTGCCTCGTATGAGGCGACAGATCACCAAAGCCGCCGTCTCCACCGCATGCGCCGTCGCGATGCTCGCTGGCGCGGCGCTTCCGGCCTACGCCGCGACGGGTCGCTTCGTCTACCGGCTTCAGGCCGGGCGGCCCAACCTTCTGGTCAATCCACAGAGCCTCAGGTGCATCGGCCTGTCCGCGTTCGGGCAAACCGTCCTGCTCGTGTCCAACGGCACCGACGAGGTCGCGAACATGTACGTCAACCGCAACTGCACGGGAGCACCCATCCCCGTCGCCCCCGGGGAGCGGCGGGACTTCGACGAGCCCATCTCGGCGGTGATGTTCGTTCCCCGCTGACACCCGGGAAGCGGGTAGGTCATCCCGCCAGGGCCGTCAGGCGGTTGCTGAAGCGGGTGAGCATGGTGGTCTGGGAGGTCTCGGGGAACAGGCGGCCGACCGTCGGCGGGATGCGCCAGTTCGCGGGACTGCGCCTGGCAAGCCGGGAGACCAGCGAGACCTTCGGGTAGCGGGCCCGCTCGTAGGCGCGCAGCCGTACCGGAAGGTCTCCACCCTTGGCGAGTTCGCGGCCGAGCACCCACACGTCCTCAAGGGTCTGGTTGGCGCCCTGACCCAGGGTCGGCGGCATGGTGTGGGCGGCGTCGCCGATCAGGGTGACGCGGCCCTGCCCCCAGACGGTCCGGACCCTGTTCCAGTGGTGGCCGAAGAACCCGAGGTCCTCCTCCCGCGCGGCGGCCAGCACCTCGGGGACGGGTGAGGCCCAGTGCCCGAAGCGACGCCTCAGCTCGGCCAGCGGTTCTGCGGGCCGAGGGTCGGAGGGCGACCAGCGCACGTCGAACCACCACTGCAGCAGCCCGTCGCCCCCGGGAATCAGCCCGCACGCCCCCTCCTTCCCGGTGATCATCAGGTGGAGGTTGGTCTGGGTGAGGTCGATGTCGATCGGGCTGAGCGCCTGCCAGGTGCCGAAGGTCGCCGTACGGACGACCTCCTCGCCCCAGAGCTGCCGCCGTACCGCCGAGTGATGGCCGTCGGCCCCGATGAGCAGGTCTCCGGTGGCGGTCGTGCCGTCGTCGAAGGTCACGGTGACCTTCTCGTCGTCCTGCGTCACGCTCTGGAAGCCCGTCCCGTAGCGGACAAGTCCCTCGGGCAGCCCTTCGGCGAGACGGTCCAGCAGGATGTTCCGGGAGACCGACTTGTTCTCGAACCCGAAACGGGCGGCGGTATGGACCAGGTCCATGGTGGTGCGCAACCGGCCGCCGGAGGTGAGCGCGTCGATCCTGTCGATGCGCCCTCCGACACCGTCCAGGCTGACACCGAGATCGTTCAGTACGGCGACGCCGTTGCTGAACATGGTCAATCCCGCCCCGCCCGTCCGCCTGGCGGCGGCCCGCTCGAAAACCCGCACCCGATGACCGGCGGCCAGCAGGTGACGCGCCACGGCCAGACCGCCCACGCCGGCACCAACGACAAGGATGTCCATATTTCCTCCAAATCGGAGTATCTCCGATATGAAGATATACCAAGCTGGAGTAGGTTGGCTGAGTGGCCCACAAACATCCGGAAGAGGACATCTACCGCGAGTTCCTGATCGCGGTCGTGCAGCACAACGAGGCGGTGGCCAACCGGCTCGGCCTGCAACCGGCCGACGTCGCCGCCGTCATCCTGCTGGAGATGCGCGGCCCCCTCTCCGTCGGAGCCATCGCCGAGGAACTCGGCCTGCCGTCGGCCTCGACGACCCGGCTGATCGACCGCCTGGAGAAGGCGGGTTACGTACGGCGGGTGCGCGGCGAACGCGACCGCCGTACGGTCACCGTGGAACTGCTCGAAGACGGCTTGGGCGACTACGAGGCCACCCGCGACTCCGCGAGACGCCACCTGGACGCGATCGGAGCGCACTACACCCCGGAACAGATACCACTACTACTGGGCCTGCTGACCCACATAGGCCACGCCTACCGAACCGCCACCCGAGAACTCCGCCGGTCCTCGTCCTGAAAGCGCGGCCCAGGAGGATCGGCCCCCGCCGCACGGCCACCCTCGAACCCGCCACCTGAACCACACCCATCATCGGAAGCCCCCGCAGTGAATGGCGGAGGATCGCTGCCGCCCACCCAGCGACCGTCCGATTTTCGGATCAGCTCCAAGTGAGGCGGTTCCCGGGAGTAGACACGAGGTCTTCACTGGGGCGAGAGCGATCTAGGCGTTGAGCTGAGCCAACGCGATGGGACGTCCACGGGACCCACATGACGTGCACATGCACGCCCCCCTTCAATGATCATGCGCACCGAAGTGATCATTTTGATCCCTTATCGATACTTACATGATCGTTGATCTTCGACGTACGGTCTGACGGCTTTGTCCTTTTCCGTCTGAATGGAGGGTGAGTGGGCTCCCCCCTGATGGTCCGCTCCACCGCGTCGTTACGCCGACGTCCGTCACTCGAACGATTCCTGGCCGCAGGTCTCACCATCGTCCTGGTGGTGACACCGACGCAGTCGGCTCAAGCCGTCCCTACTCCGCAGCCCAAAACACCTCAGGTGAAAACCGTGGCCGAGCGCCCGGACCGGGTGTCGGCCGCGCTGACCGCCCGGTTGCAGGGCAGCCGGGTCCTCGTCACCGACGAGACAACAGAGTCGAAGCTCACCTACGCCAACCCCGACTCCACCTTCACCACCGAGACGGTCAGCGGTATCGCCCGCGTTAGGCAGGGCGAACGGTGGGTCGCGGTGGACACTACGCTGATCGAGGACAACGGTGCCCTCCGACCCAGAGCGGCCAAGGCCGGCGTCGAGTTCTCCGCCGGAGGCCAGGACCGGCCGTTGGCACGGATGTCGCAGGGCGACAAACGGTCGTTCGCGTTGACATGGTCCGCCCCGTTGCCGAAGCCCGTGGTCAAGGGCAACGTCGCCACCTACATCAACGCTGCCGGTGTCGGCGCAGACCTCGTCGTCACAGCTCTGCCCACCGGCTTCCGTCATGACGTGGTACTACGGGAACGTCCCAACGGGCCGGTGGAGTTCAAGCTTCCGGTGCGGACCGAGGGACTGCGGTTCGGCATGACCAAAAAGGGCGGCCTGAAACTGACGACTCCCAAGGGCAAAGTCGTCGCCTCCGCCCCCGAACCCTTCATGTACGACTCCTCTACCGACAAGGCGGCTCAACCGAGAAACGCGGCAGCGACGAAAGCCGCTATCGACACGAAGGTTGTCAAGGACGAAAACGGTCAACAGACGCTGGTGCTCAAACCCGATCCGAAGTTCCTGGCCGACCCGGCCACGAAGTATCCGGTGACGGTGGACCCCACAACGACCCTCACTTCACCGAACGGCTACACCGTCAACTCCCCCTGCACGACCAGCGGGGGCGGCGGCATGTCCGTGGAGCTGACGCCTGGCATCAGCGACATCACGCCGTGCACGTCAGGAGGCACCAACGTCAACCGCGCCCTGATTCACTTCGACACCTCCAGCCTGTCCGGCCAGCAGGTGGTGGACGCGCGTCTGGATCTAATCGGCGACCTGGTCAGATGCCCGGTCGGCCAGAGCCTTCGGGTCCGGCGTATCACCAGCAGCTGGAATCCGGACCCGTGGAACGGCCCCAGTGTCATGTGGGCTGACCAGCCTTCCTCCACCAACGCTGGTGAGGTCCTCTCAGCACCGCCGACGGTCTGCGGACCAACCTCCTACGCGCAGAGGACCCCTTGGTCGATCCCCGTTACGGCGATCGCTCAGGCGTGGGCCGGCGGCGCCGCGGGCTACGGGCTCGTCCTGGCACCGAGCGACGAACCGAACCGCGCCAACACCTTCGGCTGGTACTTCGACGACTACTACACCGCCAATCCTCCCAAGCTGGTGATCACCTACGGTGCCACCCCGTGGACCGGCAGGCTACGCGCGATACCGATGACCGCGGCCAACAACAAGTTCTACGTCACCACTCTCACCCCCGCGCTGGCCGCCGAGGTCAATGACGTCGACGGTGGCGTGCTGAAAGCCGAGTTCCAGGTCGAGCACGACCCATCAGTTCCCGCTCAGGGGAGCGGCCTCATCTGGTCGGGCGAGGTCGACAACGTGACCGCCAACGCCGAGGCGAAGATCACGATTCCGGCGGGCAAGCTGGCCGACGGCTGGACGGTCCGCTGGCGCGCCCGCGTCTCCGACGCCTCCTCCTCGTCGGCCTGGTCGCAATGGCAGCCACTGAACGTTGACGTGACCGCGCCCACCATCTCCTACTTCGACTGCAACTACCCCGCAGGCCAGTGGAACGCTCGAATGCAGGACGCCAAGTGCTGGCTGGGAACGGACGCGGTCACCGTCGACGAATTCAACGCGGACGACATCAACACTGAACTGTGGTGGGGACTGGACGACCCGTCCGCTCCGAACCGGATCGCCACCGGCTGGGGCTGGTCCCAGGGCAAGCTGGTCAACGACTTCCCCATCACTCCGGTAGACGGCTGGCACACCGTCTACATCAAGGTCCGTGACAAGGCCCACAACCTCTCCCAGGTCACCACGCACAGTTTCGGAGTCGGCAACGGAGGAATAGCCACCCCGGCGGACAACAGCCGCACCGGACAAGCGGTCACTCTCTCAGCCGCGGCCGCTCCGGACTACGACAAGGTCCGCTACGAGTACCGCACCCGTTTCCTATTCGTCGACTACACCGTCATCCCCACAGCCGATGTGAGCACGCCGGGCTCGTCGACCCCGATCTCTTCGTGGCCGCAGAGCCGTACCGACACCTCCAAGAACTTCGCCGACCTGACCTGGAACCTGGCCAAGACCCTGCACGACGCGGGCGGCACTGACCGCTTGGTTGAGGTTCGGGCCTGCTTCAACAAGAGCTCCGCTCCCGGCTACGACTGCGCCCCGCCGATCCGGGTGGCCCTGGACCACTCGGCCTTCGGCGGCTCCTACGCCACCGCGCCGATCGGCCCCGGAAACGTGGCGCTGCAGACCGGTGACTTCTCCCTCACCACCTCCGATGCCGGCCTGTTCGGCATCGAAATCGATCGCACACTGACCACTCTGGACCCGACCGCCAACCGTGACGACGAACAACTCGCCGAGAACAAGGTCTTCGGTCCCGGCTGGCGAGCAGGTTTCCCCTCGGTTCCATCCGAACTCACGAACTTCTCCCCGACTATCGGGACTGACTCGCTGCAGTTCGTCGGTCCCAGCGGTGAAACACTGACCTACGTCCGCAACGGTCAAACCTTCACCGGGGTGAACGACGCCTCCGACGGCTCACAGGTCACCGTGGGCGCTGAGGAGCTGATCGCCATCGACGCCACCGGCTCGAAGACCACCTACACCAGACTGAACGGCAGATGGGTCGTCACCCGTGCCGAAACGCCAGCGGCGGAATCCGCGGTCACCTACTACCGGGACGTGCAAGGCCGGGTGACCCGTGTCCTGGCACCGGTCTCGGCCGGGATCACCTGTGGCGCGACCCTGGTGACCGGCTGCCGGGCGCTGGAGCTGGGTTACGCCTCCTCTACCACCGCCACTGGCACCGGTTCCGGCTGGGGCGACTACACCGGGCAGGTCAAGCAGGTCTCCTTCACCGCCTTTGACCCGGCGACGAACGCGATGAAGACCACCACGCTGGCGACTTACCTCTACGACTCCACCGGTCACCTGCGACAGGTCACCGACCCCCGCACCAACCTGGCCACCACCTACTACTACACCGCCGAAGGACGCCTCTCCCAGCTCACTCCGCCGGGTTTGGCGCCTTGGAGGCTGGAGTACGACACCGTCGGCCGCTTGGCTCACGTGCAGCGTGAGGGCGGCACCGTCGACCCGACCTGGGCGGTGGCCTATAACGTGCCGATCGGCGGCACTGGCGCTCCCATCAATCTCACAGTCACCGAGACCGCCAAGTGGGGTCAGAACACCGATCTACCCACGACGGGAACAGCGATCTTCCCCGCCTCTCACTTGCCTCCCCGAGGCAGCACTGGCGCCTACCAGCCCGCAGCGGGTGACTGGGAGTACGGCCAGCTCATCTACACCGACGTCAACGGCCGCCTGGTCAACAGCGCCGCTTACGGCGCCGGAGTTTGGCAGATCACCTCAAGCCGCTATGACGACAAGGGCAACACCGTCTGGCACCTATCGGCAGATAATCGGGCGCAGGCATTGACGCCGACCGCAGATACAAGCTCTTATGTGGCAGCGCGCCTGGATACTACGGAGCGTGCCGATCTGCTCGCACGCATCACGACATACTCTGCGGACAGCGACATTCTTACCGAGATAGGGCCAGCTCGCCTTGCGACGCTCGCCTCGGGCGAGCTCGCTACGGTGCGCGACAACATCACCAATGTCTACGACGAAGGGAAGCCAACGGCCGATACCGCCTACCACCTCGTCACAACGACGACAACCACCCCCCTGGTGCTAGACAGAGTGGCCGACGAGAACGACAAGCAGACCGTGACAACTGGCTACGACCCACTGGTGTCGGGTGACCCATCCGGCTGGACATTGCGCAAGCCGACGACGAGCTCATCGGCGCAAAAGAGCGACATCGTACAGCGCACCCGATACGACGCCGCAGGACGGCAGATCGAACGCCGCATGGCCGAGTCCAACGGCGCGGACGCCGGAACCACAGCAGTGAGCTATTACACGGCTGCAGCCCATCCAACGGTTACAGCGTGCGGCAACAAGCCGCAGTGGGCCGGCTTGACGTGCCAAACGGCACCCAAGAGTCAACCCCCAGGTACACCGCTCCCGATCAAGCTCATCACGTACGGGTACTACGGAAACGAAGTCACCACCACACAGACTTCTGGCGCCGTGACGCGAACGACCACGCTCACTTACGATGCCGCAGGACGGTCGATCAAGTCGAAGATCGATGTACAACCGGCTTCCGCAAGCGCCCCCATCGCTGAGGCCACGTACACCTACGACCCGGCGACCGGTCTGCAGACCACCAAGTCGATCGGCAGCGACACCATCAGTATGGGCTACGACTCCTTTGGTCGAGCGAATTCGACGACCGACGCCACCGGGGTCACCTCGACGGCCGAATACAACCTCGACGGGCAGATCGCTACCAGCAACGACGGCAAGGGCGTCACCACCTTCACCTACGGTGGAATTGATGCGAAGGGGAGGGTAGAGCGCCGAAATCTGATCACCCAGGTCGATACGGGCGGGGCGGGCGTCTTCACAGGAGCGTATGACATCGCAGGACGCCTCGTTCTCCAGCGCTACCCGGATGGGTTGGAAGCATCCAGCCGCTACGACAACGCCGGCAAGCAGATCGGGCTGTCCTACGTCAAGAACGGCACGGCGTGGCTCAGCTTTACTGCAGCCTATGATTTAAACGGACGCATCGCCGCTCAGCAAGGATCAGCAGGTAGTGCTCAGCGCTTCGACTATGACGGCGCTGGACGCCTGACCAAGGTCCAAGACACTTATGGCGGGACGTGTGCCACCCGGATCTACGGCTTCGACCGCAACACCAACCGGACGAGTTCGACCAGTTATCCCGCAGACAACTCTGGGTCCTGTTCCACCACGACCGCTCCGAACGTCCAGCAGCATCATTACGATGCGGCTGACCGCATCACCGATGTCGGCTACACCTATGACAACCTCGGCCGCACGACACGAGTGCCATCCGCCCAGGTAAGCGGAGGCGCTGACCTCGAGATCGAGTACTTCGTCAACGACAAGGCGTCCGTACTGACACAAGGAAGCGTGCAAAGCACCTTCACCCTCGACCCTGGTGGACGGATCAAGACCATGACCACCATTGGTGGTCCCCGGCCAGGCACGGTCACCCATCACTACTCGGGCACCGAAGACTCCCCCACCTGGATCAGTGAGGCAGACGGCACCTGGACTCGAAACGTCCCTGGCCTGTCTGGACTCGGTGCGATCCAGAACAGTGACGGCACATCTACCCTCCAACTGATCAATCTGCACGGAGACGTCGTCGCCACAAGCGACAACAGGTCCGATGCCACCGGGGTTCGTGCCTATTCCGAAACAACGGAGTTCGGAACCCCTCGTGCGCAGGCCGGCGACGGTTCCCGCCGCTACGGCTGGCTCGGCTCCCACGAGCGCTCCTCCGACGCCATCGGAGGTCTCATTTTCATGGGTGCGCGCCTCTACAACCCCCAAACCGGCCGCTTCCTCCAAACCGACCCAATCCCGAGCGGTAGCGCCAACGCCTACGACTACTGCAGCGCTGACCCCATAAACAAATTTGATCTGGACGGGACGAGCGAGAAGCCTATCTGGACCAATACCACCACCTCGTCGAGGAAAGAACGCGATACGATCGCGGACAACTTTCTCGAGGTCGGCTTCGCGGCTATAGTCGCGGTCGCGACCAAGCCCGTGGCCAATTGGTGGGCCGCCACTACCGCCGGGCTTATAGCGGGGGTCGCTGTTTCGTCCATCGAAACGACGGTCGAGTCCGTTACGACGACGACGGTCAACGTCTATTTGGAGACCCGGATGGCTCTCGTATGGGATCCTATAGGGGATCTCACTAGGAGGAAGGGGAAGAGACGCTCAGTCCCGGAGAGACGGACGAGGACCGTAACTACGGTCACCACGCGCTGGCGGGTAATCACAGTTATCATCCCGAAATTCAACGCGCCTCGTATCACGGAAGTCGGCCCCTGGTTCACTCGAGTAACGGTGACCACTACATACAGCGCATGGAAGCGTGGGCTATGAAACGGGAGCCGCTGCCAACGGGATGGAAGGATACTCTTCCAAAGAGACCGCTGCATTCAGGTGAACATCATCCGCGCCCGCTAAGGGATCGCCGAATCCTGGCATCATTGCTGTGGCTAGGGGTGGCCGCAATTCCGTTCGCGCTCGCCCTCACCATCATCCGGACGGATCCCACTCGTAGCGAAATAGCATCGATCGCTCTCGCCCTTCTCGTCGTAACTCTGCCATACGGCGCAGTCGGAACATTGATGGCGTCCAGGGTCTCCATGCGAAAGCGAGATGTCTTTCTGTCCCGAGAGTCCTGGATGTGGCGAGTGTCCTATCTTCCGTACTGCGACTGGACGCCCCGACGTGGCGATCTGGATCATCTAGAAAGGGTAGAGATCGACGATTATGGTCGAGTCACCTCGCACGTCAGATTCAGACGTTGAGTCCGCATCATCCGACAGAGAATCTTGAATAGCTCATTCGTCGACAGAGCCGAATTGACTGGCGCCGTCGCCTTGTGAGATATGGCCGTTAAGCTGCTGAATGTTGACCGAGGATCCCACCTGATCTTCTTGGCCAGGCGGGATCCTGTGGTCCTGAAGACGTATAATCACGCGAGCCATGTGGAGATCGGCGACAGAATTAACGCCGAACGTAATTTTCAGTTTGTGATTTAATATATTCGCTTGCCGCACTCAATGAGCCTTTTTCAACCTGAAATTGCAGGTCATGGGCGTGGTGCGGCGTGTGACATCTGATCGACAAAGGAAGAAGCCCCTGGTAGAAGGGTTTTCGACCAAGATCAACCTATGCACCAGAGGCTCCAAGTCGTTGTTCTACCGTGCCGCGCTGTCGTTGTCACATCAGACGCTGTCCTATCTGTCCGCCCTCATCCGCCACCACCGCCACACGATCGGTTCGTCCTGACGCCGCCTCGACCCCGGACGCCAAGCCCTGCTCGTCCTCGTTCACCTGCGTAAAGGAGAGACACTCGCCGAGATCGCGGCCGGTTTCGGCATGGGTGTGAGCACCGCCTGGCGCTACATCCGTGAGGCGATCACCCTGCTCGCCCGTCGATCCCCGACCCTGAACCAAGCCCTGCGGGCCGCCAAGCGTGCCGGACACGCCTTCGTCGTCCTAGTCGGCACCCTCCCCGATCGACAGGGTGGCCGCCGACCGGCCCTACTACTCCGGTAAACACCGCCGCCACGGGATGAACATCCAGGTCCTGGCCGCACCGGACGGCGTCCTGCTGTGGACCTCCGGCTCGCTGCCGGGGTCGGCACACGACCTGACGGCCGCCCGGATCCGGGGCATCCCGCGCCGCCTGAAGACCACCGGTCTGATCACCCCCGCCGACAAGGGCTACATCGGTGCCGGTGAACACGTCCGCGTGCCATACAAGGGCAGGGACAAACCCACCTCGCAGAAGGTCGCCAACTCCGCCTACGCCAGGCTTCGCGGCCCCGGTAAGCGAGCGAATGCCGCAGTTGAAGGCCTGGCGCATCCTGCGCAGGCTACTCTGCTGCCCTCTTCGCGCAGGTCAGCTCATCAAAGCGATCCTCACGCTTCAACTCTGTGAAGTGAGATGAAAAAGGCTCACTGAACTCATTTCATCCTCGGGCGGCCTGAGTGACGCGATGGTCCTGAAGAACAGCGGTGGCCTTGACGAGGTGGCCAGCCTTGCTGGGGCTGCTGCGCAGCTTCCGGAGGATTCTCCATGACGTGAGCTGCGTGTTCGCGCGCTCGCCGGGCCTACAGAGCTTGACGTGCGATCAGTTGGCCCGCTTCTGCGACTCCGGCTTGTTCTTGCCCTTGTACGGGGTAACGACGATGGTGCCCTCGATCCCTTGGTAATCCTTGTCGGCCAGGGTGAGGATCCCCACCTTCTCCAGTTCGCGCGGAATGCCCCATACTCTGGCGGCGGTCAGGTCATGGATCTTGCCCGGCATCGCGCCGGACACCCACAGGATCACCCCATCCAGACCTGCGATGACCTGCACGTTCATCCCGTGCACCCGATGCCTGCCTGAGAAGTGGGGCGGTCGGCCCGAACGCGGCCGGTGGGGATGAGCGTCCCGTCCAGGATCACGTGGGTCGGCCCGGCCTTCTTCGCCTTCCGCAACGCCGGTGTGAGCTTGGGTGAGCAGGCTGACAGCAGCATGACGGTCTCCTCCACGTACCGCCAGGCCGTCGTCGCCGACACCCCGAAGCCGGCGCTGATCTCGGTGAACGTCTCGTCCTTGCGCAGATAGACCAGCGCCAGCAGGGCCTGCGGGCCGGGGTTGAACAGCCGCCACGTCGAGGCCACCCGCGACTCCGCGAGACGCCACCTGGACGCGATCGGCGCGCACTACACCCCGGAACAGATCCCCCTGCTGCTGGGCCTGCTGACCCACATAGGCCACGCCTACCGAACCGCCACCCGAGAACTCCGCCGGTCCTCGTCCTGACCCGGAGTGGCAATTACTTTCGGTCGTCCATGGAGACCGACTGACGGTAGGACAGCTCGTAGAGGTGTCCCGGCTTGATGATCACGCTTACCTCCACCGGTCGTTCGTCGGCGGAGTACACCGTGCGGAACTGCCGGAGAACGGGAACCCCCTGCGGGATGTCGAGGGCCTCCGCCTCCTCGGTCGTCGGCGGACGAACCGACAGGCGGTCCACGAACTCACGCTCCGGGTAACCGAGGTCGTGCAGAACCTGCGGCGCGCCTCCCCGGATTTTGCCCCGCCCCGCCAAAGGAGTCCCCGCAGCCAGGCTGACCGGGTAGTAGGACCAGGACAGCTCCACCGGCTCGTCCTGGCGAAGTGTCAGCCGGCGCCGCAGCACGGCTCGTTCCTCACCGAGAGCGGCGGCGACATCGGCGGGTGCCGTGACCTCGGCGACATCGAGCAGTTTGTATTTGACTCCTCGTTCGGCCGGATCGAAGTACGCGGCGGCGTTCACCGTGAACTGGTGACGATCACGCACGAACACCCCCTTGCCCGTCTCACTGACGAGATAGCCCTCCGCCTTGAGGATGCGCCAGGCGGTCTGCACTGCGGTCGTCGAGACGCCACGTTTGGCGGCCAGCGCCGGAATGGACGGAAGCTGCGCACCGGGTGGAATCTGCCCGGCCATGATCTGGGCACGAAGGTCGGCGGCGATCCGCTCGGACTGGTCTCGGGTATCGGGCTTCACAGCTTCCCTCCGTTGGGATCTCTACAGGAGATCGGCGTCAGTCCACCGGTACGTCGTAGACGAACCGATGACGGCTCGCGTCGAACATCCAGACCGTCACCTCGACCGGCCGGTCGTCGGCGTGGATCGTGCGGACGAGTTCGACCACGGGTGTGCCCGGCGGGAGTTCCAGTGTCTCCGTCTCGGCCAAGGCGGGCATCCGGGCCACGAGCGCCTCCACCGCGTGGGTGAGCGGCGTTCCGAGAACTTCGGCGAGAGCGGCGTGCACGCCCCCGGGGATTCTCTCCGGACGGGCGATCCGGCTTCCCTCGACCAGGTGAGCCGGAATGTAGGAGTCAGCGGTCGCCGCCGGATGACCGTCCAGCACGACGAGGTGACGCCGTACGACAAGCGGGGTGTCCACGGTGACCTGAAGCAACTCCGCGACCTCCGGTGGAGGAGAGGTCGTCGCGACCTCCCGGAGGACCAGCTCACGATGAACACCCTGGTCTGCGGCCTCAGCCTGAAGAGGACTGGTTCCTTCTGGACGCCGGGAACGGAGATGCCGCCGGGAGCCGAAGCGGTCAAGCCTCCTGATCATGGAGCCTCCTCAACGGCTTCCCACCCTTGAACACCTCGTGCCCTTCTCATGAGAGCTTCCGGAGGACCGCACGACCAGCCCTCCGGGAGAAGTCACGCGCCGTCCGCTGGATTCACCGGATACCGGTACCTCAGGTCCCACTGGTGTGTGGGCATGACGTAGGTTGTCACCTTCACAGGACGATCGTCGGCCGTCCAGCCGATGTGCGTGATGTCGTAGACCCGCTGGTCGTCGGCCATCTCCAGCAGCCTTGACTCCTCCGGGGAAGGCGGCCGGACCGTGATGCGCTCCTCGATCTCCCGCTGGCCGTGCCCCAGTTCCTCCAGGCGGCTGGAGATACCGCCCACACCGGAGTCGCTCTCCGCGATCGGCGTGCCGTCGGCGATGACGCGCGGAATGTAACTCGTCGCGATCTGGACGGGCACCTCCCCGCTGCCCGCAGAAGGCACCACCTTCATGTGGCGCGTACGCACGATGACGCTTTCCGTCTCAGGATCCACGTCGAGAATCTCCGCGACATGCTCCGGCGGCCGACCGGGACCGACCGTGTTGTCAGAGCGCAGGTCGTATCCCAGCTCCGCCAGTTCGGTGGCCAACGCTCCCCGCGAACCTCCACGCTCACGGTGCTCCCGGCTGTGCCTGATGGCGGCATGCCGGGGAAGCGGAGGAAGCTCACGGACAAAAGTGCCCTTCCCTCGATGAACGCGTAGCAGTCCTTCGGCGACGAGGACCTTCAATGCCCTGTTCACCGTCACCCGGTTGACTCCGAGCTGGGCGGCCAGGTCCTCCTCACGAGGGAGCTGATCACCCCGCGCGTAGGTCCCGTCCTGGACGCGAGCCCGGACAATGCTGGCGATTTCACGGTACTGACTGGCAGCGGACATGCGTCCGATCCTATCCAGCGTTGTGCTACGTACTTCATTTCGCTTGTCTCGCTCCGACACACAGGGTATGAAGTACGTAGTACATAGATCGCTTGGTCCTGATCACCAACCCGCAAAGGCCCTTTATGAACGAGCGCAACAGCTCCGCAGGGTTCACCGCGCTTCCGATGTCAGGCACCCCGCGCCATCCACCTGCTAGTCCAGGTCGTGGTCGGCGGAGAGGTCTCGGCCGGGGGCGAGGAAGTCGACGGCGTATTCGGTCGTCTCTTCGTACTGGTCCCAGTAGTGGTTGGTCATGGTCAGCGCGGGTGTCCCCTCCTCCACCCCGAGCAGTTCTGCCGCGTCCACGGGCACCGGCCTGATGGAGATGACGTCGCGCCGCCGTACGGCACGGCGGCCGGTCCGCTCCTCGACCAGGCCGAAGGTCATGGAGGGCAGCGGTTCGGCGGCCAGCAGTTCGGGGATCGCCTCGGCCAGTTCGCCGGGAAGCCACGACGTCGACAACGCCACGGCGCCCGCGTCGTCCTGGTACATCCGGCGACGCCGGATCACGGGAGTCTCGGCCTCGACGCCCAGCGCGTCGGCGACCTCCTCGGGGGCGGGAACGAGGTCGGCGCCCAGGATCTCGACCCGTTCTCCAGGACGGTAGCCGCTTCCGGTGGCCCGCAGCATCTGAAGCCGGTCCGGTCCCGTGGTGAGCTTCTTGGGCAGTACGGCGATCGTCCCGATGCCGGGAACCGACGTGGCGTACCCTTCCGCCCTCAGCACGGCGGCGACCCGGGTGGCGGTCGCGGTGGACACACCCTCCTCACGCATGATCGTTCTCACCGAGGGGACGCGGTCGCCCGGCTGGATCTCACCGCTCTCGATCCTGGCTCTGATCTGCGCGGCGATCCGCCTGTACGGGGCCAGCCCCTCAAAACCGTCACCCATCACTAACCACCTGTTCTAGTGCACTCTAGATCACCTGATTGACTTCACTACTGCTCTAGAACACTATAGAGCTGCCCTTCCTCAAAGGCCACTGCCTGCAGCGCAGTAGAGCCGTCCAAAGAAGTTCGGCGAGAGCGCAGCACCGACAACAAGGAGTACCGGCATGGAGAACGTCAACGAGGAGCACGTGCCCCGCGTGTTCGCGCTGGTTCAGGAAGGCTGGGAGGGCGAACAGGCCGAGGTGGTGGCCTACGGGCTGACGTTGCCCTGTGGGCAGGCGGCGACCATCGGGGCCGACGGCCGGGGTCACGGGTTGTGGAACAGCGCGCAGAGCGCCGCCAGGCGGCTGCACTCCGACCTCGTCTGGTTCGGTGACGAGGGCGGGTGAGACGGGCGCGGCGGGGTGGGTGTCCCGGCAAGGGGGTCCGGGGAGAGCCTCACCCCGCCGTGCCTGTCTTCGCCCCGGTGCGGACGGAGCGAGGACGAGTGCGGGTACCCCACACCGCGTCGTCCTCGCCGTCCGCCGGGGCTTCTCCCCGCCGGGCGCTCGGCGGGGAGGACCCGTCGGCCGGTTCCCAGTGGGGAGGTACTTCCGCTGGGAACCGACCGGCGGGAGTCCGGTCGACGACCCGGGTTCCCCGGCACGTGCTCAGAAGTCACGCACCGGAAGGTCGTGTACCGCAGCGGAACACGCCCGAACCCGGTTGAAAAACATCAGAAGAGCAGGAAAGGCATCAGAAGAACAGAAGGTCACACTCCGGTTGGCTGCTTCTTGGTGGTGATGGGGACGACCTCGGCGAGCGACTCCTGGCGCCGCTGGACGGTCTGGAAACCGACCAGGTCGTCGGGGAGCGCGTCCGGCACCTCCTCGTCGAACCTGGCCAGTGTCTTGATCCGCAGTCCGGCCACCGCGATGGCGGCGATGGCGAAGGCGAACAGGACGTACATCAGGCCGACGCCGCGTCCCGGGCCGGTGCCGATCACGGCGCCGAAGGTGTCGGCGAGCGCGCCGCCCGGCATCATCAGCGGGTCGAAGATCGCGCTGCCGTACGGCGCGACCAGGCCGAAGCCGATGGGCAGCGTGGACCACGCGATGAGGGTGTTCAGCGCGATGACCCGGCCGTGGAAGCGCTGCGGCACCTTGACCTGGATGATCGTGGCGTAGACGCCGTTGAGCATGGTCAGCCAGAACGACATCCCGAAGACACCGATGGAGACGATGACGAGGTCGCGCTGGAAGCCGACGACCAGGCAGAAGACCGACAGGATGAGGGTGGAGAGCATCACGCCGCGCAGCCTCTGCCGCCTGGGGCCACCCCAGATCGTCATGGCCAGGCCCGCGATGAAGACGCCCAGGCCGCCGAAGAAGGAGACCCGGCCGACGTCCTCAAGGGTGGCGAAGCCCAGCACCAGCGGGGAGATGAGCAGGAACAGCGGGGACAGGAAGACGTTGAGGAAGGCGAAGAAGAACAGCATCGCGCGGAAGCCCTTGACGCCCCAGGAGAACTTCCAGCCCTCGACCATCTCGGCGAGGAGGGTCTCCCTGCGCTTCCAGGCCATGGTCTTGGGGAAGCGGACGAACAGCAGGACCCCGATGGCGAAGACGTAGGAGGCGACGTCGAGGGCGAGGATGCCCTCCAGGCCGATCACCGCCATCAGGCCGACGGCGACCAGCGGGACGATCAGCTGGGCGGTACCGGTGATCATCTGTACGACGCCGTTGGCGTGACCGAGGAAGCGCTTGGGGACCAGCTGTGGGATCGCCGAGTTGTAGGCGAGGCGTTGGAAGGTGAGCGCCACCGACAGCACCACGAGCAGCGGATATATCTGCCAGACGTCCAGATTGCCGGTCCACAGCAGCACGCCCATGATCAGCTGGGTGCTGAAGGCCCCGATGTCACCGGCGAGCATGATCTTTCGCCGGTCGTAGCGGTCGACGAGGGTGCCCGCGAGCGGGGCGACCAGCATGCCGGGCACCAGCGCCAGCACCGAGAACAGGGCGAACCTGACGAGTGAGCCGGTGTGGATGTAGATCCACAGCGGGATGGCGAACTCGGTCAGGGACGATCCGACGATCGAGATGAGCTGGCCCGCCGCCACCGCGGCGAAGCGCCGCATGCTCGGCTTCGGCCCGGTCCTCGGCCCGCTCTCCGGTACGGCCTGGCCGTCCGGGGCGGGAGCCGGGGCGCCCTCCGAGCGGTTGGAGACACCTTCGAGCCACCAGGTGGAGCGTGCCGTACGGCGCAGCTCCTCGGTCTCGCCGGAGGCGATGGCCTTGTGGGTGCCGGTGAGGATGACCGACAGTTCCTCGGCGCGGTACTTGAGGAAGAAGTGGCCCGCCTCGTCGAGCACGACCGCCGCGGTCGAGTCGGTCAGCAGGTGCCACTCGCGGAAGCGTTCCTGGTAGAACTCGGTCGCCGGGTCGCGTTCGCCCGCCACGGAGATGATCGGCGCCTTGAGCGGCTCGACCCCCTCCTCGAACAGGCGGGTGAAGTAGCGTTCGGCCTCCCTGGTGCCCTTGCGCCGGTTGTCGATGACCAGCTTGAGCTCCTCGCGGCCGAGGTCCTCGACGTCGAGGCCCGCGGCCTGCAGGGCGTTGGCCCAGACCTGGTCGCTGCGGAGCTTGTCGGTCAGGTTCGCCATCCACGCCAGCGCCGACTGCGGCCTGGCGAAGGGGAAGACGCCACCGAGGTAGATGGCGTCGACCTGGCGGCCGGCCGCCTCAAGGCGCCTGGCGATCTCCACGGTCAGCATGACGCCGAGACCGCAGTGGCCGTAGAGCGTCAGCGGGCCCTTGACCCCCTTGAGGATCTCCTCGACACAGCCCTCGGCGACCTCGGCCACCGGGCGGGTCTCCTCGATCAGGCCCATCTCCTGGCCGGGTACCGCGACCGCGTGCAGCGCCCACTTCTTGGGCATCGCGTCGGCCAGCGGCTGGTAGATGGCCGCGCTGCCGCCGCCGTACGGCACGCAGACGAGGTTGGAGGTCGTGGCCCTGGCGGGGGTGAGGCGGTGCAGCAGCAGCCGGGGGCCGCTCTCGCCCGCCTCGACGACCTCGGCCAGTTCGCGCACGGTCCGGTACTTGAACAGGTCCAGGATGCTGACCTGGCGCCCGCCTGCGGGGAGAGCCTTCCGCAGGCGGGCCACCACCTGTGCGGCGAGCAGCGAATGTCCGCCCAGGTCGAAGAAGTCGTCCAGCACGCCGACCTGGACCAGGCCGAGCACCGCGGCCCACACCGAGGCGATCGCCTCTTCGATCGGTGTCGCCGGCGGGACGAAACCCGCCTCCTGATCGGGGCGTTCCTCGTCGGGTTCGGGCAGCCTGGCCCGGTCGACCTTGCCGTGCGACTTCAGCGGCAGCTCGTCCAGCCAGACGAAGCGTGCCGGGATCATGTATTCGGGGAGCCGCTCGCCGAGTGAGGCGCGCAGTTCGCCGACGGTCGTCTTCTCTCCCACGAGGTAGGCGACGAGACGGTCCTCGCGCAGGTCCACCACGGCGTGGGCGACACCGGGCTGGTCGGTGAGGACGGACTCGATCTCCGACAGTTCGACGCGGTAGCCGCGGACCTTGACCTGCAGGTCACGGCGGCCGAGGAAGCACAGGTCCCCCGAGGGCAGCCAGCGGCCCAGGTCACCCGTCTTGTACATGCGGGCGCCGGGCTCGCCGTACGGGTCGGGCAGGAAACGGTCGGCGGTCAGGCCGGGCTGACCGAGGTAGCCGCGGGCGAGCCGGTCGCCGCCGAGGTAGATCTCACCGGTCATGCCGGGCGGGACGAGCCGCAGGTGCTCGTCGAGCACGTAGACCCTGGCGCCGGGCAGCGGCCTGCCGATGGGCAGGTTCAGCGCGCGTTCGGCCTCGTCGGTGACGGCGTGGGTGGAGATGCCGACCGTCGCCTCGGTCGGGCCGTAGTGGTTGACGACCCTGGTGTGCTCGGTCAGCTCGCGGGCCCAGCTCCACTTGGAGGCCTCGCCGCCGAGGACGAGCAGCTTGCGCGGCAGCAGCTCGGCGGGGTTCACGTCGGGGTCGGCGAGCAGCGACGCGAGGTGGGAGGGGGTCATCTTGATGTAGTCGGTACGGCCGAGCTGCTCGGCCAGGTCCTCGACCGGCGCCTGCGGGTCGACCAGGTGCAGTTCGCCACCGGTCATCAGCGACAGGTAGAAGATCGTCACACCGAAGTCGAACGACAGCGACTGCAGCAGGGTGTAGACGCCCGCGGGCTCGACGGCGAAGCGTTCCCTGACCCCGGCCAGGTAGTTCAGCACCTGCCGATGCTGCACGCCGACGCCCTTGGGGCGCCCGGTGGTGCCGGAGGTGTAGATGACGTAGGCCAGGTTGCCCGGGATGACACCGGGGTCGTCGAACGCAGTCTCCTCAAGCGCCTCGGCGTCGAGCAGGACGAGCCGGGGGCCGGAGACCAGGTCGGCCAGGTCCGTGGTGGTGATCACCACGGCGGCCCCGGAGTCCTCAAGCATGTAGGCGAGGCGGTCGCGGGGCTGCTTGGGGTCCAGGGGCACGTAGGCGCCGCCGGACTTCAGCACGCCGAGCAGGGCGGCGGCCACGTCCGCGGACTGGTCGAGCAGCACCCCGACCCTGCTGTCCGGGCCGATGCCGTGCCGGTTGCGCAGGAGCGCGGCGATCCGGCCGGAGCGCTCGTCGAGCTGGGCGTAGGTGTAGGTGTCGTCCTCGTGGGTCACCGCAGGGGCGTCGGGGGTGAGCCCGGCCTGCGCGGTGACGATCTCGTGGAGCAGGTCGTGACCGGTCGGCACGAGGTCGGTGCTCGACCCGAAGCCCAGGACGAGTTCCCGCTCCTGCTCCGACAGCAGCGACAACTCGCCGACCCGGGTGTCCGGGGAGTCGACGATGGAGCTCAGCAGGGTGATGAAGCGGGAGCCGAGCAGTTCGACGGTCTCCGGGTCGAACAGCGCCGTGTTGTAGGTGAAGTTGCCGACCAGGCCGTCGGGGCTCTCGAAGAGGTAGAGGGCCAGGTCGTAGCGGGTGGTCCTGACGGGCATGGAGACGTAGGAGATACGCCCGTCCTCCTGGCCCGCCTTGTAGTTCTGCAGCGCGAAGGTGACCTGCACCAGGGGTGACCTGCTGACGTCGCGGACGACGTTGAGCTCGTTGACGAGCTGGTCGAACGGCAGTTCCTGGTGGGCGAAGGCGTCGAGCGCGGTCTCCTTGGTGCGGGCCAGGAAGTCGGTGAAGGCCGGGTCGTCGGCCAGGTCGGCGCGGAGCACCAGCGTGTTGACGAACATGCCGACGACGTCGTCCAGCTCGGGCAGGCCCCGCCCGGCGACCGGGGAGCCGACCGCGAAGTCCGTCTGTCCGGAGTAGCGCGCCAGCAGCACCTGGAAGGCCGCCATCAACGTCATGTACGGCGTCGCGCCGGAGGACTTGGCCAGTTCGGTCAGGCGCGCGGTGAGGTCGGCGTCGACGGCGAAGTCGAGGGAGGCGCCCTCGTAGCCCTGCTCGGCGGGGCGCGGCCGGTCGGTCGGCAGTTCGATGGCGGGCAGCCCGGCGAGCTTCTCGCGCCAGTGGTCGACCTCGCGGCGGTGGTCGCGTCCGCGCTGCCAGAGGGCGTAGTCGCCGTAGCCGACCTGGGCGGGCTTGAGGGTCTTGCCGTCGTGCAGGGCGAGCAGCTCACGGATGATGAGGTCCACGGACCAGCCGTCGACGACGGTGTGGTGGGCGGCCAGCAGCAGGACGTGGTCGTCGGGGGCGAGCCGTACCAGGAGGGTCCGCAGCAGCGGCCCGGTCTCCAGGTCGAACGGCGTCGCGACCTCGTCGTCGAGGAGTTCGACGGCGGCGTCCAGGTCGGCGGCCTCGGTGACGCGCAGTTCGGCGGGGCGGGGGCCGTCGACGACCAGTTCCGGCGTGCCGTCCTCGGTGGTGAGGAAGCGCATCCGCAGCGCCTCGTGGCGGACGACGATCTCGTCGAGGGCGCGGCGCAGCGCCTCCTCGTCGAGTTCGCCGCGCAGGCGCACCGCGACGGGAACGGTGTAGGTGGTGGTCCCCGGCCGGTACTGCTCAAGGAACCACAGGCGTTCCTGGGCGTGGGACAGGGGTGGGGTGACTGAGGGGTCCCGGGCCGTGATGGTCCGGGACTCCTCCCGGCGCCGGAGCCGCTGGGCGAGCAGTGCCCTTTTGGCGTCCGACAGCGTTGTCTCGGTCATTGCAGCTCCGTCCGGAGGGCGGCCAGGAAGTGTGCGGCGTCCCGGCCGTTGATCAGTCGGTGGTCGTAGGCGAGGCCGATGTTGGCGACGGTCCTCGTCGTCACCGCGCCGTCCTCCCCGAGGACGAGTTCCGGTTGTGGCGAGGTGATCGCGAGCGCACAGACCGTCCCCGGGAAGACAAGGGGGACCGCGAGGACGACGTCGGCGTCGGTGTGGAGGGTGACGGCGATGTTGGCGCCGGTGAGGTCCCTCTCCTTGAAGTCGCCTTCGGCCGCCGCCAGGCGGTAGCGCATCAGCGTGTCGGCGATCTCCTTGAGCGTCCCGGTCTCGCGGACCACCGGGACGTAGAGCCCCTCCCCCATGTCGAAGGTGACGCCGACGCGCGGGGCGTCGGAGAGCCTGGCGCCGTCGCCTTCCACCGCGGCGAAGAACAGCGGGAACTCGGGGTGCAGGGCGGCCACGGCCCGCACGAACAGTTCGGTGAGCCCGACCGGCCTGCGGACCTGCCTGCTGAGGTCCTTGGTGCGCTCCAGGGCGGGGCCGACGTCGAACTTCACGACGGTGTAGGCGGCCGGGATCGTGCTGTGCGAGGTGGTGACGGCCCTGGCGACGGCCCGTTGCACCCGGGAGAGGGTGTGCCGCGCGGCCTCGTCGAGCTCCTCGGGTACGACCGGCGGGGCGGGCGGTTCCTGGGTGAGGCCGGCGAGGCGTTCCACGTCGGCGCGGCGGATGACGCCGAGGCCGAGGGAGGCGATCTGCTCCGGGGTGATGCCGAGTTCGGCGATGAGGGCGCGGGCGGGGTCGGTGATGACGGGGTCGCGCGGCGCCGGGGCGTCGAGAGGAGCGCTGCTGGGGACGCTGACGGGAACGGCCGTCGAGGCGGCTGCCGGAACAGCCGCCGGGGCGACCGTGACAACCGCGGGGGCCGCCACGACAGGCGCCGGGACGGCGTCGGGAACGACCTCGGCGGGCGGGGCCTGGGGTTCCTCGGTGATCCTGGCCAGCAGCGCGCCGGGGGTGACCCAGGTGTTGAGCGCGGCGCCGTGGTGCAGGTAGCCGGACTCCTCGGCCTCCAGCTCGTCGGCCGCCTTCGAGGTCTCCAGGACCACGACGGGCTCACCGGCCCTGACCGGCTTGCCGTCCTCGACGAGCCACGCCACGACGAGGTACTCGCTGTCGTTGTTGTTGAGCTTGGGGACGCGGATGTCAGCCACGCAGGGCCTCTCGTACGGCGTGGTGGATCGTGGACTCCCCGGCCAGGACCTCGCTCTCCAGGTGGGCAGCGGTGGGGATGACGCTGTCCCGCGAGTGGACGAGGCGGACGGGGCCTCGCAGGCGGTCCCACACGCGCTCGTGCAGGAGGTGCGCGACCTCGCTGCCCCAGGTGCCGCCCGCCGTGCTCTCCTCGGCGACGAGGACGACGCCGCCCACGTACGGCAGCAGCGCCTCGACGTCCAGCGGGTAGAGGCGGGAGGGGACGAGCAGGCGGCAGGAGATCTCGTCCTGGAGCAGCAGGGTCCGCATCGCGGCCAGTGCCCGGTGCGCCATGCCGCCCGGTGCGATGATCACGCAGTCGGGTCTGCCGTCGGCCTCGGCGATGGCCAGTTCGCCGTCGCGGCGTACCGGGAACATCGGGTCGGTCTGGCCCATCTGCCGGGTGTAGAGAACCTTGTCCTCGAAGAACAGGCAGGGTTCGCCGCGTCCCAGCATCGAGGCGAGGGCCTCACGGTTGTCGTGGAAGGGCGACATCTCGTACAGCGACAGGCCGGGCATGCCGATGAAGTGCTTCTGCATGCTCTGGCTGTGCGTGGGGCCGTACCCCCTGCCGCCGCCGGTGGGGCAGCGCACGATCATCCGCAGTGGCAGGCGGCTGCCGTACATGGAGACCGACTTGCTGGCGAAGTTGCAGATCTGGTCGAAGGCGAGCGCGACGAAGTCACCGAACATGATCTCCGCGACGGCCGTGTTGCCGGTGAGGGCCAGGCCCGCGGCGACGCCGGTCAGGGCGCCCTCGCTGATCGGGGTGCCGATCACCCGTCCCGGGAAGCGCATCGAGAGACCCTTGGTGATCTTGAAGGCTCCGCCGTAGGGGTCGAGGACGTCCTCACCGATCACGTAGGCGGTGGGGTCGTCGTCGAGCAGCCCGTGCAGGGCCTCGTTGAGGTTCTCCCCGACTCTCACGACGTCCCCCGAGAAGACGACGCCTCCCAGCGGGAGGGCGGACGCGCGGCGATCTCCTCCGCGATGGCCTCGACCTGGGCCCTGACCGTTCCGTCGAGCCGGTGGAACTGGTCGGGGTGGTCGTTGGCGTAGCGGACGTACCAGTCGTTGTCCTTGGCCGCCTGTACGGCGTCTGCCGGGCGGATGTCGTCGCCCTTGCTGTGCGGGCCGAGCCGGTGGGTGGCGAACTCGACGATCAGGGGCCTGCCCGCCCGCACCGCGGCGACCGGCGCCTCAAGGGAGGCCCTGATCTCGTTGACGTCGGTGGAGACGACCAGGTGGTGGGTGATGCCGAAGGCCGCCGCCCTGCTCGCCACGCTCCCGGCCATCTGCGCCGTGGTCGGGGTGGACTGGGCGATGCCGTTGTTCTCCACGACGACCATCAGCGGCAGCCGCCAGAGGGCGGCGAGGTTCAGCGCCTCGTAGACGGCGCCCTCCCCCCAGGTGCCGTCGCCGATGTAGACGCAGGCGAGCGTGCCCGGTTCGGCGCGCTTGAGGTGCAGGGCGACGCCCGCGGCGACGGGCATGCTCTCGCCCTGGACGCCGGTGGACATGTAGCGGTCGCGGTGGATGTGCTGGCTGCCGCCGACTCCCCCGCAGACCGCGCCCTGCCTGCCCATGATCTCGGCGAGCAGGCCGTGCGGGTCGCGGAACCTGGCCAGGTAGTGGCCGTGGCCCCGGTGGTTGCTGAAGACGTGGTCGTGTTCGCCGAGCAGCGGGGTCAGCGAGACGGGGACGTACTCCTGCCCGAGGCAGGTGTGGGTCGTGCCGTTCAGGTCACCCTTGCCGTACAGCTCCAAGAGCTTCAGTTCGAAGTGCCTGACCAGGAGCAGCAGTTCCAGGTCGTCGTCGCCGAGACGCGACAGCCTGAGCCGGTCGAGGGTCTCAGTCATCTCCGAGGGACTCCACGATCCCCGAGATGGTCGGGTTGTCGAAGAAGTCGTCAAGGGAGACCTCGACGTCGAGCCGCTTGCGCATCCGGGCGATGATCTGGGTGATGGTCAGCGAGTGGCCGCCCAGGTCGAAGATGTCGTCGTTTTCGTCGATCGGCGAGATGCCCAGGACTTCTTCCCAGATCTCGCGTACCTGGTCGGTCAGGGTGGTGACGGAACCCATCTCTTCTCCAGAGTGTCGTTCAGTAGCGTGTTGATCGGTTTTTCGGGGGCGGAGGTGGCGCGTTCCAGAAGAAGACGCAGGTCGTCGGCCACTTTTCGGGCGTCCGAAACCACCTCTGGGTCATAGCGAAGGCTGACCGTGAGCCCACCGGGGCCGTCGACGCACTGCAGGTGCAGCGCGCCTCTCACCGCGTGGTTGAAGACCGTCCACTCGACCGAGGCGTCGAGACCGGTGAAGACCGGGTCGGCGTCGCGGCGGGTGCGGTAGCTGACGGAGACGGGAACCAGCGCGGCGTGCGGCCGGATGCGGGGCATCGCGCGGACCAGCGGAACCTGACGGAACCGGTAGACCTCGCGCAGCCCCGCGCGTAGTGCGGTCGCGAAGGACCCGAAGTCCTCCTCGACGGAGGGTTCCGAGGAGACAGGCAGTTCGTTGACGAACAGGCCGATGTGGCCCGCCGCCTCCTTCGGCCGGGTGGACAGGTCGACGGCGGTGGTCACCCGGTCGTTGCCGTATCCCCTGAGCAGGACGTGCAGGGCGGCCAGCAACGTCTCGAAGCGGGTCAGCCCGGGGACCGCCGAGGGGGCGGCGGTGAAGCTCAGCTCCCGCCCCTCGCCGGCGCGCCGGGAGCGCAGCGTCCGCCCGAGCAGCACGGTCTCGCCCTGCTCCCGCCAGCGGGACTTCCAGAAGTCCCGCGCCTCGGGCAGCAGGGCGGCGACCCGCTCCCGCTCCAGGGCGCCGTGGTCGAGGGACTCCAGCGGAGTGAGCGGTTCCCCGTTGTACAGGGCGGCCAGGTCACCGGCCAGCACGTCCTTGGAGTGGCCGTCGAAGACCAGGTGGTGGGCGACGAAGACGAGCACGTGACGGCCCGGCCCCGTCTCCAGGAGGGTGAACCTGGCCAGCGGCCCCTTCTCCAGGTCGAAGCCGCGCAGGATCTCCTCCCGTACCGCGGCCTCCACACCCTCGGTCACCCGCAGGCGGCGCACCGGGACGTCGGCGCCGGGGACGAGCCGCAGCCCGCCCTCGGCCTCGGCGGCCACCTGGCCGAGCATGGGGTGGCGTTCGACGAGCGCGGCGCACGCCGCGAGCAGCGCGTCCGCGTCGAGGTCGCCGTCCAGGCCGATCAGCAACGGCATGTGGTAGGCGGTGCCCGCGCCGACGAGCTGCTCGGTCACCCACATCCCCTGCTGGGTGAACGTGACCTCGTGCCCGGCGTTCACGGCACCCGCTCCATGCTCGCGCGCAGGGCGCGCTTGTCGACCTTGCCGCCGTTGTTGCGCGGCAGGGCGTCGAGGGTGGTCACGTGCGCGGGCAGCTCGTGCGGGGCCAGCCTGTCCTTGAGGAAGACGCGCAGCTCCTCGGGGGCGAGCGGGACCTTGGTGGCCATCGCGACGGCGACGACGGTGCCGAGCACGGGGTGCGGAACGCCGAAGGCGGCGGCCTCGACCACGGCGGGGTGCTGGTAGACGGCCTCCTCGACGTGGATCGTGGAGACCTTGTAGGCGCCGGACTTCACGACGTCGCCCTCGCGGTCGACGAGATAGAGGTAGCCCTCGGCGTCGATACGGCCCAGGTCGCCCATCCGTACCCAGCCGTCGCGGAAGGTGGAGCTGTCCGGGTCGCCGTAGTAGGAACGCGGGGCGGCCGGGGAGCGCATCCACACCTCGCCGGTCTCGCCCGGCGGCAGCGGGTGGCCGTCGGCGGTGGCGATCCTGACCCGGCCCCCGGCGATGGCGCGGCCGACGCTGCCCGGACGCTCGGGGTCGAACATCATGACCGTCTGCGCGGGGGCGGCCTCGGTCGAGGTGTAGTAGTTGGTGATCGTCGCGTTGGGGAAGGCGGCGGTGAGCGCCTCGGCGACGGCGGAGGGCAGCGGCGCGGCGGCCGAGCCGAGCAGCAGCACGCTGGACAGGTCGTGGCGGTCGCCGATCCCGGCGTTGAGCAGTTCGATGGCCATCGCGGGCACCAGGAAGACGGTGCCCGCCCGGTAGGACTCGATCAGCGTCGCGAAGCGGCCCGGGGTGAAGCGCGGCAGCGTCACCACGGCGGGGTGGGCGTCGAGGGCGTTGATCAGCATGGCCTGGCCGGCGTTCGTGCCGA
Source organism: Streptosporangium jomthongense (assembly GCF_042650425.1). Lineage (NCBI taxonomy): Bacteria > Bacillati > Actinomycetota > Actinomycetes > Streptosporangiales > Streptosporangiaceae > Streptosporangium > Streptosporangium jomthongense. Next base: position 158,334 of record NZ_JBHSBC010000014.1, on the reverse strand, counting down.
TCGGGAAGGCGTGCACCAGGTGGCGCGAGTGCGCGAAGGGGCGTCGCTTCGCGCCGCAGCCGTACGCCAGGTTGGCGTGGGTGGCCGAGACGCCCTTGGGACGGCCCGTCGTACCGGAGGTGTAGAGGATCTGCGCGAGGTCTCCGGGCGCGGGATCGGCGATCTCATAGGACGTTTCCGCACGCAGCTCGTCGGGGGTCGCGCTCCAGCCGACTCCGGGCGCGTCGAGGCCCGCGGCGTGGACGGCGCCGCTCGCGCCGCAGTGCTCCAGCATGAAGCGCAGGTCGGCGGGGGCCAGGCGGTCGGAGAGCGGCACGGCGACCGCTCCGGCCGCGAGCACGCCGCAGAAGGCGGCCGCGTAGTCCGCCCAGTCCGCGTTCCCGAAGACGAGACCGACCCTGTCGCCCCTGCTCACACCCCGGGCTACCAGGCCGTTCGCGATCACGGTCGCCCTCTGGTGCCACTGGAGATAGGTGAGCGGCGCTGAGCCGTGCACGATCAACGCGACCCCGTCCGGGTCGGCTGCGGCCCGGTCTCTGAGCAACTGGGGAACGGTCAGGTTCACCAAGTGAACCTCCCACAAAAGATCGGATGTATGAACCCGGCGCATAAAGAGCGCCCGAGGTCTCTACAGGAAAGAATCTTTACTATTGTAAAACGAGCGCCAGTCTTACATGATCGCCACGGCCACGCAAGCCCTTTGGGAAGGTTGTCAGGATAGGCCTGGATCCCCCAGAGATGGCGGGCCTTGCGAAGCTGGGGAAGAGGTGTAACACTAACGACCCAGACCTAACTGAAAGGTTTCTTTCCAGAAAGAAGCCCTTCGTCTTCTGTGCTCAACTCGGCAAATATGCGCGGAGCGGGCTTTCGCATACCCATTTACGAGGCGTGCTCATGTGCGTGCGATCCCGCGGCCGCCGAAGGAGCTCTGCGTGCTTCAGCCAGAGACCATTTCCCCCGGCCAGCCCTGGACGGAGTATCCGCTGTCGTACGGCCAGCAGCGGTTATGGTTTCTTCACCGCCTCGACTCCGGCGACTCAACCTACAACACATCCTATGTTTACAGGTTGAAAGGTCGACTTGACACCGCCGCCCTCGAAGCCTCGTTCACCGCGGTCGCGGCCCGGCACGAAAGCCTGCGCACCCGTTTCCGCGAGGTGGCCGGGGAACCGGTCGCGGTCGTCGAGCCCCCGGCTCCGATCGTCGTCGAGCGGCTGACCGCGGCGGACGAGGAACAGGCGCGCACGCTGGTCTCCACGGTCACCAACACCTCCTTCGACCTGGCCGCCGCGCCGCCGTTCCGGGTGGCGCTGATCGAGCTCGGCCCGCTCGAACACGTGCTCTGCGTCGTCCTGCACCACATCAACGGCGACGGCTGGTCGCTGAACGTGCTGTGCTCGGAGGTCGCCGCCCACTACGCGGGCGGCGGCGTCGCTGACCTGCCGGCCCTCCCCCTGCAGTACGGCGAGCACGCCCGCGCGCAGCGCGCCGCCGAGGACACCGAGCTTCGCTGGTGGGTCGAGCACCTGACCGGGGTCTCGCCCCTCGACCTGCCCGCCGACCGGCCCCGTCCCGCCCAGCGCAGCGGTGAGGGCGGGGAGGTGCACTTCCAGATCGGCGGGGAACTGGCCGCTGGGATCGCGGAACTGGCCAGGCGCTCGCGCTGCACGCCGTACATGGTGCTGCTGTCCGCCTACCAGGTGCTGCTGGCCAGGCACACGGGACAGGACGACTTCTGCGTCGGCACACCGTCCGCGGGACGGGACAGCACCGACCTGGAGACCATGATCGGTTTCCTGTCGACCACCCTGGCGCTGCGCTGCGACCTGTCCGGCGACCCCTCCTTCGCCGACCTGCTCAAGCGCACCCGCAAGGTCGTGCTCAACGCGCTCTCCCGCCAGGACGTGCCCTTCGAACGGCTCGTCGCCGAACTGGACGTCGAACGGGACCTCAGCCGCACGCCGCTGTTCCAGACCCTGTTCGCCTTCCACACCCACGGCGAGACCGGCGACCCGTTGCCCGGTCTCGACGCCGAGCCCTTCCCGCACGGCTGGACCAGGGCCAGGGTCGACCTGTCCATGGACCTCACCCCCACCCCCGACGGCCACGTGCTCGGCACCGTGCTCTACAGCACGGACCTGTTCGAACAGCGGACCGCCGAACGGATGGTCGCCAGGTTCGTCAGGCTGCTTGAGGCGGCGATCGCCGCCCCGGAGACGCCGATCGGCGCGCTGCCCATGCTGCCCGAGGCCGAGCTGGCCCTGCTGGGCGAGTGGAACGAGACCTCGGCGGAACTGCCCGAGGTGACCCTGGTCGACCTCGTGCTCGACCAGGCCGCCGCCTCCCCCGGCGCCGTGGCCGTCGGCACGCTGACCTACGCCGAGCTGACCGCCCGCGCCGCCGACCTGGCCGGGCGGCTGGCCGCCGCGGGCATCGGGCGGGACTCGCTCGTCGCCGTCCGGATGGAACGCGGGACGGACATGGTCGTCGCGCTGCTCGGCGTGGCGATGAGCGGTGCGGCCTACCTGCCCGTCGACCCCGAGTACCCGCAGGCCCGCGTCTCCTACGTCATCGAGGACTCCGGCGCCGCCCTGGTCCTGACGAGCCTGGACGACCTGCCGCCCGCGCAGGCGGTTCCGCACACACGGCCCCGTCCCCGCGACACCGCCTACGTGCTCTACACCTCGGGCTCGACCGGGCGGCCGAAGGGCGTCGTCGTGCCCCACCGGGCGCTGACCAACTTCCTGCTCGCCATGCGGACGCTGGTCGGCTCGACGTCGCGGGACGTGTGGCTCGCGCTGACCTCCCTGTCGTTCGACATCTCCGCCCTTGAGCTGTACCTCCCGCTGGTGACCGGCGGCAGGATCGTCGTCGCCGACGCCGAAACCGCCCGCGACGGCGCCGCGCTCGCCCGCCTCGTCGAGGACGAGGGCGTCACCCACGTGCAGGCGACGCCGTCCGGCTGGCGGGTGCTGCTCAGCGGGGACCTGCCGAGGGTGACCGCGCTGACCGGCGGTGAGCCGCTCGCGCCCCAGCTGGCCAGGGAACTGCGGCCCAGGGTCGAAAGGCTCGTCAACGTCTACGGCCCGACCGAGACCACGATCTGGTCCACGGCCTGGGAGGTCCCCGAGGAGCCCGGCGAGATCGTCATCGGCGGCCCGATCGCCAACACCGTCGTGCACGTGCTGGACCCGGCGGGCTCACCCGCCCCGATCGGCGTGCCCGGCGAGCTGCTCATCGGCGGCGACGGGGTGGCCACCGGCTACCTCGGCCGTCCCGCGCTGACCGCAGAGCGGTTCGTGCCCGGCCCCGGCGGCTCACGTGTCTACCGCACCGGGGACCTGGCCCGCTGGCGGGGCGACGGCACCCTTGAGTTCCTCGGCCGCACCGACAACCAGGTCAAGCTGCGCGGCCACCGCATCGAGCTCGGCGAGATCGAGGCGGTCCTCGACACCTGCCCCGGCGTCGCGCAGGCCGTCGTCGCGGTGCGCGGCGAACGGCTCGCCGCCTTCGTCGTGCCCGTCGAACCGGGCGACCCCGGACTCCTCGACGCCGTCAGGGAGCACGCGGGCGGGCAGCTGCCCGCCTACATGGTGCCCGGCGTGCTCGTCGAGGTCGCCACGCTCCCGCTCACCCCCAACGGGAAGATCGACCGCAAGGCGCTGCCCGACGTCGAGGCGGCTCCGCGGACGGGCGCGACCGCGCCCCGAACCCCCGCGGAACGGCTGGTCGCCCAGGTCTTCTCCGAGGTGCTCGACGTGCCCTCGGTCGGGGCGCACGACGACTTCTTCTCCCTCGGCGGCCACTCGCTGCTGGCGACCATGGTCACCTCGCGGCTGGCCGTACTGTCCGGGATCGAGGTTCCGGTCAGGGAGGTCTTCCTGCGGCCCGGTGTCGCCGCGCTGGCCGAACTGCTCACCGGCGCCGAGCCCGCGCGTGACGGGCGGGACGACGAGGGGCCCCGGCCGCGGCCGGAGGGAGCCGGTCAGCCGCTGTCCTTCGGCCAGGAACGGCTCTGGTTCCTCAACCGGCTCGACCCGGACGACGCCTCCTACAACATGTGCCTGGTCAGGCGGCTGCGGGGACCGCTCGACAGGACGGCCCTGGCCAGGGCGTTCGAGGGCGTCGCCGCCAGGCACGAGAGCCTGCGCACCCGCTTCCCCGAGGTGGACGGGGCACCCTCGGCCGTCGTCGACCCGCCGGGCCCGGTGCCCGTCGAGGAGGTCTCCGCCGCCGGGGAGGCCGAGGCGCTCGACCTCGTCGCGGGCCTGACCAACCGGCCCTTCGCCGACCTGGCCGACCGGCCGCCGCTGCGGGCCGTCCTCATCGAGATCGGCGAGGACGACCACGTGCTGTGCGTGGTGATCCACCACATCCTCGGCGACGGCTGGTCGCTCAACCTCATCTTCGAGGAGCTGGGTCACCTCTACTCGGGGGGCGCCGAACTGCCCCCGGTGCCGCTGCAGTTCGGCGACGTCGCCCGCTGGCAGCGGGAGCGCGACACCTCGGCACTGCTCGACCACTGGCGTGAACGGCTCGCCGACCCCACCCCGCTCGACCTGCCGCTGGACCGGCCGCGCACCGCCGCCGGCACCAGGGACGGCGACGTGGTCGAGGTCAGGCTGACCGCGGCACAGGCCCGTGAGCTGGCGCTGCTCGGCAGGCGGCACGGCGCGACCATGTTCATGGTGCTGCTGGCCGCCTACCAGGTGCTGCTGGCCAGGCACACCGGCCAGGACGACGTCCTGGTCGGCACCGCCACCGCGGGCAGGGACCGGGTTCAGCTCGAACCCGTCGTCGGCTACCTCAGCGACACGCTGGTGCTGCGCGGTGACCTGTCCGGCGACCCCGCCTTCACCGAACTGCTCGAACGCACCCAGATCGGCGTCCTGGACGCCTTCTCCCACCAGGGTGTCCCCTTCGAGGAACTGGTCACGGCGCTGCGGGCCGAACGCGACCTCACCCGCACCCCGCTGTTCCAGACGATGTTCATCCTGCACACCCAGGACGGCGGGCAGGACGGCGGCGCCTTCGCCGGGCTGACCGCGTCGGCGTTCGAGCACGGCATGCGCCAGGCCAAGCTCGAACTCGCCCTTGAGGCCTGGCAGGACGAGCACGAACTGCTGCTCACCCTGGTCTACGACACCGCGTTGTTCGACCGGGCGACGGTCGAGGCGCTGGGCGCGCGGCTGCGGCTGCTGCTCACCGCGCTGCCCGGCGCCGCGGACGAGCGGATCTCCGCGCTGCCGCTGCGCACCGAGGAGGACGAGGCGCTGCTGGCCCGGCTGGGTGAGGGACCCGCCCTGCCCGCGACGCCCTCCGTCCCCGAACTGGTCGCGGCGGCCGTACGGGAGCGGCCGGACGCCGTCGCGGTCGGCTGCGGGACGCGCGCGCTGACCTACGCCGAGCTTGACGCCAGGGCCGGTGAGCTGGCCGGGCTGCTGCGCTCGCGGGGCGTCACCCCCGGGGACGTGGTCGGCGTACGGCTCGGCAGGACCCCGGACACGATCGCCGCGCTGCTGGCCGTCTGGCGCGCCGGGGCCGCCTACCTGCCGCTCGACCCCGACTACCCGGCCGAACGGCTCGCCTTCCTGGTCGAGGACAGCGGGGCGTCCTTCGTGCTCGACACGGTTCCCGAGTCCGTGCCGCAGGCGCTCCAGGCCGGCCCGGTGCCGGACGGCGCCGCCGCCTACGTGATCTACACCTCCGGTTCGACCGGCACCCCCAAGGGCGTGGTGGTCGGGCACGACGGGCTCGCCGCGCGGGTGGCGTGGATGCGCCAGGCGTACGGCCTGCACCCCGGTGACCGGGTGGTGCAGTTCGCCTCACTGAGTTTCGACACGCACGCCGAGGAGATCTACCCGGCTCTGGCCGCGGGGGCGCGTGTCGAACTGCTTCCCGACGGCGGTGTCACCCTGCCCGACCACCTGGCCGGGGTCACGGTCCTCGACCTGCCGACGGCCTACTGGCACGCGCTGGTCGACCAGATCGACGACGTCCCGTGGCCGGACACGCTGCGGCTGGTCATCCTGGGCGGCGAGCAGGTGCACGAGGCCGCGGTCGCCCGCTGGCGGGAGCGCTTCGGCGACCGGGTGCGGCTGGTCAACACCTACGGCCCGACCGAGACGACGATCATCGCGACCACGGCCGAGCTGGACGGCTCCCCGGGACGCCCGCCCATCGGCACGCCCGTCGGCGGCACCCGCGTCCTGGTCCTGGACCGGAACGGTCAGCCGGTGCCGCCGGGTGTGCCCGGTGAGCTGTGCGTCACCGGGGCGGGCGTCGCCCAGGGCTATCTGGGCAGGCCCGCGCTGACCGCCGAGCGGTTCGTGCCCGGCCCCGGCGGCTCGCGTGTCTATCGCACCGGCGACCGGGTGCGCTGGCGCAACGACGGGCGGCTGGAGTTCCTCGGCCGCGATGACGACCAGGTCAAGGTCAGGGGCTTCCGCGTCGAGCTCGGCGAGGTCGAGGCGCGGCTGCTGGCCTGCCCCGGAGTCGGCCAGGCGGCCGTCGCCGTACGGGACGGGATCCTGGTCGGCTACACCGTCGGCGCCCCCGAGGGGGAGGATCTCGCCAGACTGCTCGGGGCGACGCTGCCCGCCTACATGGTGCCCTCCCTGTGGGTGCGGCTCGACGCGCTGCCGCTCAACCGCAACGGCAAGATCGACCGTGCCGCGCTGCCCGCGCCGCAGGCGGCCCCCAGGGAGCGGGTCGCCCCGCGCGGCGACGCCGAGCAGCTGGTCGCCGACGTGTTCGGCGAGGTGCTGGGGATCGAGGACGTCGGCGCCTTCGACGACTTCTTCGCCCTCGGCGGGCACTCGCTGCTCGCCACCCGCGTCATCGCCAGGATCCGCGCCCTCGTCGAGATCGACGTGCCGATCCGCGTGCTGTTCGCGCGCGGCACCGTGGCCGGGCTCGCCGCCTCGATCGAGGAGATACTGATCGCCGAGCTGGCGGAACTGTCCGACGACGAGGCCGAGGGTCTCGTGCAGACCTCCCAAGGAAACGGGGAAGCGTGATGAGTCACCACGTCGTGGTCAACCACGAGGAGCAGTACTCGATCTGGCCCGACGGCAGACGGCTGCCGGACGGCTGGCGTCTTGAGGGCTTCTCCGGCCCCAAGGAGGAGTGCCTGGCCCACATCGACCAGGTGTGGACCGACCTGCGCCCGCTCAGCGCAAGGAAGTCCTGACATGTCCGACGAGTGGATCTGGGTCTCGCTGGACGACGTCCGTGGCCGTCATCTGAGGAGGAGCGTCAATGGTTAGGGAACGGCTGGCCGCGATGGTGGCCTCGGCGTCGGACGGCGCCGTCACCGCCGAGGAGGCGCTGAACGCCACGGTCCCGCTGTCCGCCCTGGGGGTCACCTCCCTGGCCCAGATGCGGCTGATCGACGCGGTCGAGACGGAGTTCGGCATCGAGATCGACCTGTCCGGCGACGGCCTCGACCTGCTGGACGACCTGGGGGCGCTCGAACGCCACATCGCGCAGGCCGGAGACTCCGGCCCCTGAGGCACCCCTGACAGAGCGGTCGGGAGGCGTTTTTCGAACGGGGGAGAGAAAACATGGACATCCGGTTCTCGGGGAGCCGATCGGGTACGGCTCCGCTGACCTGGGGACAGCGGGCCATCTGGGACGCGATCAGGAAGACGGCACCGGACGACCACTACTTCAACTTCGGCCGCGTGCTCGCGGTGCCGAGACGGGCCAGGCCGCTCACCGTGGCGCGGGCCGCGGAGGTCCTGGGCGTCCTGGTCGAACGGCACGAGTCGCTGCGGACGAGGCTGAGCGCCGGGTTGAGCACAGGGCTTGAGACGTCCGTGGGGACGGGGCCAGGGGCGGCCCCCTCCCCACGGGTACCGGCGCAGACCGGCGGGCAGGACGGGGGCGCCGAACCGGCGCAGGTCCTCGGGACCGCCGGGAGCATCCCGCTGACCGTCTCCCGTGACGATCCGGAACGGCTGATGGAGGAACTGTCCGCGACGCCGTTCGACTACGCCGGCGAGTGGCCGCTCAGAGTCGGGCTGGTGGTCGCCGAGGACGAAACGGTGACCCACATCGTGCTCGTCTTCTGCCACCTGGCCGCGGACGGGCTCGGCGCCGAGGTCGCGATCACCGACCTGCGGCTGCTGCTGTTGCGCGGGGCCGTACCGGGACCGACGCCGCCCTCCCCGCTCGACCTGGCCCGCTGGCAGCGCTCCGAACCCGGCCTGCGGGTCGCCCGCGTCGCCGCCGAGCACTGGGAGCGGGAGTACCGGCGCATCCCGCCGACCATGTTCGACCGCCGGGTCGCCGCCCCCGAGGGGCCGCCGATCTGGCGCGCGCACCTGGTCTCCAGGGCGCTCGACCTGGCCGTGCAACGGATCGCGGCCGTGTACGGCACCAGCACCTCGACCGTGCTGCTGGCCGCCTCCAGCGTGCTGGTCTGCGCGGTGACCGGGCACGAGGTGTGCGCGATGCTGCCCATCGTCGGCAACCGCTTCCGCCAGGACGCCGCGCAGGCCGTCACCACCCTCTCCCAGGAGGGCCTGTTCGTGCTCGACGTGGGCGGGCGCTCCTTCGCCGAGGTGCTCAGGGCCGCCAAGCCCGCGGCGCTGCGCGCCTACCGCTCCGCCTACCACGACCCCGGGGACAGGGACCGGCTGACCGAACGGGTCAGCCGCGAACGGGGCACCCGGGTCCACCCCTACTGCTGCTTCAACGACATGCGCTTCATCGACCGGGTCGACGCCTCCCACGACGAGCGGACCGTACGGCTGGCGATGGAGGAGACCACGCTGACCTGGCCGCTCAGCCAGGACCAGCTCAACTGCCGCTTCTGCCTGCACGTGACCGGGGAGGGCGGCGGCCTGGGTGTCTCGCTGACCGCCGACACCCGTTACCTGCCGAAGGAGGCCATGGAACGCTACCTGCGCGACCTGGAGTCGCTGCTGGTCGAGGCGGCCTTCCACGAGACGCTGGAGCCGGTCGGATGACGGTCTACGCCTACGCCGAGTCCACCTCGTGCGTCCAGGAGGGGTCGCTGCGCTTCCACCTGACCCGCACCTCACGCGCCCCGGCGCGCGGTTCGGTCACGGTCGAGGACGTCGCCGCCGACCGGCCGGTGCTCCAGGCGAGGTTCGACGGTCCCGTCTGGACGCTCGACGTCCCCGGCGACTGGCCCAGCTCGCTCTACCGCGCGGTCTTCACCTCGGAGGAGGACTCCTCCGACGGGCTCTCCGACGTCTACTTCGTCGTCAGGGCGGCCAGGCCCTCCTCCCGGGTCCTGCTGTCGATCCCGTTCCCGACCTGGCAGGCCTACAACCGGGCGGGCATCCCCGGGGAGTCGATCTACTGGACCGAGGAGCCGACCCGCGCCGCGAAGGTCTCCTTCACCCGGCCCGGCGGAGGGCCGCCGCCCGAGCGCTGGGAGGAGGGCATGCTCCGCTGGCTCGGCCCGGCGGGCTACGACGTCGACTACTGCTCGGGGCTCGACCTGCACGACGGCGCCGAACTGCTGGCCGGTTACCGGCTGCTGGTCGTCAACGGTCACGACGAGTACTGGACGGCCGGGATGCGCGACAACGTCGAGGCGTTCGTCGCCCGCGGCGGCAACCTCGCGGTGTTCTCCGGCAACACCTGCTGGTGGCAGTTCCGTCTTGAGGACGACGGCCGGACCATGGTCTGCTACCGCGACGCGGCCATGGACCCGATGGCCACGGTCGAACCGGGCCTGACCACGGTCGAGTGGTCGAGCGCCCCGGTGAACCGGCCGGAGAACACGCTGACCGGCGTCAGCTTCAGACGCGGCGCCGGGACGTGGGGGCCGTACATGCGGCTGATGCACGAGGAGTCCTACACGGTCAGGTTCCCCGAGCACTGGGTGTTCGAGGGGACCGGGCTCGGCGAGGGCGACAAGTTCGGCCAGGGCGCCATCGGCTACGAGACCGACGCCTGCGACTTCGTCGAGGTGGACGGTGTCCCGCTGGCGACCGGCAGGGACGGCACCCCGCCCTCCTTCGTCATCCTCGCCACCGCCGACCTGCGCCACTGGCACCGCTACGGCCAGGGCGGCATGGCGACCATGGGCGTCTTCGGTCTCGGCGCCGGGACGGTGTTCACCGCCTCGACCGTGAACTGGGGCAACGCCCTGCACGACCCCATGGTCGACCGGATCACCCGCAACGTGCTCGACCGCCTGTCGGAGCCCGTCGGCGGCTGGCAGATCGTCGGCGGCGCCGGTTCGCTGCGCGCGCTGACGGTCTTCGGCTCCCGCCTGTACGGCGTCGCCCCCGACGGCTCACTGCTCGTGCGTGACGTCTCGGCCCAGAACCTGCGCTGGCGGCACGCGGGAACCGCCCCCGGGGTCGTCGCCATGGCCACCCCCAGGGAGGCGACCACCGCGCATCCCATCGGCCTGTACGGCCTCACCGCGGACGGGCGGCTCGTCTTCGACGACCAGGAGGACGGCTGGACGACCCTCGCCGAGGCGCCGGCCGAGCCGGTCGGCCTGGGCATGGTGAACGGGGAGTTCTTCGCGGTGAACGCCGAGGGGCTGTGGAAGCTGCGCCCGGAGACCTCCGACTGGGTCCTGGCGGGCCCCTCCGGCGGCGCCGTGAGCCTCACCGCGATGAACGGCCGCCTCTACATCGCCGACGCCGAGGGCAGGATCCGCACCCGCCCGCCGGTCGTCGGCCCCGCCGGGTGGGAGGACCTGTGCGACGCGGGCGGCTGCACCGTCCTGACGGCGCACGCGGGCCTGCTGATCGGCACCGGCCCCGACCGCCCGCTGTTCTGGCGCACCCCCCTGCCCGACCGCTGACCCGCCCCTGTCACCTGGTGGAACCTCCGGCAGGGGCGAGAGCCGGGTAGTCCTTGAGCTCGACGGACCTGGCGAACCTGTCGGTCGCCTTCAGCATCACCCGGAGCAGGAGGCTCCGCTTGAACATCCAGTTGCGCATGGTGATGCGCAGCGGCGAGGGCGGGGCGAGGAAGGGGCCCGCACTGCTCTGCCCGGTCACCGTGGCGTAGCGGTGCATGATCTCCTCATACCTCGCGAACGCGGTCACGTGGTCGCCGTCCGCCTCGGCCAGTTCCCCGGCCAGCACGTGGGCGCCGACGATCGCCAGGCCGCTGCCGAAGCCGCCCAGGGTGTTGCCGTAGGCGGCGTCGCCGAGCAGCACGACCCGCCCCTTCGCATAGTGGTCCATCCTCACCTTGCTGATCGAGTCGAGGTAGACCTCCTCTGCGTCGCGCAGCCTGGCCATCAGCTCCGGGACCTTCCAGCCCATGCCCCGGTAGGCGTCGATCAGCAGGCGCTTCTGCTGTCCGGCGTCGTAGCGGTCGTAGTCGAGCCGCTCGGAGGCGAAGACGAAGAACGCGGGAGCCTTGGGGCCGCCGAGCGCGGCCATCCTGCCCGGCTCGTTGTACATCGCGGGCGGGTGGTCGAGGCCCAGGTCGGCCAGCGCGTAGTAGTGGCCGGTGAAGTTCACGTAGCCGGACTCGGGGCCGAAGGCCAGGCGCCGCACGTTGGAGTGGATGCCGTCGGCGCCGACGACCAGGTCGAAGGTGCGCGGCGCGCCGCGCTCGAAGGTGACGTGCACGCCGCCCGCCGTCTCGGTCAGCGAGGTGATGGAGTCGCCGAAGACGTACTCGCAGCTCCGCCTGGTCCGCTCGTACAGCAGGGCGGCCAGGTCGCCGCGGCGGATCTCGATGTCGCCGCCGGTGAACGCCCCGGGTATGACCGCCAGGCGCCTGCCGTCCGCGTCGACGACCTCCTGGTCGGTTCCGCCCGTCTGGCGCCGCCGTACCTCGTCGAGGACGCCCATGCGTTCGAGCACGGTGAGGTGGGTCGCCCCCTTGAAGTCGACGGCCTGGCCGCCGAGCCGGAGGGCGGGCGCCTTCTCCACGACGGTGACGGTGCAGCCCATGCGGCCGAGCCAGAGGGCGAGGGCGGGCCCGGCGACGCTCGCGCCGGAGATGAGGACCGTGGTGTTCTTCATGTGAGGAGCTTCGGCGCGGGCGCTGACAGCCCGCCGACACCGCGTTGACAGTCACCCGTCCCACGCGCCGGGCGCTGTCAGCACCTCCTGCCGGGCCTCCTCCTGGCTCATGGCGGCGCCTCGGGCGAACGCCTCGGCGAAGGCCTCGGCGCCGATGAGGTCGCGGGCGGCTCCGGCGATCCCGGCGACGTCGCGGTCCCCGGCGACGGCCATGCCGCGCAGCGCGACCGCCGTGCCGAGCAGCGCCGCCGCCTCCCGTCCCGCCCCGTCGAGCAGCACGGCCCCCGCCAGCCCCTCGGCGACGTCGGCGAGGTCGGCGGCCATCGGGGACCCGTGAACCACGGCGAGCGCCCGGCGGTGCATGAGACGGGCCCGTTCCCGGTCGCCCCCGGCCTCGGCCAGCCTGCCGAGCGCGACCAGCACGCGGGCCTGTGTCCCCTCGATGCCGAAGTCGCCGTCCTGCGAGGCGTCGAGGGCGAGACCGAGCAGGCGTTCCGCCTCGGCGAGGTCACCGTCGTGCCTGGCGACCTCCGCCAGTCCCAGGTGAACCGTGGCCGCCGCGCCCGGCCTGCCGGTGGTGCGGGCCAGTTCCCCGGCGCGCCGGTAGTCGGCGACGGCCGCGGCGGTCTCGCCCTGGCGCACCAGTCCTTCGGCTCTGCGCGTCAGCACGTCGGCGGTCTCCTCGGCGGCGCCGAGCCGTTCGAACAGCTCCAGGGCCCGGGCCCACATGTCATGGGCGCGCGCCCATTCGCCGCGCCCGGCCGCGATCAGGGCCAGCCCGTCCAGCGCCTGGGCCGTCCCCCACCGCTCCCCGATGGCGTCGAAGTGGGTCAGCGTCTCCTGAAGTCCCCGTTCCGCCGAGACCGGGTCGCCCCACAGCATCGCGAGCAACGAGACGCTCAGCCTCTCCAGGGCCCGCAGCCAGGGGTCGGACCCCGCCAGCGTGCGCAGGTCGGCCTTGGGCGGGGGCCCGGCGGCCATGCCCCACAGCGCGACGGTGAAGGGGTGGCGCAGCCGCTCAAGCCCGGCCACGGTCGCCTCCGCCCGCCGCCAGTGCTCGGGCAGCGCCCGGGGTACGGCGTGCACTACGCACATGACGTACTCCTCCTCGAACCCCTCCGCGGGCTCGGGGGCCGTTTCGAGGAGTTCGGCGGCGATCTTCCCGACCTGGCCGCGCCGCCCGCTCAGCCACCAGTAGGCCGCGAGCGCGGTGACCAGCCGCAGCGCCGTCCGTCTGCCGTCCTCGTCGCCCGTCTTCGCCGCGGCCACGGACCTGCGCAGCGCGGCCGTCAGGTTGCCGTGGTCGGCCGACAGCCTGGCCAGCCACGTCAGCTGCTCGGCCCCGCGCAGGTGCGGGTCCGCGCGCCGGGCCAGGGCAAGGAAGTGGCGGGCGTGGGCGCGGTCCATCCGCTCCCGCTCCCCGGCCTCGGCCAGCCGTTCCGCGCAGAACAGCCGGATCGTGTCGAGCATCCGGTAGCGGTCGCCGTCGGTCTCGACCAGCGACCTGTCCACCAGGTCGGCCAGCAGGCCCGCGGCGTCCTCGACGTCGCAGACCGCCTCGACCGCCTCCAGGCAGGCGCCCGCGGAGAAGACGGCCAGCCGCCTGGCCAGCACCCGCTCGCCGGGGGTGAGCAGGTCCCAGCTCCACTCGACGACCGCGCGCAGGGTCCGGTGCCGGGCGGCGGCCGTACGGTCGCCCCTGGACAGCAGCCGGAAGCGGCCGTGCTCGGCCAGCCGGACGGCGATCTCCTCGACGGTGAAGGAGCGCAGCCTCGCCGCCGCCAGTTCGACCGCGAGCGGCAGCCCGTCCAGCGCCGCGCAGATCCCGGCGACCGCCGCCACGTTGCCCTCGTCCGTCTCGAACCCGGGCCGTACGGCCGCCGCCCGGTCGGCGAACAGCCGGACGACGGGGTAGGCCGCGGCCTGCGCGGGGGTGGCGTCAGGGGGCGGGACGGCAAGCGGCGCCAGCGGCACGAGCGTCTCGCCGGTGATGCCCAGGGGTTCGCGGCCGGTGGCCAGGATCGACAGCCCGGGGCAGGCGCCGAGCAGTTCGCGGACCAGGGTCGCGGCGGCCTCGACCACGTGCTCGCAGTTGTCGAGGATCAGCAGCAGCTCCCGCCCGGCCAGGGCCGAGGCCAGGTGCGCCACCGGGTCGGGGACGTGGAGCGAGTGCAGGCCCGTCTCACGCAGCCCGAGGGCGCCGAGCACCGTCTGGGCCACCTGGGGGGCCGTGACGGTCGTTGTGACGGCCGGTGCCCGGCCGCCCTGCGGGGCCGGGTCGGCGAGCGGGGACAGGTCGACGAAGCACACCTCACCCTGGGTGCCCCGGGCGTCCCGGGTGCGCCCGGCCGCCTCGACCGCCAGCCGGGTCTTGCCCGTGCCGCCGGGGCCGACGATCGTGACCAGCCGGTGCCCGCGTAGCGAGGCGAGCCGTTCCAGCTCCTTCTCCCGCCCGACGAAGCCGGTCAGCTGCACGGGCAGGCCGTTCCCCCTGGGCGGGGCCGGGCGTTCGGCGCGCAGGACGGCCAGGTGGATCGCGGCCAGTTCGGGTGAGGGGTCGGCGCCGAGTTCCCCGGCCAGCAGTCTCCGTGTCTCCTCGAAGACCTCAAGCGCCTCCGCCTGGCGTCCCGCGGCGCTCAGCGCGCGCATCAGCTGGCCCCTGGGGCGTTCCCGCAGCGGGTTGGCGGCCGTCAGCCGCCGCAGTTCGGCCACCGGGTCGGCCTCGGGGAGCGCGAGTTCGGCCTCGGCGAGGTCCTCGGCCGCGGTCAGCCTCAGCTCCTCAAGACGCGCCACCTGCGCCCCGCCGAAGGGCAGGTCCTGCAGGGCGGGCCCCCGCCACAGGCCGAGCGCCTCACACAGGACGTCCGCGGCGGCGGCGTGGCGGCCGGAGGTCAGCAGCAGCCGCCCCTGGCGGGCGAGCCGTTCGAAGCGGTGGACGTCGACGTCCTCGGGGTCGGCCGCCAGCCGGTAGCCGGTCCCGTGGAACTCGACCAGTTCGGCGGGCAGGACCCGGCGGAGCCTGGACACCTGGGCCTGCACCGCGTTGGCGGCGCCCGAGGGAGGGGCGTCGCCGTACTGGCCGTCGATCAGGCGCTCGACGGTCACCACCCGGCCCGGTTCCAGCAGGAGCATCACGAGCAGGGCGCGCGGTCTCGGCCCGGGTACGGCGATCGCCTCACCGGCCGGTGAGCGCACGTCCAGAGGGCCGAGGATGCCGAACCGCATGGGGTCGATTGTCCCCGGTTCTCAGAGGGCGCGGGGACCGTAGAGGGCGGAGGGGGCTCCGGTGGTCATGGCCCAGTAGCGGTCGCCGTAGGACCAGTGCCACCACTCGGTGGGGTAGTTGACCAGGCCCGCCGCGTCGAGGGCGGCTCCCATGAGCTCGCGGTTGCGGCGCGCCTGCGGGGAGATGCCGGGGGCGGCGGTGTAGCAGGCGCCCTCGCTCTGCTCGGGGGTGGCGTTGAGCGGGCTGCCCATGTCGACCTCGACGCCGTCCTCGGTGCACAGGGTCAGGTCGACGGCCGCGCCCGCGGTGTGCGGGGCGACCTCGACCGGTGAGACGTAGCGGCTGGCCGCCGAAACAATCTCCTCGGGCGACATTTCCGGAAATGTCGCCCGGAGTTCCGCCGAGTACTCGTCGAAGATCTGCTGCTGCGTCGACGGCGGCCGGTATCCCTCGACGATCAGCAGCCGGTACCCCTCGGGGAGGTGCCGCTGCGCCTCCTCAAGCCTGGCCACCAGTCCCTGCCTGAGGTGGGCGAAGGCCCCGTCACGGTCGGCCATCCGCCCGTCGACCCGCAGCCGCCCCCGGACGTCGACCAGCCGCTCCCCGGACTCCTCGACCGGAATCGCGGCCACCCGGGGATCGGAGATCAGAACGATGTCGTGCATAGCCGCAATTGTCACACCGTCTCGGAGAAGACCTGCTCCCGGGCCTGGTTCAGGGCCGAGACCAGGGCCCCGCGTAACACGGAGTTGCCCATGACCTCCGAGACGACGACCCTGGGCTGGCTCGGGCAGACCCTGGCCACCGCCTCCTCGACCCTGGCCGCGAGCACCTTCCCGCCCGCCCTGCCGATGTCGCCGCTGAGCACGATCAGCCCGGGGTCGAGCACCACGGCCACCGCGGCGACGCCGACCGCCAGACGCCCGGCCAGCTCGTCCAGGAAGCCTCCGGAGTCGTTCGTGACGGCCTGGCTGACGTGGTCGGCCAGCGAATCCCCCCGGATGCCGTGCGCGTCCGCCAGGCTGGCCAGGGCGTCGCCGCCGACCAGTCGCTGGAACGAGCCCGACTGGGGTTCGGTCACCTCGGTCGGCAACGGCTCCCCGGGCACGGGCAGCCAGCCGATCTCACCCGCGCCGCCGGTGAAGCCGCGGTGCAGGCGCCCGCCGAGCATGACCCCGAGTCCCTGGCCGACGCCCGCCCAGACGAGCACGAAGTCCTCGACGTCCAGGGCCGCGCCGCAGAAGCGCTCGGCGAGCGCCGCCAGGTTCACGTCGTTCTCTATGGTCACCGAGACGTTGAGGTCCCGGCGCAGCTGGGCGAGCACGCCCTCGTGCCAGGAGGGCAGGTCGAAGGAGAAGCGGACGTCGCCGGTGCGGGGGTCGACGACGCCCCTGGTCCCGATCACGAAGGCGCGCAGCCGGTCCATGCCGATGCCCGCCGACTCGCACGCCTTCTGCACGGCGCCGCGCACCAGGCGTACCGGATCGTTATGACCGCTGGGGTCGACGCAGACCTCGGCGACCGTCTCGCCGGTTATGTCGGCCACTCCCGCGCTGATCCGGTCGGGCAGCACGTCGAGTCCCGCGACGTACGCGCAAGAGGGAACGACGCCGTAGAGCGCCGCGTTCGGGCCCCGCCCGCCCGCCTGCTCCCCGACCATGGCGACGAGCCTGCGTTCCTCCAGTCTGGCGAGCAACTGACCGGCGGTCACCTTGGAGAGACCGGTGAGTTCTCCCAGCTCAGCCCGGGTGAGAGGCCCACTGGACAGCAGGAGCTCCAGGGCTGCGCGGTCATTGAGCTGACGCAGCAGCCGAGGGGTTCCCGGACGTCTGGACAAGATCGGCTTCCCCCCGTCACGATCCGCTAACGATCGTTTCTTTTAAGAAAGTTTCTTGTTAGTTTAGCCCTAGTCAGCCCGCAGGCAAGAGCGACCGAGCCGCGGGTTACGACAACTCCGATCACCGCATCGTGAGTAAGAGGGTCGCGGGGACCCAAGCCAAAAAGCAGCTGAGCGCCTACCCCGTCGAAAGCCGGAAAGGGAGAACTCAAGTGAAGTTCGCGAGAATCGCCACCACGACGGCAACCACCGCCGCCCTCGCCCTGGGCCTTGCCGCGTGCGGCAGCAGTAGCGAGCCCACCTCGAACAACGCTGGTGCGTCCGAGGCGCCCTCCGCCGCAGCCTCCGGCCCCAAGTTCGCCGGCCAGACCCTGACCGTCTGGCGCCTGGGCGCTCCGGACGAAGTGCAGAACAAGCTCATGGCCGACATGAACGCCAAGTTCAAGGAGGTCACCGGCGCCGAGGTCAACCTCCAGTGGGTGCCGTGGCCGGACGCCCAGGCCAAGTGGACCGCCGCTCTCGCCGGCGGTGAGGGCCCCGACGTCACCGAGTTCGGCAACGACCAGGTGGCGGCGTGGGTCGCGCAGGACGCGCTGGCCGACATCACCGACCTCGCCAAGAGCAACCCCGACTTCCAGCAGATCCCGCAGAACCTGTGGGGCTACGAGACGGTCGACGGCAAGATCTACGCCGCGCCGTGGGGTGGTGGCACCCGGGCCGTCCTCTACCGCAAGGACTGGTTCAAGGAGCTGGGCATCGAGATCCCCAAGAACTGGGACGACCTCGTCGCCGCCGCCAAGAAGATCGTGGAGAAGAAGGGCAAGGACGTCGACGGCTTCGCCTTCAACGGCGGCTCCGACGCCAACATGTCGCTCTCGCCGTTCGTGTGGTCCGCGGGCGGCGACTTCGCCGCCTTCGAGGGCGGCAAGTGGGTCGGCAAGCTGACCGAGCCCGGCTTCAAGGAGGGCTTCCAGTACTACACCGACCTGGTCGTCAAGCACGGCGCGTCGCGTAAGTCGGCCCTGAGCCAGAACTCGATCGACATCCGCACCCGCTTCGCCAACAACAAGGTCGGCATGTTCGTGACCGGTGGCTGGGACATCACCACCATCAAGGAGCAGAGCAAGAACAAGGTCGGCGACGACCAGATGGCGTTCTTCTCCCTGCCGGCCAAGGACGGCAGCGGCCCGGCGCCCGCCTTCCAGGGCGGCAACGACATCGCCATCTGGAAGGACACCAAGAACCAGGAGCTCGCCGCCGAGTACCTGAAGGTCGCCGCGGGCAAGGAGTTCGGCACCCGCTACGCCAAGGAAGGCGGCCTGCTGCCGCTGTACCCGGAGGCGCTGGCCGAGTTCGCCTCCGACCCGCTGCAGGCGCCGTTCGCGGAGACCTTCAAGGTCGCCAAGGGCTTCCCGAACGACACCAACTGGGCCGAGGCCAACGACACCAAGGCCGTTCTGCAGAACGCGGCCCGTTCGGTCATCGAGGGCAAGAAGAACATTGACACCGCCCTGGCCGACGCCAACAAGGAACTCGAAGAGATCCTGAACCAGTAATCATGGCCAACACCTCAACCATCGCCCGGGACGGGGGCTCCTCCCCCGTCCCGGCGCGGGGGCGCAGAGGCACGAAGCCCCCGCGCGGCTCCAGAGGACTGCCCGAAGGGGTGGTCCCTTACGCGCTGCTCATCCCCGGTCTGGTGGTCATCGCCGGACTGCTGCTCTACCCGCTGTACCAGATGGTCGTCATGTCCTTCCAGGACGTGGGACTGCGGCAGATCCGGGGTGTGCCCGCCAAGTCCGTCGGGTTCGACAACTATCTGAAGCTGTTCGAGTCGGAGCTGTTCTGGACCTCGCTCCGCAACACCGTCGTGTTCGCCGTCGTCACGGTCGCCTGCACGCTGGGACTGGGCACCCTGGTCGGCCTGCTGCTGAACAAGCTCGGCAGGAAGATGTCGACCTTCCTGGTCATCGGCATCATGGCCGCCTGGGCGACCCCGGCGATCGCCAGTGCCATCATCTGGCGCTGGCTCTTCGACGCCGAGTCCGGCGTCATCAACTGGGCGCTCAACGCGCTGCCCGACTGGCTGTCCAACCTCCTGTTCGGCAGGGCCGACTGGACGGGTGAGCCGTGGCTCAACGACCCGGTGACCATCTACCTGGTGCTCATCCTGGTCGTGGTCTGGGCCGGCTTCCCCTTCATCGCCGTCTCGGTGCTCGCGGGTCTGCGCAGCATCGCCGCCGAACTGTACGAGGCGGCCAAGGTCGACGGGGCCTCCGCCTGGCGCATCTTCTGGAAGATCACCTTCCCGCTGCTCAAGCCGGTCTTCTCCGTGCTGACCGTGCTGTCGGTCATCTGGGACTTCAAGGTCTTCACCCAGTTGTTCGTGCTGGCGGGCGGAACCTCCAACCGTGACGCCTTCAACCTGTCGCTGTACGCCTTCACCCAGGCGTTCAGCTCCCCGCCCAAGATGGGCCTGGGCGCGGCGATCGCGGTGGTGCTGACGCTGATCCTGCTCATCATCACCTTCTTCTACGTCCGCCAGATCGTGAAGACGGAGGACGTGCGATGACTCCCAAGACCAGGAAGCTGCTCGGCAAGATCGGCCTCAACACCGCGGCCGTCCTGGTGTTCCTGTTCGCGGTGTTCCCCGTCTACTGGATGATCTCCACCGCGTTCAAGAGCAACGAGGAGATCTTCACGACGCGGTTCATCCCCTTCCCGACGGACCCGACCATCGAGCACGTCGAGAGGGTCTTCAGCGAGGGCGTCGCCGGCCACTCGATCTGGCGCTACATGCTCAACAGCGCCATCGTCGCGATCGGCACCGTCCTCATCGGCGCCGTCTTCTCCCTGCTGTCGGCGACCGCCGTGGCCCGCTTCAGGTTCCGCGGGCGCACCTCGTTCCTGATCCTGCTGCTCATCGTGCAGATGGTCCCGGCCGAGGCCCTGCTCATCCCGCTGTTCCTGATGGTCAGGCGAGCCGGTCTCTACGACCAGCTGATCGGCCTCATCGTGGTGAACGTCGCGCTGACGCTGCCGTTCGGCATCTGGATGCTGCGCACCTTCGTCGCCGCGGTGCCCAGGTCTCTTGAGGAGGCCGCCTGGATCGACGGCGCGAGCCGCTTCACGACCTTCTGGAAGGTGCTCTTCCCCCTGGTGGCCCCCGGTCTCGTGGCCACGAGCATCTTCACGTTCATCACCGCGTGGAACGAGTTCGTGTTCGCGCTGACCCTCATCAGCGATCAGGGCAGTTACACCATGCCCGTGGCACTGCGCTACTTCGTCAGCCAGCGATCGGTCGACTGGGGCGGAATCATGGCCGCCTCGACCCTGATGACGATCCCGGTGATCATCTTCTTTCTCCTGGTGCAACGGCGAATGGTCTCCGGCCTCGTCGCCGGCGCTGTCAAGGGCTAACCCCGCGGTGCTGGTACGGCCACGCCCCCACAAGGAGCTGGCCGTACCAGCCCTGTCCTCGTTTGTCCCCTACTCACCTCAGGTAAGGAGCATCTACCGCCATGTCTGAGCTCATCGCGGCTCCCAGCGATCAGGTACTGCGACGTCTCGCAGCCGGAACGCTGCTCGTCGCGTTCCAGGGCACCACCGCCCCCGACTGGGTTCTCCACGACCTGGAGAACGGTCTCGGCGGGGTCACCCTGTTCGGCTTCAACGTCGCCGACCCCGCCCAGCTCTCGGCGCTCACCTCCCGCCTGCGCGATGCCGGTGACCCCGTCATCTCACTCGACGAGGAGGGGGGCGACGTCACCCGGCTCGCCTACCACGTGGGCAGCCCCTACCCGGGCAACGCCGCCCTCGGCGCCGTCGACGACGTCGAACTGACCCGGCGTGTCTACCGCTCCATCGGCGACGACCTCGCCCGCTGCGGTATCAACCTGGACATGGCCCCGTCCGCCGACGTCAACACCGCCGACGACAACCCCGTCATCGGCACCCGGTCCTTCGGGTCGGACACCGCCCTGGTCTCCCGGCACACCGTCGCGGCCGTGCACGGTCTGCAGTCGGCCCGCGTGGCCGCCTGCGTCAAGCACTTCCCCGGCCACGGCGCGACCAGGCAGGACTCCCACCTGGAGATCCCGCTCGTCGACGCCTCGGCCGAGTTGCTGCGCGAGCGCGAGCTCGTGCCCTTCCGCGCCGCGATCGAGGCCGGGACCATGTCCATCATGACCGCGCACGTCCGGGTGCCCTCGGTGACCGGCACCGAGCCCGCCACCCTGTCGGCCGCCGCCCTGGGCGGTCTGCTGCGCGGTGAGCTCGGTTACGACGGCGTGATCGTCACCGACGCCCTCGACATGCACGCCATCACCGAGAGCGTCGGCCTGGCCGGCGGCGCGGTGCTCTCCCTCGCCGCGGGGGCGGACCTGCTCTGCCTCGGCCCGCTGCCCACCCAGCAGGACGTCCGCGCGATCGTCGACGAGATCGTCGCCGCCGTGCTCGACGGACGGCTGCCCGCCGAGCGGCTGGAGGCCTCCGCCGCGCGCGTGGCCAAGCTGCGTTCCTGGTTCGGCTCGTCCCAGCCGGAGCGCGCCGAGGAGAGCATGATCGGCCTCACCGCCGCCCGCCGCGCCGTGACCCTCACCGGCTCCACCTCCCCGCTGGTCGACCCGCTGGTGGTCGAGATGGAGACCCCCCCGACCATCGCCGTCGGCGACGTGCCGTGGGGTTTCGCCCCGCTGATGCCGCAGGCCGAGGTCGTCCGGGTCAAGCCGGAGGAGGCGGACGTGCCGAACATCCTGGAGCGTGCCAGCGGCCGTTCCCTGGTCGTCGTGGTCAAGGACGCCCACCGCTACGAGATCAGCCAGTCGGTTGTCTCCGCGGTGCTGGCCGCCCGTCCCGACACGACGGTCGTTGAGATGGGGCTGCCGATCTGGCGTCCCAAGGGGGCTACCTACCTCGCCACGTACGGCGCCGCCCGCGCCAACGCCCAGGCCGCCGCCGAGCTGCTGAGCATCTGAGCCTCGCGGCCCCTCACCCGGGTCTGCGCCCGCCCCCCCGGTACGTCACGCTTCGGGACGGACCCCTCGTCCCGAAGCGTCACGAACTCCGCGTTACGGCACCCTGACGGTGAACCCGTGCAGCCTGGCCGCCTCCTCCACCTCCGCGCGCAGCGCCGCGGGCGGCCGGTCGCCGAAGCGCTCCAGATAGGCCGCGAGCTGTTCCCGGTCCTCACGCAGGAACGCGAAGTCCGTCGCCACCATGTGCCTGATCACCAGCATCGGGACCGGGCTGCCCAACGGCAGGAAGTCCGGGTTCCACAGCCCCGCCTTCGGCGGCGGCCCCGGGTAGAACTCCCCGACCATCAGCCCCTCCCTGACGTAGCGCGGCTTGAGCAGCCGCTGCGCGGCGTCGATCGTCCGCGCCGCCTCCGCCTCCGGCAGGTCGGGGAAGAGCACCAGGATCGTGCGGTACTGCGGGGAGGTCCCCGGCGGGGAGACCAGCGCGCGGAACCAGTCGCGGTAGCCGTCCAAAGCCTCGGCCACCGCGTCGCCGTCCGGCGTCCCCGGCTGCACCGCCAGGTAGAAGACCCCCCGGTCGAGCGAGGTCTGGGCGTAGGGGCAGACGGGTCCCTTCCTGCCCAGGTCGGGGTGGGGCCGGCACAGGTACTCCCTGGCCCACACGACGGTCTCCTTGAGCGGCACGCCGTACCCGCGGACCAGTTCGTGCTCGCCGTCCAGGTCGGAGAGCTCGATGAGCGCGCGCGTGGGGTCTGCCGGATCGGTCAGCATCGCCGTCCGCCCCTCCCCCGTCGCACGGCGAACGCGAGCGTGGCCGCCAGCACCGCCCCGAGCGCGGCACTCCCGGCCTTCAGCGACGCGTCCTGGCGCCTGGCGCGGGCCAGCGCGTCGGCGTAGGGGATCGTGGTGTGCGAGACCATCGTGTACAGCGGCACCCACCTGCCGGGCAGCAGCCTGGCCAGCAGCAGGTCGGCCTTCTTGCGGGCCAGGTGGAGCGGGGAGCGGAGCCGGTCGCGCAGTTCGACGAAGTTCTGCTTCGACAGCTCGTCCAGCACGTCGGTGTGCGGTT
Organism: Streptosporangium jomthongense; assembly: GCF_042650425.1. Classification (NCBI taxonomy): domain Bacteria; kingdom Bacillati; phylum Actinomycetota; class Actinomycetes; order Streptosporangiales; family Streptosporangiaceae; genus Streptosporangium; species Streptosporangium jomthongense. Next base: position 135,245 of record NZ_JBHSBC010000014.1, on the reverse strand, counting down.
TGCGCAGCCGCTGGTAGGCGGCGAAGGCCGCGCCCAGGTCGTCCGGATGGTCGCCGAGACACCGGTCCAGGACCGTGCAGTCCTCAAGCGCCGAGTTCATGCCCTGGCCGTAGAAGGGGTAGACCGCGTGGCAGGCGTCGCCGATCAGCGCCACCTTGTCCCTGTGGTGCCAGTGCGAGGTGCGGACCGAGACCAGGTGCCCGACCGGATGCTCGGCGTACTCCTTGGCGAGGTACGGCATGAGCTCCCGGGTGTCCGGGAAGCGCGCGGCCAGGAACGTCTCGGGGTCGGTGATCTCGCCGAACCGCTCGAAGGGCAGGAAGAGGGTCCCGGTCAGCGAGTTGTCGCGGTTGGGGTGGGCGACGATGAGGGCGTCCTCCCCCGGCCAGACGTGCAGCGCCTCAAGCCTGGTCCTGGCCGAGCCGTCGTCGGCCGCGGGGATGGTCAGCTCCTTGTAGCCCCATTCCAGGAACTCCAGGTGGAGGTCGGCCCGCAGCCCGTGCTGCATCCGGGCCCGCACCCGGGAGAACGCGCCGTCGGCGCCGATCACCGCGTCCGCGGCCGCGCCGACCTCCTCCCCCTCGGGCCCGACGAGCCGTACGGCCGCCGCCTCGCGGTCGAGGTCGACCAGCCGGTGCCCGAAGTGGAAGCGCACCCCCGGCTGAGCCTCGGCGTGGTCGACCAGGGTGGTGATGAGGTCGCGGCGCAGCACCGAGTGGAGGATCTCGCCCTCGTGCGCGCCGTACGGCTGGAAGGGGAGCGCGCCGCCGGGCAGGTGGATGGCCCTGCCGCGCATCGGCACGATGAGCGGCCGCAGCCTCTCCATCAGGCCGATGTCGTCGAGCGCCTTGATGCCCCTGGCCGACAGGCCGAGGTTGATCGACCTGCTCTCGTCCTCGTCGAGGAGCCGGGGGTCGGGACGCCGTTCGTAGACGTCGACCTGGAAGCCCCGCCGTACGAGGTAGCAGGCCAGGAGCGTGCCCGCGGGCCCCGCTCCGATGATGAGGATCCGGCGTTTCATCGTCCCTCCCCTGTCGTCCGTACGGCGCCGGCCAGACGGGCGACGAGCAGTTCGTCGGGGCCGTCGAGGCCGCGACGTTCCAGGTGTTCGAACCCCGCCTCGGCCAGCCATCCGGCCACGTCCGCGAAGGAGTGGAGGCGGCCGCCCTGGGTGACGGCGAGGTTGAGGCTGAAGGAGCGCAGGAAGGCCTCGGCGACCGGGGAGGTCCCCTCCGGCAGGTCGGCGAAGGTCTCCAGGACGAGCAGCGTGCCGCCGGGCCGCAGCGCGGCGGCGACCCTGCCGAGCAGCGCGCGGTTGGCCGCCGCGTCGAAGCCGTGGCAGACGTTGAACAGCAGCGCGGTGTCGTGGCCGGTGCCGAGATCGGCCGTGGTCACGTCGCCGGGGACGAGGGTGACACGGTCGCCGAGTCCCGCCTCCTCGACCCGGGTCCTGCCGCCCTCGATCGCGCCGGGCAGGTCCACGACCGTCGCGGTCAGGCGCGGGTGGACCTGGCAGAGGGCGACGCTGTGGCGGGCGTGGCCGCCGCCGACGTCGAGCAGCCGCTCCCCCGGGTCGGGCGCGGTCTCGGCGATGAGGGGGGCCATGCCCGCGGCCATCCCGTCCAGCATGGTCTGGAAGTCGCGCAACGTGCGCGGGCGGCCCTCAAGCCAGGTGTAGAAGTCGGCCTGTGGCCTGCCGGTCCTGACGGTCTCCTCAAGGCCGTCCCACAGCTCGCCCAGCAGGTCGTGCCAGAAGGCCAGCGCCGGGGCGTAGCTCCACGGGTCGCGCCGGTCGAGGGAGTTCGCCGTCATCGGGCTGTTGGCGTAGGTTCCCCGCGCCCCCCTGTCGAGGTAGCCGAAGCCGACGAGACCGTCCAGCAGGACGGGCAGTGTGCCGGGGTCCGTGCCCGTCCTGGCCGCCAGTTCGGCGGCGGACGACGGCCCGGCCGTGAGCGCCTCGAAGATCCCTAATCGCTGGGCGGCCCCGGCGGCGCGGAAGGCCATCGCCCCGATCAGGTCGAGGTGTGGTCCCGGTGCCTGGTAGCGGAGTTCCTCGGGGTCGAGGTAGAGCGGCATCGCTATCTCCTTGCGCGACTTACATGATTTGCATGATCTGCACGGTTCACGTGGCTTCCTTGCTCTTCTCCGCGCATGACTTCTCCGCGCGTGGCTCCTCGCTGAGCACACGACGCCTGTCGGATCACACGGTCTGGGCGGCCCGCGTGGGGTCGGGCTCCGGACGCGCGTCCGGAAGCTCGGCCTCGACCCCGCGCAGGCGGGGCTGAAGGTAGAGCAGCGGGGCCAGGACCAGCAGGCCCAGGCCGGAGATGAGGAAGACGGCCGCCACCCCCCGGCCGGGGCCGGTGCCGATCACGCCGCCGAGGACTCCCGCCAGCGCCCCGCCGGGAGCCATCGCGGGTTCCAGGACGCGGTCGGCGAGGGGGCCCGCGGCCAGGTAGGCGAGCACCGTCGCCGTCTGGGTGAGGGTCCGCACGGTGCTGAGCACCCGGCCGAGCGCGGCGGGTTCCGTCTTGGCCTGCACCACGGTCATCGCCGTGCCCTGCACGAACGGCAGCGTGAACAGGAAGGCGGGCGCCACGACCGCGATCAGCCACGGCGAGGGCGCGAGGCTGTGCAGGGCCAGCAGCACCCCGCCGAGCGCCGTGAACAGCACGACGCCCCGCACCCTGCGCCGGGGCCCGCCCCAGGCGCTCAGCACCAGTCCCCCGGCGAAGACGCCCGCGCCTCCGGCGAACATCAGCGCGCCCAGCACGGCCGGGGAGCCGAACGACAGGATGAGCGGCTGGACCAGCACTCCCGCGGCGCCGAAGAGCAGGTTGTGCGCGGCCAGCAGCGCGACCAGCAGGAGCAGTCCCGGCCTGGCCCGCAGGTGACGCCAGCCGAAGGCCAGGTCGCCGCGGAGCGGCTCCGGGGCGGTGACCGCGCCGGGCCGGGTCACCTCGGGCGGCAGCCGTACGGCGAACATGACGGCCATGGTGACCAGGAAGGTCGCCAGGTCGGCCACCACGACGCCGGTGATCCCCACCGTCACCAGCAGCGTGCCCGCCAGCAGCGGGGCCGCGATGTTGACCGCGTCGGCGACCTGCATCAGGCCGTTGGCGCGGCCCAGGTGCCTGCTCGGCATGATCAGCGGCATCATCGAGTGGTAGGCGGCCATGTGGAAGGTGCCGAAGACGGCCCCCGCCGCGGTGACCACGTAGACGTGCCAGACCTGCAGCGAGCCGGTGGCCAGCAGTACGGCCAGCGCGACGGTCACCACGGCCGCCCCGGCGTCCGCCGCCATCAGCAGCCGCCTGCGGTCGAGCCGGTCGGCCGCCGTGCCCGCGAGCTGCGAGAGCAGCACCTCGGGCAGCACCGCGCAGAGCATGATCAGCGTGAACTGGGTCGCCGATCCGGTGCGCTGGTACACCCAGACCCCGAGCACGAACCCGGTCAGGCTCGAACCGATGATCGACAGCAGCTGCGCGGCCCAGATGACGGCGAACCTGCGCACGCCGTCGTCCACACCGGCGTCCACACCGGCGTCCACACCGGCGTCCACACCGTCAGTCACGGCGGCCCCCCACGAGCACTCCTGAGGCCACGTAGTGGTCCAGGTAACGGCCGAGCAGCGCCGCGTCGGCGGGCGGGCAGACCAGCCCGGCGGGCGCGAGCATCTCCTCGGTCGCCGAGCAGTCGAAGGAGGGACCGGCCTGCCCGCCGTACTCGGCGATGAAGGCCGGGTAGAGGGCGATGGGCAGGTCGTCGCCGACCGCGACGCGGTCACGGGCGAGCCTGCGCCACTCCTCGCTCGGCATGAGCCGTACGGGGAAGCCGCGCTCGGCCAGTCCCTCCGCCAGCACGGCGGGGCGCAGCAGGCCGGGGTTGTGGTGGTGGAAGTCGCCGACGGCCCCGCTCAGCGCCAGGTGGACGATCGCCGCCGCGACGTGGTCGACCGGCGCCATGTCCAGCCGTTCCCCTTCGGGCACCGAGCCGAGGCGCGCGCAGGTCTCGAAGAACCGGCCGAGGAAGTCGTCCGGCGCGGCCGTGCCCGTCCCGCTGTCGGCGGAGATCCTGGCGGGCCGGTGGACGGAGACCGGCAGCCCGGCGTGGCGCGCCAGCCCGGCGATCCGGTCGGCGACCCACTTGCTCCGGTCGTAGCCGAGGGTGAGCGGCTCCGGGTCGGGCAGCGGGTCCTTCTCCCTGACCGTGCGCTCGCCGGGGGTCAGGTGGACGCCGAGGGTCGAGACCAGGTGGACCGGGACGGTCCTGCCGCCGCTCGTGGCCAGGCGCAGCACCTCGACGAGGCCGTCCACGTTGGCCGCCCGCAGTCTCCGGTACGGCCAGGCGAAGTTGACCACGGCCCCGTTGTGCACGATGAGGTCGGCCGTCCCGGCCAGCTCCGCGAAGCGCCCGCCGGGCAGGCCGAGGCCGGGGACGCCGAGGTCACCGGGCTCGGCGACGATCCGCCCGGCCAGGTCCTCCTCCCACAGCCCGTAGCGTTCCAGGCCCGCGCGCAGCCGTTCCTCCGGCTCGCTCCCCCTGACCAGGCAGTGCACGGTCGCCTCGGTACGGCGCAGCAGTTCGGCCAGCAGGTGGGCGCCGAGGAAGCCGGTCGCGCCGGTGAGCAGCACCCGCCGGGGCGGCCCCGTGACGACCGGCCCGCCGGGGACGACATCCGGCGGCAGAACCGCCTCCGCCCGCAGGTCCACGGTCTCGGCGGGCCCGCCGTCCACGATTCCGGCCAGGTCGGCCAGGTCGGAGGCGGTGAACACCTCGCTCATCGGCACCGTGACCCCGAGCCTGGCCGAGATCCCGGAGACGACCCGGGGCACGAGCAGCGAGGTGCCGCCCAGGTCGAAGAAGTTGTCCCCGCGTCCCGGCTCTCCGCCGAGCAGCCCCGCCCAGATCGCGGCGAGCTCCCGTTCCGTGCCCTCCCTCGGCGCCTCGTACGGCGGCGCGGAGCGCGTGTCCGGTTCCGGCAGCGCCCGGTGGTCGATCTTGCCGTGCGGAGTGAGCGGCAGCGCGGGCAGCATGACGACGGCCCCGGGCAGCATGGAGCCGGGCAGCCTGGAGGCCAGGAAGGCCCGCAGCCGCGCCAGGCCGACCGGTTCCCCGACGAGGTAGGCGACCAGCCGCCCCTCTCTCGCGACGACGACGGCCTCGCGGACCCCTGGGTGGGCCAGGCAGGCGGCCTCGACCTCACCGGGCTCGATCCTGACGCCGTTGACCTTGACCTGCCGGTCGGTCCTGCCGAGGAACTCCAGGTCGCCGCCGGGCAGCCATCTGGCCAGGTCCCCGGTGGCGTACATCCTGGCCCCCGCCCGGGGCGAGAACGGGTCGGGCAGGAAACGCTCGGCGGTCAGGCCGGGGCGGCCGAGGTAGCCGTGGGCCAGGCACTCCCCGCCGATGTGCACCTCGCCGGGCACACCCGTCGGGGCCGGGTTGCCGTGCCGGTCGAGCACGTAGACGCGGGTGTGCGCCAGCGCCGTGCCGATCGGCAGGTGGGGGGCGTTCACCTCGGCGCCGTCCGTCGTGCGGTAGGAGGTGGCGCAGACGGTCGCCTCGGTCGGCCCGTAGTGGTTGTGGAAGGCGACCCGCCCGCCGGTCAGCCCCGCCCAGGTCCGCAGCCGTGCGACCGGGACGCTCTCGCCGCCGACCATCATCGTGGTGAGCGGCCCGCGCAGCCGCAGGCCCGCCCGGTCCAGCTCCTCGACCCACTGCTGCCACAGGGCGCAGGCGGTGTCGACCATGGTGACCGAGAGGTCGTCGCACAGTTCGGCGAGGCCGGGCCCGGTCAGCGAGGCGGGGTCGGGGTGCAGCACCAGGGCGGCGCCGCTGATCAGCGCGGGGAAGACGTCCCCGGCCGAGGCGTCGAAGCTGAGCGGCGGGACCATGAGCACCCGTTCCCCCGGCCCGAAGCCGTGCAGGTCGCGGAAGGACCTGGCCAGATGGGACAGGGTCCGGTGCCCGACGACCACCCCCTTGGGGCTCCCGGTCGAACCGGAGGTGTAGATCACGTAGGCGGCCTGGTCCGGGTGCCTGGGCACGGACCTGCCCCTGGCCGGCTCCCTGGCCGGCTCCCTGGCCAGCTCTCTGGCCGGCTCTCTGGCCGGCTCTCTGGCCGGCGCGATCCGGGAGGTCCAGGCGGCGAGGTCGGCGCGGGTGACGACCGGCCCCCCGGTGAACCCGGCGAACCCGGCCTCGTCCGCGATCACCGCGGCCACGCCCGCGTCCCGCAGCAGCGCGGTCAGCCGTTCCACGGGCTGGGCCGGGTCCAGCGGCACGTACGCGGCCCCCGCCTTGAGGACGCCGAGCAGCGCGACGATCGCCTCGGGGCTCGCGGTCAGGGCGAGCCCGACCCTCGGTTCGACCGGCCCCGAATCCAGCAGGGGACGCAACCCGGCGGCGACGGCGTCGGCGGCCCGGTCGAGGTCGCCGTAGGTGAGCGTCGCCTCCGCGGTGACGACGGCGGGCGCCTCCGGGGTGCGGGCGGCCTGCCTGGCGACCAGGTGGTCCAGCAGGAGGGCGCCCTCCTCCCAGGCCAGTTCCTCGGGAGGCTCGCCGAGCAGGGCCGCGCGTTCGGCCTCCGGCAGGATCTCCAGCTCGGACAACCGGCCGCCCGGGGTCGCGGTGACGGAGCCGAGCAGCGTCTCCAGGTGCACGGCCATCCGTTCGACGCTCGCCCGGTCGTACAGGGCCGTGCTGTAGTCGAACATGAGCTGCAGGTGCTCGGGGTAGACGACCACGTTCAGCGACAGGTCGAACTTGGCCGAGACCAGCCCGGACAGCACCGGCTCGACGCGCAGCCCGTCGAGTTCGAGGGAGCCTGCCTCGGGGTTGCCGAGTGTCAGCAACGTCTGGACCAGCGGGGTCCTGGCCGGGTCCCCGCCCAACCGCAGCTCGGCGACCAGCCGCTCGAACGGCACCGCGGCGTGGCCGTACATGGTGAAGGCGCGGCGCCGTACGCGTTTGAGGAGGTCGCGGAAGGCCGGGTCGCCCCCGAGGTCGGCGCGCAGGGCCAGGGTGTTGACGAAGAGCCCGAAGACCTCCTCGTCCTCCTCCCGGTCACGCCCGGCGACGGGAGTGCCGACGCAGAAGTCCTCCTGACCGCTGTAGCGGGACAGCAGGACCTGGTATGCGGCCAGCAGCACCATGAACGGGGTGCACCGCTCGGTCCTGGCCAGCTCGGTGACGCGCCGCCACAGCCCGATCGGGACCCGGTGGATCACCAGGTCCCCCTCGGTCGTCCGTACGGCGGGGCGGGGCCTGTCGGTCGGCAGTTCGAGCGCCGGGACGCCGTCGAGTTCCCTCGCCGGGCTCGTGACGTCGGCCGGGCGTTCGCGCCGCTCCCGCACGTGGTCGGAGTAGCCTCGCCGTGGCGGTGCCAGCGGTGACGGCCGTCCCGAGGCGAAGGCCGAGTAGAGAGCGGCCAGTTCGGGATAGAGGATCTGCTCGATCGACCAGGCGTCCCCGGCGATGTGGTGCACGACCAGGTGGAGGATGTGCTCCTCGGGGCCGACCCGGGCCAGGGCCGCGCGCAGCAGCGGCCCCGAGGCCAGGTCGAAGGGCCGGTTGCTGAGTTCGGCGAGGGTCTCCGGGGACGGCTCGCCCACCGGGGTGAGGTGTTCGACGACCACGGGTTCCGGATCGAGCACCCTGGCCTCCGGGACGCCCTCCCGGTCGGGGAAGACGGTGCGCAGCGCCTCGTGCCTGGCGACGATCTCACTCAGCGCCCGTTCCAGGGCCCCGGTGTCGAGCGGCCCGGTCAGCCTCTCGCAGACGACCATGTTGTTGGCCCCGTCGCCGGGGGAGAGCCGGTCGAGGAACCACATGCGTTCCTGCGCGGGAGACAGCCCCGGCGCGGGGAAGAGCTCTCGTGCGGAGGGAAGCGCGTTCACGCCTGCTCTCCCCGCAGCCGGGTGACCTCCTCGGCCATGCCGGCGACGGTGGGATTGTCGAAGAAGACGTCCAGGGAGACCTCGACGCCGAGTCTGCGACGGGTCCTGGCGATGATCTGGGTGATGGTCAGCGAGTGGCCGCCGAGATCGTAGAGGTCCTCGTCGGGACCGATGTCGTCGACACGGAGCACCTCCTGCCAGATCTCGCGTATCTGGGCGGTCACCGGGTCCTCCAGGCCTAAGGGGTCGGTTTCCTTGGCCGGGGAGAACAGGTCGGTCACGGGGACTCCTCATCTGGTTCGGTTTTGACCGGTTCTTGTGGCCCGGGTCCCGCGAGGACGGGCACGTTCCGTGGCTCGTCCTGGGACGCGGCCCGTGGACATGACGGCGGTGGGAGGCGACGGTGCGGAGGGACCGGCGCGATTAGCCGGGTGTGCGACATCCGGTCCGTCTCCCTCATGGGTGACTTGTCTTCGGGCGGGCGACACGGGCATGGGACCGCCAGGAAACCTTTAATTAGTAAAGTTTCCTGTCTATTAACGCAATCCGAATGCTACACATGTGGTACGTCTGAAACAAGCAAAAGACGATGTTGAAAAAACGGAGGCGTTATGAGCGTTCGCGGGGGCCTGAGTGGCGCGAGTCCCGAGCTGGCCAGGCTTGCGGACACCGTGCTGCAGCCGGGCTTCGTGGGGACCGAGGTGCCCGACTGGCTGCGCAGACGGCTCGCCGACGGGCTCGGCGGGGTCGCGCTCTACTCCAGGAACCTCGTGGACGGCCCCCAAGTCAGAGCCCTGACGGCCGCCCTGCGCGCGGAGAACCCGGACGTGGTGATCGCCACCGACGAGGAGGGCGGGGACGTCACCCGGCTTGAGGCCCTCACCGGCAGTTCCCGTCCCGGCAACCTCGCCCTCGGCGCGGTGGACGACCCCGAGCTGACCGAGCGGGTGGCCCGCGAGATCGGCGCCGACCTGGCGCGGGCGGGTGTCACCCTCAACTACGCCCCCGTGATCGACGTCAACTCCGACCTGGACAACCCCGTCGTCGGCACCCGCGCCTTCGGCTCCGACCCGTGGCTGGTCGCCAGGCACGCCGCGGCGTGGGTCACCGGCCTGCAGGCCGCCGGGGTCGCCGCCTGCGCCAAGCACTTCCCCGGGCACGGCGCGACCGCCGTCGACTCCCACAACGACCTGCCGACGGTCTCCTACTCGGTCGAGGAACTCGCCGCGACCACGCTTCCGCCGTACCGGACCGCCATCGAGGCTGGAGTGCGGGCCGTGATGACCGGTCACCTGCTGGTGCCCGCCTACGACGCCGAACTCCCGGCGACGCTGAGCCACCGGCTGCTGGTCGGGCTCCTGCGGGAGGAACTCGGCTTCGACGGCCTGATCGTGACCGACGCCGTCGAGATGCCCTCGGTCGCCGAGCGCTACGGCGTGACCGGCGCCGCGGTGCGCGCCCTGGCCGCGGGTGCCGACGCCATCTGTGTCGGCGGCGAACGCAAGGGCGCGGGCGTCGTCGGTTTCATGCGCAACGCCATCATGGCCGCGGTGATCGACGGCACGCTTCCCGAGGAGCGCCTGGCCGAGGCCGCGGAGCGGGTGCGCCGCCTGGCCGCGTGGTCGGCCGAACAGCGCCGGGCGACCTGGGTCACCGGAGGCACCGAAGCCGACCCCTCCGGCCTCGCCGCGGCCAGGCGCGCCCTGCGGGTCCGCGGTGAGGGGTTCCCTCTCGTCACGGCCCCGCAGGTGGTCGAGTTCGTCTCCGAGACCAACATCGCCATCGACCGGGTCACCCCGTGGGGCGTGGCCGAGCCGCTGGCCGCGCTGCTCCCCGGCACCGACGGCGTACGGCTCGGCCCCGAGGACCCGCTCCCGGTGCCCGCCGAGGGACGCCCCCTGGTGGTCGTGGTACGCGACGCGCACCGTCACACCTGGGTCTCGGCCGGCCTCGACACCCTGCTGGCCGGACGGCCCGACGCGATCGTGGTCGAGATGGGCCTGCCCGGCCCGCTGACACCGGGGGGCACGCACATCACCACCCACGGCGCGACGACCGCCTCGGGGCAGGCCGTGGCCGAGTTGCTCACGGGCAGGACCGCCGTGACGGACCTGACCCCGGCCTGAGCGCGCGGGCCGTACGGGACCCTGTGAGCCCGCCGCGAGTCCGGCGTGAGTTCACCGCGAACATCACGCCGGACTCGCGGCGGACTCGCTTTCGAGGGCCCACAGAAGTTCGTGCTGCAGCGGCCCCGGCATCGCGACGAACTCCCCGTACTCGCAGGCCAGGGGTGCGATCTGCGAGGCGTAGGACAGGACGGCGCGCCGTTTGAGCGCCCACTCCCGCTCGTCGAGCCGTACCGGCGGCTCGGGACGCAGCCGGTGCCGCCCGGCCAGTGTCAGCACCGGCTGCCGCTCCGCCAGGGCCCGCGCGGCCTCCGGGGTGCCCCACTCGCGGGCCGCCGAGGCGTAAGGCAGGTCCGCGTAGGCCAGGACCTCCCCCGCCCCGAGCCCGCTCAGCGCGTCGAGCGCCCGGTCACGGACGGTCTCGTGGTCGGCGTTGCCGATGCCCATCGGGACCAGCACCCGGGTGTCCGGTGTGACGCCGGCGGTCAGGAAGTCCGCCAGCCCGTCCAGTCTCAGCGCCTGCGCGGGCACGTCGGGATAGTCGAGCGCCACCTGCTCGGCGCCGAGGACCTCACACGCCCTGGCGTCCTCCGCCAGCCGTTCACGGGCCGTCTCCTCCGCGGAGGCGAACCCGCACAGCCGGTCCCAGGACGACTCCCGCTCCGCCGCGGCGCCGCCGAGCACCGTGACGATCACCGAGGGCCCCTCGCTCCTGGCGAGGACCCCCGCGACCGACATGGCCGCGTCGTCGAAGTGCGGGGAGACCACGATCGTCCGCCAGCTCATCACACCTGTCCGTTCCTGGTCAGCACGAGTCCCCGGCTGCCCCGCTTACGCAGGTAGGCCAGGTCGTCGCAGACGAACTCAAGGGTCGGCGAGGCCAGTTCGACCCGTTCGGCCACCCGCCAGACCGACTGTTCCCTGAGCCAGGGCCAGACCACGTCGTTGAGCCGTTCGGTCTCCAGCGCCAGCAGGATCCGGTCGGTCGGCAGGGCGTCCAGCAGCGTCAGGTCCTGGTCGTAGTAGAGCATCTCGATCAGCAGGTAGGCCGCCGCAGGCCGGGAGCGCCCGGCGGCCAGCTCCTCCAGGCTCTCCGCGGAGAGCTCGGCCCCCAGGTCCCGTTCCCCCAGCCTGGCCAGGAAGGAGGCGTTCGGCTCGGTCGCCTGGACGGCGTACCCCTTGCCGACCAGCCTGCGGGTCAGCTCACCCTGGCAGGCCCCCACCTCGACCAGCGGCCCGTCGTCCGGAGAGCACCACCGGCCGATCCAGGCCGCCGTGGCGTCCAGCCGGTCCGCCTCGTACGGCGAGCGCCCGAACTCCCACGGGTCGTCGGCGACGGCCGCGTCCTCCCCCAGGCTGGAGATGAGGGCGTAGAGCCGGTTCGCCCGCTCGGTGTCGACGGTGAAGAAGCGTTCGACCACCGGCACCCGGTCGGTGGTGACGAGCCGGTCGGGCACACGGCTGCGCAGCAGCTCCCCCGCGTGCCGGTTGATGAAGTCGATCTTCGCGGCGGCCTCGGCTCCGGTGAGCCCCGCCACCTGGCCGGGAACCGTCTGCAGGAACAGGTTGTCCCCCACCGAGTACGTCACGGCCCGGCCCGCCAGCGCCCTGGAGACGATCCAGCCGAACCTGGCCCTGCGGATGCGGTGGTCGGCCGGGGAGTGGGTCCAGACCTCCCCCGTCGCCTCACCCAGCAGGCCCGCGACCTCCTCGGGTCCCGGCAGGGCCGCGGTGTTGCCCCCCGGCTCGACGAACGGCGCGAGCAGCTCCAGGCGTTCCCGCAGCGACAGGCCACCGGGGAGGGTCACCCGGGTGCCGGGGCGCCCGATGACGACCCCGATGTCGTCCTCCGCGTGCCGTCTCAGGACGGACAGGAACTCAAGTGCCACGTCCTCGGCATGCAGCACGGCGATGACGGCTGTCATAGTGCTTCGCTCCCCGATCACGGAAGAATGTCAGTTTTATGACATTTCCGCGCCAGCATAGACGATCTTCCTCACACCGCAACGGGCGATCAAGAAGAAACCGGCAAGTCGGGAAAATGGCACGTTCCATTACGCGCGGGGGGTGCTCCGGCATCCCGGAGCACCCCCCGCGCGCGGCTCAGGAGGCGAAGATCTCCTCGCGTGCCTGGTCGAGTGCGGCCAGGACGGCCCCGCGCAGAACCGGGTTCCCGATCACCTGACTGGGCACGACCTGCGGGCGGACCGGGCAGATCCTGGCGACCGCCTCCTCGATCCTGGAGGTGAGCACGGCTCCGCCCGCCTGGCTGATCTCCCCGGCGAGCACCACGAGCCCGGGGTCGAGCACCACGCACACCGAGGCCACGCCCAGCGCCAGACGCCCGGCGATCTCGTCGAGCAGGGGTTCCCCCCGCTCTCCCGCCCCGACCGCGGCGGCCACGCACTCGGTCGCGCTCTCGCCGCTGAAGCCGTAGGTCGCGGCGAGTTCCATCACCGCCTCCGCGCTGACCAGCGACTGCAGACCACCCGCCAGCGAGGGCAGCCGTCCGGGCACCGCCCGGATGTCCTCGGCCAGCGGCACGCCGGGTACCGGCAGGTAGCCGATCTCACCCGCGCTGCCGGACAGGCCCCGGTGCAGCCTGCCGCCGAGCACGACGCCGAGACCGATGCCGCGGCCGACCCACAGCAGCACGAAGTCGTCGGCCCCGTGCGCCGCGCCACGGGCGCGCTCGGCGACCGCGACGAGGTTGACGTCGTTCTCGATCCTGACGTCGCGCCGCAGGTCACGGGCGAGCGCCTCGTGGATTCCCTCGTGCCAGCCGGGCAGGTCGAAGGAGAAACGCACGTCCCCGGTCCTGGGGTCGACGACGCCCGGGGTGCCGATCACGACCGCCCTCAGCTTGGACAGGGCGACCTTCGCCGACCGGCACGCCTTGACGACCGCGCTGTGCACCAGCGCCACCGGGTCGTCGTGCCCGTTCGGCGCGACCGTCACCTCGGCCACGATGTCCCCGTGGATATCCGCGATGGCGGTGGTCACGAATTCCGGGCCCACATCCAGACCCGCCACATAAGCGGAGGAGGGAATGATGCCGTAAAGCGCGGCATTTGGCCCTCTTCCTCCCGCCTGCTCCCCTGCCACCTCGACCAGACCGCGCTCCTCAAGGCGCGCGAGCGTCTGGGACGCCGTCACCTTGGAAAGGCCGGTGAGCTCTCCGATCTGGCCCCGCGTCAGCGGTCCCGAATCCAGCAACAGCTCCAGGGCGGCCCGGTCGTTGATCTCCCTCAGCAGCCTGGGCACGCCAGGACGTCGCTCCATACGCATGCTCTCTTGTTCGCCGTTTCCCCGTCGCAATTACATTCAGGTAAGAATAGCGGTTCTATTCATTAATAAAGCTTCCTGATAGTTTAGCCCCGAAGGGGGGTGCGGGGAGGCCAGGAGGGCCTCTTCCGGCATGTCCTTCCCCCTCCTTCCCCGGACTTACCCGCCTCCACCGCCCCCTCACAGCACGGGATCGCCGTGAAATCAGGGCTTGCGACGCCCGCCCGTCGCGTGGAACACTCCGGGAAACGGGAAATGGTAAAGATTCTTTTCAGTAAGACTCTTGCGGCGTGTGGCGAGGCAGGTCTCGACATGGAAACCGTCATCAGGATCTCGGCCTGCTACGCGGGACGACCGACCCGGCACGGCCCCGTCACGATGGGCCAGGCGAACATGGCCCGCTGCGTGCTGCGCGACCCCCCTCTGCACATGAACTTCCGTGAGACCACGCCCCTTCCCCACGGGACGACCCTGGCCGCCGTCGTCGAGGCGGTCGGGCTGCTGCTGGCCAGGCACGAGAGTCTGCGGGCCACGATCCGCGGGGACACCCAGCTGGTCTCCGGGTCCGGCACCCTGCCCGTCGAGGTCCACGTCGTCGAGGACGAGCCGGAACCGGACGCCGTCGACCGGCTGGCCGAGGAGGTCGGCCTGCGCCTGCAGGGCGACCGGTTCGACGTGGAGAACGAGCTGCCGATCCGGGTCGCGGTGATCACCGAGGGGGACGTCCCCCTCAGGATGGTCTTCGTGCTGACGCACACCTCGGTCGACGAGGTCGGCCTGGCCACCGTGATGCGCGACTGGGAACGGCTGATCAGAGGCGAGGCCGTGCCCGAGCCGTGCCCGACCCAGCCGCTCGACCTGGCCCTGGAGGAGAAGGCCCCGCCCACCCGGCTGCGCACCGCCGCCGCCCTGCGGCACTGGGGCACCCAGCTCGGCCGGGTGCCCCAGTCGATGTTCGCCGTCGACGAGACCGCCGACCCCGAGGCGCTCCGGCCCCGGCTGCGGGTCCGCTCCACCGTCGCGGCCGAGGCGCTCGGCGCCGTGGCGCGCCGTACGGGAGCCAGCAGGTCCGTGGTCACCCTCGCCGCGCTCGGGACGCTGATCGGGGCGCGGACCGTCCAGCGGACCTGCGTGATCGCCTCGCTGACCAGCAACAGGATCCGCCCCGAGGTGCGTGACTACGTCGGCCCGATCGCCCAGGACGCGCTGATCACCGCCGATCTGGAGGTCCCCACCTTCGACGAGGCCGTCCGCCGCTTCCGCACCGCCTCCCTCACCGGCTACCAGCACACCAGGTTCGACTCGATCGCGCTCTGGAACCTGATCGGGGCCGTCAACACCGAGCGGGGGATCGACTTCGCCCGTGACTGCGTCTTCAGCGACATGAGCGGGGTCGCCCTGGCCGAGCGGGAGCCTCCCCCGGCGGCGGACATCGAGTGCCGGTGGCTGCCCGAGGCCTCCTTCCCCGCGCACCTGGCGCTGTGGACCAACCGCCTTGAGGACGAGGTCGACCTGACGTTCTGGATCGACCCCCGCGTCATGTCCCGCGCCGAGGCGGAGAGCTTCGGCACCGGCCTGGTCAGACTGCTGATCGAGGCGGCGGGGCGGGTGGTCCCGCTGCCGGAGGTGGCGGACCTGTGCGGGGTCCCGCCCGTCGAGTACGGCCCGGGCTGGGTCCACACCGACTCGTGCTGGGTGAACCTGGAGGCCGTGGAACGGCTGGTCGACGCGGCCCTCGGAGATCGCCCGCACCTGGTGACCCACGACGCGGACGGACGTCTGACCTGCCATGTCTCCGGAGGAACCCCCCAGGAGGCCCACGCCGCGTGCATGGCCCTGCTCCCGGGACGCACCTCCGCGATCGCCCCTCACCACTACGTGATCCACCAGCCCGCGCCGGCGGAGGCGTGGCTGCGAGCCCCTGTCGTCACCGAAGGCTGCGGACGTGAGTTCGTTTTTTCCGCCACCTCGCGCGTAAGCAGTCAATAGCAGGCGGGATAATCGATTACATGCGTCTATCCGCTCGTGTCGACTATGCCCTACGTGCCGCCGCCGAACTCGCCGCCGCGGGTGACGGACCTACCACCGTGGGTGAGCTGGCCAAGGAGCAGGACATGCCGCCCAAATACCTAGAGAACATCCTCCTGCAGATGCGGCGAGCCGGTCTGGTCCGGGGTCAGAGAGGGCCCGAGGGCGGCTACGTGCTGGCTCGCGCCGCCTCTGAGATCACCCTGGCGGACGTGATCCGCGCCGTTGACGGGCCGCTGGCCAACGTGCGGGGCGAGCGCCCCGAGCACGTCGGCTACCGGGGCCCCGCCGAGGCGCTGCAGCAGGTCTGGATCGCGCTGCGGGCCAGTGAGCGGGCCATCCTGGAGGAGGTCACGCTCGACAGCGTGGCCACCGGTGTGCTCCCCGAACGGGTCCGCCAGCTCGCCGCCGACCCCTCGGCGTGGGACTGAGTCGCCGGCACCAGCCGGGAGACCGCCGTGCCCGAGGGTGACGTCGTCCACCTCACCGCGAAACGGCTCGGTCTCGCGCTCGACGGACGGGTGCTCACCCGCTCCGACTTCCGCGTGCCCGCCCACGCGACCGCGGATCTGACCGGCCGGGCCGTCCTGGAGACCCGGTCCCGGGGCAAGCACCTGCTCACCCGGGTCGAGGGCGGTCTGACCGTGCACACCCATCTGCGGATGGAGGGAAGCTGGCGGATCTCCAGACCGGGACGGGGCACGCCCCCGGGAGACGTCGTGCGCCTGCTGCTGGCCAACGAGGAGTGGCAGGCCACAGGCGTACGGCTGGGCATGGTCGATCTGCTGCCCACCGGGCACGAGGCGAGAGTCGTCGGGCATCTCGGCCCCGACCTGCTCGGGGCGGACTGGGATCCGGGCGAGGCCGTACGGCGGCTGTCCGCCGTCCCGGAGACGACGATCGGAGAGGCGCTGCTGGATCAGCGCAACCTTGCGGGAATCGGGACCATCTACCGGGCCGAGACGCTGTTCCTGGCCGGTCTGTGGCCGTGGCGGCCCGTCGGCGCGGTCGAGGACCTGGACAAGGTGGTGAGAATCGCGCAGCGGCTACTGCACGCGAACAAGGAGCGTCCCAACAGGGTGACGACAGGAGACGCACGCCCCGGCCGGGACACCTGGGTCTACGGCAGGGCCGGACGGGCCTGCCTGCGCTGTGGGAACCGGATCAGTCGCGGTGAGATGGGGAGAGGGCCGCAGGAACGGCTGATCGTCTGGTGTCGTCACTGCCAGCCGGAACGAGTGACCGGTTAGGCAGCGACCATGTCGTTGACTTCGGGAAAGACGGAATCCGGAAGAGCACCGGAGACCACGGTCTCGGCGATCGGCAGGCGTTCGCGCTCGGGCACGTCACCGGCGAGCACCGGGGCGTGCTGAAGCTCGGCCAGCGCGAACTGGTCTGAGACCTCACGCAGCACCTGTGAGAGCGGCACACCGAGGGCACCGCAGATCGACGCGAGCAATTCGGAGGAGGCCTCCTTCTGGCCACGCTCCACCTCAGACAGATATCCGAGAGAAACACGAGCCAGTGTGGACACCTCACGCAAGGTGCGACTCTGCCGCACCCGCAGCCGCCGCAGCACGTCACCGAGCAGCTGACGCAGCAGGACCATCTGTCGCTCCCTCCCCGGCGCGGGCGCCTTCACGACACTCCGCGCGATCGGTTCGTGCCGCCCGTTCTTCGAACGCGACCCTTCGTACATACTCCTCGCCGTCATCATCGCTTGACCTTTACCTCACTCACAGCTCCACCGTACCTGTATCCACCAACCCTGCGGCAGACCGTGGTGAGCATGTTCGCTGGGGACGTAACGCGGTAATCACCCGGAATGTTCCCCCAAGTTCGACTCCAGCACACCTAAAAGCAGGTCTACGGCCTCCTTGACTGTCGATTGGCGAATTTCCTCACGGGCGCCTGCGAGGTGGAGATCCCGGTGCCATACCCGCCCATCAGGACCACTAACAGCCAGGTGCACGGTGCCGACCGGTTTGCCGTCCTGCGGCTCGGGACCGGCGACACCGGTCACGGCCAGGCCGTACGAGGCGCCGGTGAGTTCACGGACGCCCTCGGCCATCGCGGCCGCGACGTCCGGATGGACCGCCCCCTCCCGGTCGAGCAGGTCGGCGGGAACGCCGAGCAACCGGTGCTTGAGCTCGGTCGCGTAGGACAGCACCCCCCCGACGAAGGCCGTCGAGGCCCCTGGAGGGGCGGTGAGGACCGCGCCGATCAGCCCCGCGGTCATCGACTCGGCGACCGCGACCGTCTCCCCTCTGCGGATGAGAAGGGACAGCACGCTGGTCGCGGCGAGCAGACGGTGACTCATTCGCCCCGCGCCTTCCTGGCCACCTGCCGCAGCCTGACCGCGCGGATCACGTAGTCGAGGCCGGTGCCCACCGTCACGACGACGGCCGCGCCCATGACGACCAGACGGACCGGCTCGGGGACCCCGGGCCACATGTAGGAGACGATCGCGGCGATCTGCAGGACGGTCTTGACCTTGCCCCCGTAGCTGGCGGGGATCACACCGTGCCTGATGACCGCGAATCGCATCAGGGTGATGCCAAGCTCCCTGCCGAGGATCACGATCGTGACCCACCAGGGCAGCTCGTCGAGCAGTGAGAGACTGATGAGCGCCGCACCGATCAGCGCCTTGTCCGCGATCGGGTCGGCGATCTTGCCGAAGTCGGTGATCAGGCCGTAACGCCGGGCCAGCTCGCCGTCGAGCAGGTCCGTCAGCGAGGCGACCAGGAAGACCACCAGCGCGGTGACCCGCCAGCCCGCGCCGGGCAGGAACAGGCAGGCCGCGAAGAAGGGGACCATCGCCAGCCGTATCACCGTCACGACATTGGCGATGTTCCACGCGCTCACCTTCGGGCGCGTGGTCGCCGGCGTCGTGCCGGTACCGGTCTCTGGCGAATTGGTCATACGGTCCCCCGGCCCGGTGGCGCGCTCACGGCGCGGCCTTGATACGGGCGATCAGGTCCACTCCCTCTGAGTCGACCACGACGGCCCTGACGATCTGCCCGGGCACCAGGCCGATGCCCTGGACCGTGACGGACCCGTCCACCTCGGGGCCCTGGTGCGCCGCGCGTCCCTCGTAGCCGCCGTCGCCGAGATCCTCCTCGATGAGGATGTCGACCTCGGTGCCGATGCGCTCCTCGGCCCGCTGGGCCATGAGCTCGTCGGCCAGCTCGGTCAGCGTGGCCACCCGTGCGTCGATGACCTCCTGCTCCAGCTTGCCCGGCAGCGAGGCCGCCTCGGTGCCCTCCTCGTCGGAGTAGCCGAAGACGCCGATCACGTCGAGCCTGGCCAGCTCAAGGAAGGAGACGAGCTCGCCGAACTCCTCCTCGGTCTCGCCGGGGAAGCCCACGATGAAGTTGGAGCGGACCCCGGCCTCGGGAGCCTTGGCCCTGATCATCTCCAGCAGGTCGAGGAAGCGCCTCGGGTCACCGAAACGGCGCATCCGCCGCAGCACGGAGCCGCTGGCGTGCTGGAAGGACAGGTCGAAGTAGGGGGCGATGCCCTCGGTCGAGGAGATCACCTCCAGCAGGCCGGGACGTAGCTCGGCGGGCTGCAGGTAGCTGACCCGCACCCGCTCGACGCCCTCGACGGCCGCCAGGGAGGGCAGCAGCTTCTCCAGCGCCCGCAGGTCGCCCAGGTCCTTGCCGTAGGAGGTGGAGTTCTCGCTGACCAGCACGAGCTCCTTGACGCCCTCACCCGCCAGCCACGCGGCCTCACCGATGAGCTCGGCGGGATCACGTGAGACGTAGGCGCCGCGGAAGGCGGGGATGGCGCAGAACGTACAGCGCCTGTCGCACCCGGAGGCCAGCTTCAGCGAGGCGACGGGGCCGTCCCCCAGGCGCTTGCGCAGCGGCCTGGGACCGCTGGCCGGGGCCAGCCCCTCGGGCAGCTCTCCGTGGCCGGGGATGTTGGTCTTGGGGGCCGAGGCGCGCTCGACCGGGGAGATCGGCAGCAGGGTCCTGCGGTCACGCGGACTGTGCGGGACGAGCGACTTGCCGGCGAGCACGTCGTCGAGACGCGCGCCGATCTGGGTGTAGTCGTCGAAGGAGATGACGGCCGCGGCCTCGGGCAGGGCGTCGGCGAGCTGGTCACCGTACCTTTCGGCCATGCAGCCCGCGGCGACCACCTTGGCCCCGGAGTCGGCCGCGGCGAGCAGGGTGTCGATGGAGTCCTTTTTCGCTGAGTCGATGAAGCCGCAGGTGTTGACGACGATGACCTCGGGGTCGTCGTCGCCCACCTGCCAACCGGCAGCCTCAAGACGCGCGGCGAGCTCTTCTGAGTCGACCTCGTTGCGCGCGCAGCCCAGCGTGATCAGCGATGCGGTTCGGCGGGATGACATGGTGGACACTACGGTATCGGGAGTTGACGGCCACCGATGCACCTCCCCCGTTCCCAGATGGCCCCGGGTCAGCTCGGTGTGGAGTCCCGCAGGCCGTAGGAGCGGTTGACGACCTGCCCACGGCGCCCGGGAGCGCCGAGGTTCTTGCCGTTGAGCTGCAACGAGACGGCCCCGCCGTCGCTGAAAGTGACCTTCATCCCTTTCTCCGCCCGCCAGACGGAGGTTTTACCCGCCTCCAGCGTGCCGGAGAAGAGTTTTTTGCCACTGACGTCCTTCACGTCGAGCCACGAGGAGCGCTTCGCGCTGATCTTGAGGACCACGGGCCCGCTCACCGTGCCCGCGGCCAGCGAGTTGGGCCTGCGTGTCGGCCCGGGCGTGTCGAACGCCCTGCCCGCCTCGGAGTGCGCGGGCACGGCGGGCCGCACCTCGGCCGTCGGCGTCTCCCCCCGCCCGCCCATGGTCTTGACCACGCCGAAGACCACCACGATGGCCAGCGCGACACCCATGGCCATGGTCCAGTTGGGCGAGCGGCTCTCACGGATCTTGATGGGCGTGTCGGCCTGGAACACGCTGGCGGCCCTGACCGGCAGCGGCACGCCCCCGTGCAGCTCGTCGTACTCGTGCACCACGGCCTCCGGATCGAGCCCGAGGGCCTTGGCCATGTTCCGGACGTGGCCCCGCGCGTAGAAGTCCCCTCCGCACTGGGAGAAGTCGTCACGCTCGATCGCGTGGATCAACGCCTCACGAATGCGCGTGTGCGCGCTCAGCTCCGCCACGGTCAGCCCCGCCGACCGGCGCGCCTGCGCCAAACCACTACCAATGCTCATAGCCGCACGCCCCCAAAGCACCCGACGCTGCGTAGTGAGTCCTATTCAACCAGTAATCGGGCTGCTCCCGTACGTCGGGGGCGTCATTGACCCCGCAGGTCGGCCAGGAGTCCGGGCAGTTCGTCGGGCTTGACCATGACCTCGCGCGCCTTGGAGCCCTCGCTCGGCCCCACGACGTTCCTGCTCTCCAGCAGGTCCATCAGACGGCCCGCCTTGGCGAAGCCGACCCGCAGCTTGCGCTGGAGCATCGAGGTCGAGCCGAACTGGGTGGTCACGATCAGCTCCGCGGCCTGGACCAGCAGGTCGAGGTCGTCGCCGATGTCCTCGTCGATCTCCTTCTTGGCGGTCGCCGAGGCGGCCACGTCGTCGCGGTACTCGACCTGCATCTGCTCCTTGCAGTGCGCGACGACGTCGCCGATCTCCTTCTCCGAGATGAAGGCGTTCTGCAGCCGCATCGGCTTGCTCGCGCCCATCGGCAGGAACAGCGCGTCGCCCTGCCCGACCAGCTTCTCGGCGCCCGGCTGGTCCAGGATGACGCGCGAGTCGGCCAGCGAGGAGGTGGCGAAGGCCAGTCTGGAGGGCACGTTGGCCTTGATCAGGCCGGTGACCACGTCCACGCTCGGCCGCTGGGTCGCGATGACCAGGTGGATGCCCGCGGCGCGGGCGAGCTGGGTGATGCGGACGATGGAGTCCTCGACGTCGCGCGGGGCGACCATCATCAGGTCGGCCAGCTCGTCCACGATCACCAGGAGGTACGGGTAGGGCTGGTAGACACGCTCGCTGCCCGGCGGCGGCACGAGCTTGCCCGTGCGCACCGCCTTGTTGAAGTCGTCGACGTGCCGGAAACCACTGGCGGCCAGGTCGTCGTAGCGGCGGTCCATCTCACCGACCACCCACTCCAGGGCCTCGGCCGCCTTCTTGGGGTTGGTGATGATCGGCGTGATCAGGTGCGGGATGCCCTCGTAGACACTCAGCTCGACCCGTTTTGGGTCGACCAGCACCATCCGCACCTCGTCGGGCGTGGCGCGCATCAGGATCGAGGAGATCAGACCGTTGACGCAGACCGACTTGCCCGCGCCGGTCGCGCCCGCGATGAGCAGGTGCGGCATCTTGGCGAGGTTGGCCACGATGGTGCGGCCCTCGACGTCCTTGCCCAGGCCGACGATCATCGGGTGGTGGTCGGCCTGGGCCACCTGCGAGCGCAGGATGTCGCCGAGGGAGACCAGGTCCTTGTCGGTGTTGGGGATCTCCACGCCGATCGCCGACTTGCCGGGGATGGGCGACAGGATGCGTACGTCGGCGGACTTGACGGCGTAGGCGATGTTCCTGGTGAGGGCGGTCACCTTCTCGACCTTGACCGCGGGGCCCAGCTCGATCTCGTAGCGCGTCACCGTCGGCCCCCGGGTGAACCCGATCACCTGGGCGTCGATGGAGAACTGCTCCATCACGCTGGTCAGCGCGTTGACCACGACGGTGTTGGCCTTGGTCTGCGGTTTGGGAGCGCTGCCCGGGCGCAGGAGCTGGATGTCCGGCAGCGTGTAGGGGCCCGCCTGCGGCGACAGGACGAGCTGCTCGACCTTGCGCGGCGCCGGGGTCGGGGCAGGCGGCTCCGCCCTGGTGGCGGCGACGGCCTCCTCCTCCGGCTGCTCCTCGGTGAGCCCGGGGACGATCTCCGGGGAGTGGTCCTGCCCGGTCCCCGCCCGCGTCTCGGTGACGACCGGCGTGTCGTACGGCTTGACGGTCTCGCCGCCCTCGCGCTCCTCGGCGGGACGCTTGCGCGCGGGTTTCCTGGCGGGCCTGGCCTTGGGGGGCGCCTCCCGGTCGAAGAGCATGTGCCTGATCTCGGCCAGCCGCTCGGGGACCCGGTGGACCGGTGTCGCGGTGATCACCAGGACGCCGAACCCGGACAGGATCAGCAGCAGCGGGATCGTCACGAAGGCAGGCAGGATGCTCGCGGGCGGCGCAGAGACGATGAAGCCGACCATGCCTCCGGCGGCCGAGACCTTGTCCATCCCGTCGGTTGGTCCTCCCGACGGATACGGCGTGTCGTGCACCACGTGCACGACGCCGAGCAGGCCGATCATGAGGGCCGACCACCCGATGCCCATCCGGCCCGTGTCGGCGTTCTGGTCGGGGTGGCGCAGCAGCCGCCAGGCCAGCAGCGCGAGCAGGATGGGGATCAGCCAGGCCAGAGACCCGAAGGTCCCGCGCATCACCCCGTTGACCACCTGGGAGACCGTGCCCGTCGTGTCCCGCCAGAGGATGGCGGCCAGCGCGACGGCCCCGGAGAACACCGCCAGGCCGAGCCCGTCACGGCGGTGCACCGGGTCGAGCTCCCTGGCGTTCTGCCCGAGGGCGCGCGCCGCGGTGCCGATGCCGCCCGCCAGCAGCATCCAGACCCCCATGAACAGCTTGCCGATCATGGTGAACACCCAGCCGAGCGGGTCGTGCTGGGGGCCCGGGGGTCTTCTGGAACGCGGGGCGGGCTTCGCCCGGGTGGTGGCGGCCCGCCTGACGGGAGCCGTGCGGGGCGCGGAGGACCCGGACCGGCCCGACCCCTTGGCGGGAGTCTTGCCTGAGGCGCCTTTAGACGTACCGGTGGCCATGCTAGCGAGGCTATCGAGCGACACCGTCGATCACGCGCAGGCTCGCCGGTACCAGCCTCACCATACGGAACAAAAGCCCCATGGATCCGCCCCCACCGACATGCCGTACGGCCCGCCTGAGCTGGCCGTACGGCGGAGACGGGTCAGACCTCGATCACCACGGGGACGATCATCGGGCGGCGGCGGTAGGTGTCGCTCACCCAGCGCCCGACGGTCCTGCGGACCACCCTGCGGACCTGCTGGATGTCCACGACGCCGTCGGCGGCGTTCTCCTCGATCGCCCTCTCGATCTGCGGGAGGACCTCCGTGAGCCGGTCGGGGTCGATGCCCGACCCCCGGGCGTGGATCTCCGGCCCTCCGGTCAGCTTGCCCGTGCCGGTGTCGACCACCACGACGATGGAGATGAAGCCCTCCTCGCCCAGGATGCGACGGTCCTTGAGGGCGAAGTCGGTGACGTCGCCGACCGAGGTGCCGTCCACGTAGACGTAGCCCGCGGGGACCGCTCCCACGATCCGCGCGCGGCCGTCGAGCAGATCGACCACGACGCCGTCCTCGGCGATCACGATGTGGTCGTCGGGAACCCCGGTCAGCGCGGCGAGCTTGGCGTGCGCCCGCAGGTGACGCCATTCTCCGTGCACCGGCATGAAGTTCGACGGCCTGGTCAGGTTGAGCACGTAGAGCAGTTCGCCCGCGGCGGCGTGCCCGGAGACGTGCACCTTGGCGTTGCCCTTGTGCACCACGCGGGCGCCCCAGCGGCTCAGCCCGTTGATCACCTTGTTGACGGCGGTCTCGTTGCCCGGGACCAGGGAGGAGGCCAGCAGGACGGTGTCGCCCTCGGCCACCCTGATCGGGTGGTCGCGGTTGGCCATGCGCGACAGCGCCGCCATCGGCTCGCCCTGGGATCCGGTACAGATCAGCACGACGTCCTCTGGAGGCCGGCCCTCGATCTCCTTGGCGTCGACGATGACGTCGGACGACACCCTCAGGTAGCCCAGGTCCCTGGCGACGCCCATGTTGCGGACCATGGAGCGGCCGACCAGCGCGACCTTGCGGCCGTGCTTCTCCGCGGAGTCGATGACCTGCTGGACGCGGTGGATGTGGGAGGCGAAGCTCGCCACGATCACCCGCTTCTCCGCGGTGCGGATCACCTCGTCGATGACCGGGCCGATCTCCCGCTCGCTGGTGACGAAGCCCGGGACCTCCGCGTTCGTCGAGTCCGACATCAGCAGGTCGACGCCCTCGGCGCCGAGCCTGGCGAACCCGCCGAGGTCGGTCAGCCGCCCGTCGCTGGGCAGCTGGTCCATCCGGAAGTCACCGGTGTGCAGCACGATGCCCGCGGGCGTCCTGATCGCCACGGCCAGCGCGTCCGGGATCGAGTGGTTGACCGCGAAGAACTCGGTCTCGAACGGCCCGAACACGCGCCGCTCGCCCTCGACGACCTCGACCTTGACCGGCTGGATGCGGTGCTCGGTGAGCTTGGCCTCGATCAGCGCCAGCGTCAGCTTCGAGCCGACGATCGGGATGTCACGCCGCTCCCGCAGCAGGTACGGCACGGCACCGATGTGGTCCTCGTGCGCGTGCGTCAGCACCAGCGCCTCGACGTCGTCGAGGCGGTCTCTGATGTACTCGAAGTCGGGCAGGATCAGGTCGACGCCGGGCTGGTCGGGCTCGGGGAACAGCACCCCGCAGTCGACGATCAGCAGACGGCCGTCGTACTCGAAGACCGCCATGTTGCGGCCGATCTCGCCCAGGCCGCCCAGCGCGACGATGCGCAGCGCGCCTTCGGGAAGCTCGGGAGGCGGCCCGAGCTCCGGGTGGGGATGACTCATCCGGCCACGCCTCTCTGGTAGGTGGAGGCGGCCCCCTCCGCCGGCGGGACTGCTCCCTCGCCGAGCACTCCGGTCACCGGCCGGCCACTGTGTCCTCTGTCACTCAAACTTCCGTTTCTCCCCTCTGCGGCCGTCACCGGCCGCCGCGTTCCTTCTCATGACACATCTCCGTCGGGCAGCTTCACGCCACCCGCGATCAAGTCTTCTCTCAGCCGCGCGACCTGCTCCGCCGTGGCGTCGGCCAACGGTGCCCGCACCGGTCCCGCGGAGCGCCCCATCAGGGTCAGCGCCGCCTTCGTCATGATCGCACCGCCCGCCCGCGTCATGACGCCCTCGACCACCGGCAGGATCGCACGGTGTACGGCGAGCGCTCCCGCGACGTCGCCGGAGCGGTACAGGCTCATCATCGTGGCGATCTCGGCGCCCACGACGTGCCCGATAACACTGACGCATCCCGCGGCTCCGACCGAGATCCACGGCAGGTTGAGCGTGTCGTCGCCGGAGTAGAAGGCGAGGTCGGTCGCCGCCATCACCTGGGACCCGGCGAACAGGTCGGCCTTGGCGTCCTTGACCGCGACGATCCGCTCGTGCGCGGCCAGCCGCAGCAGGGTGGCGGTCTCGATGGGCACGCCGCTGCGGCCCGGGATGTCGTAGAGCATGACCGGCAGGCCGGTGGCGTCGGCCACGGCGGTGAAGTGCCGGTAGAGCCCCTCCTGCGGGGGCTTGCTGTAGTAGGGCGTCACCACCAGGAGACCGTGGGCCCCGGCGCGCTCGGCGGCCGTGGCCAGCTCGACGCTGTGGCGGGTGTCGTTGGTGCCCGCCCCCGCCACGACCGTGGCGCGGTCGCCGACCTCCTCGACGACGGCGCGCAGGATGCGCTCCTTCTCCTCGTCCGTGGTCGTCGGGGACTCACCCGTGGTGCCGCTCACGATGATGCCGTCGTTGCGCTGTTCGTCCACCAGGTAGGCGGCAAGGCGCCGCACTCCCTCGTAGTCGACCGAGCCGTCCGCGGTGAACGGTGTGACCATCGCGGTCAGCATGCGGCCGAAGGGGGCGTCAGAGGTTCCAGTTGGCGCTGCCATAGACCGAACGCTACCCGGAACCACGCAAACGGTAGACCCCGCCACCCCGCCTAAGCCCTCTTCCCCCTTCCCTGCCTCGTCAACCCCCACATGGCCCCGCTTCCTCCTCCCGGAAACCCCCCGTTGAAGCCCCCACCGCCCCCGAACTCCAAACAAACCACCAAATAAGACAAACCCCCCAGAAGCCCCCTCCGCCAGCCGGAAACGCCCCGAACATCACCACCCCAGAAGGCAGAAATTCTCCCAAAACCCTCTCCCGTGCCCTACCTGAGAGCCTCCCGGCCCAAGGCCCCCGGTACCCCACGTGAGGAGTGCCGACCTGGGCCGTCGATGCTTGGACCGAGGAACGCAGGAGCGCAGCGACGCAGTGACGAGGGAAAGCACCGACCCGAAGGCGTCCAAGCCCGCGACGCCGAAGGCGGAGCAAGAGGGCGCAGCCCGTGCTTTACCGGCCCCAAGCGTGAGGAGTTTCGGCTTGGGCGCGTCGGTGCTTGGACTGAGGAACGCAGGAGCGCAGCGACGGAGTGACGAGGGAAAGCACCGACTCAGGGCGCCCAAGCCCGCGACGCCGAAGGCGGCGCGAAGAGACACGGTTCGGGCGCGCCGACGCTTGGACTGAGGAGTGAGGGAGCGCAGCGGACGAACGACGAGGGAAAGCGTTGGCTCGAAAGCGCCCGGACCCGCGACGCCGAAGGCGGAGCAAAGAGACACAGAGGCCGCCGATATGTGCTCGGGGGTACACACATCGACGGCCTCTGTAGGTGAATCGAGGCTCCTTACGCGGGCGTTACACAGTCTCTGAGAGATTTTCACGCGCTCTCCGGGAGGCCGCAAAGTTGGAACTCCAAATCGCCGCCATTACCGTGAGTTGTCCACCGAATACGTCAGGATGGGGCGACGCTGTCGAACCCAGGGATGAACACGTGGCAAGCTCCGATCCGGTCTACCTGCGCGTCGTCGCCGATATCCGCCGCCAGATCGTCGACGGCTCCCTTCCCCCCGGCGCGCCGATCCCCTCCCGCGCCCAGCTGACCAGAAAGTACGGCGTGGGCGAGACGGCCGCCCGTCACGCGCTGCGGGTGCTCGCCGCCGAGGGGCTGATCATCGGCCGGGTCGGCTCCGGCCACTACGTGAGGGCCAGGCCGGTGCTGCTGCCGCTGCACCGCTGGCGCTTCCACGATCACCACGCCCCCTTCGGCGCGGACATCCAGTCGCAGGGCACCCGCGCCACCTGGGAGTGGCGGGCCGAGCACACCGAGGCCCCGCCCGGCATCGCCCAGCGACTGCGCCTGGACGAGTCGGCCCCCGTGACCCGTGTCCGCTACGTCTTCCGCGGCGACGGCAGACCGGTTCAGCTGGCCACCTCCTATGAGCCGACCGGGTTCGGCGAGCCCGCGGCCGAGGAGAACCCCCGGGGTCTGATATCGAGGCTCTCCTCCTTCGGCGTCAAGGTCACCGAGATCGTCGAACAGGTCTACACGCGTGTGCCCCAGCCCGCCGAGAGCGACGTCCTCGCCCTGCCCGCGGGGGTCCACGTCCTGCATGTGGAGCGCACCCACTGGGCGGGCGACCGTCCGGTGGAGACCAGCGACATCGTCATCCCCGGCGACCGTTTCCGCCTGATCTACAACCACCCCCTGTGATGAGCCGCGTCCGCCGGGTCCGGCGCGGGCCCGGCGGACGCTCAGGAGGCCGTTCCCACGGCCCTCGTCTCCGCTTCGGCGCTCCCGCCCGCGCCCGTGACAGCGGGTGCTCCGAACCAGGTGGACAGGGCCGCCCCGAGCGGGACCGGGCTCGGGTGCCCCTCGTCAGCCGCCCAGGCGACGAATCCGTCGGGCCTGACGAGCAGTCCGGCGAGCTGCGGCCTTTCCACGATCGCGCTCCCGACGACCTCGACACGGTCGCGGTAGCCGTACGCCGAGGCGGCGAGTTCCCCTGACGGGTCGAGCAGCAGCGCGCGGCCGGTGTGCATGTGGTCGGCGAGCCTGGAACCGTCGGCCAGCTCCAGGTCGGGGGCGCTCCTGCCGAGCAGCGGGTGGTCACCGGGGATGTCGTAGCGCTGCCAGACCCCGGAGAGCTGCTTGACGAGGTAGGTGGTTCCGGCCACGGTCTCCGCGAGGTTGGTGACCACCGCGCGCAACGCCCTGGCGTGGCAGTCGGGACGCATCACCGCGATCTGGGCGCGGGTCCATTCGAGCACCCAGGCGCCGATCGGGTGACGTTCCGCGGTGTAGGTGTCGAGCAGGTCCTGGGGGGCGTCACCGCGCACGGTCGCGGCGAGTTTCCAGCCGAGGTTCATCGCGTCGCCGAGACCGAGGTTGAGCCCCTGTCCGCCGAAGGGTGAGTGGACGTGGGCGGCGTCCCCGGCGAGCAGCACCCGCCCCTTCCGGTAGGTGCTCGCCTGCCTGGCGTTGTCGGTGAACCGGGTCGCGGTCTTGATGCCGGTCACGACGACGGGCGCCCCGGTGACCCGCCTGATCGAGTCCTGCAGTTCCTCGGTGGTGACGGGGGCGTCCCGGTCCTTGGGCACGCCGCCGAACTCCACGGTCAGGATCCGGCCGGGCATGGGACCGTAGGCGTAGACGCCGGTCGGAGTCGCGTTCCAGCCCAGCCGCAGTTCCTCCGTGCCCTCCATCGCGGCCATGGCCTGGTGGGCGGTGATCTCGGGGTCGGTGCCGGGGAAGTCGAAACCCGCGAGCTTGCGCACCAGGCTCCTTCCCCCGTCGCAGCCGACCAGCCAGCCGCCGCGGACCGTGCCCTCGGTGGTGGTGACGGTCACCCCGTCCTCGTCGGCCTCGAAGCCGGTCAGCTCGACTCCCTTGCGTACCTCGATCCCGAGTTCGGCGGCGCGTTCGGCCAGAATCCACTCAAGCTGCTGCTGGCCGACCAGCTTGACGTTGTCGCCGGGGCCGTTCCCGCCCAGGTCGGGGTCGGTGGGGTCGAGCAGGTCCCCCCTGAGCACGATCCCCGCGAAGTGCCCCGCGAACTTCGGCCCGCCCTGGGGCCTGCCCTTGGGGGCGTTCCCCCTCATGAAGGCGGCGAGGTTCTCCTCCTCCGCCGCGCGGAGCGCGGGAAGCAGGCCGCGCCGGTGGAGCGCCTCGACACTGGGCGTGTTGAGCGAACCCGCCTTGACGGTCTGGTCGATCTCGGTCAGCCGTTCGATCACCACGACCGAGACGCCTCCGACCGCCAGCTCACAGGCCAGCATCAGCCCGACAGGGCCGCCTCCGGCCACCACGACGTCGTACGACACACCACACCTCCACGAAAATTCTTACCGCCACTAGAAAGTTACTACGACTAAAAACTTTTATCAACTATAGTCAGCGCATGAGCAGCGAGCCAGGACTCCGCGAGCGGAAGAAGCAGCGGACACGCCAGACGATCTCGGACATCGCCTCCGGGCTCTTCCTCAGGCGCGGGTTCGACAACGTCACGGTCGCCGAGGTGGCCGAGGCGGCGGGCGTCTCGGCGAAGACGGTCTTCAACTACTTCCCGCGCAAGGAGGACCTCTTCCTCGACCGGTTCCCCGAGGCCGCCGAGCTGATCACCAGGGCCATCAGGGAACGTCCCGAGGGTGAGGAGCCGCTGACCGCGCTACGGCGCCTGCAGCGGGAGCTCCTGCGGGACAATCACCCCTTCGGCGCGTTCACCGACGGTTACCGGTTCTTCTGGCAGGTCGTGATCGACTCCCCGTCGCTGCAGGCGCGGGCCAGGGAACGGGCGGCCGAGTTCGAGGAGTTGCTCGGCTCACTGCTGGCCGAGGCCGCGGGGGCGCCTTCCGACGACCCGTGGTCACGGGTCTCCGCGGCGATGATCGTCTCGGCCTACCGCACGGTCTACGTCACCACCGTGGACAAGGTCTTCGCCGGCGAGCCCATCCAGAAGGTGGTCGAGGAACACGCCGCCCTGCTCGATCGCGTCTTCGACTGCCTCGAACGAGCTCTGGCCCCCTCCTGACGGCCGCTACCGCTCGACGACGTGCTCCAGCGGCTCCGAGGGCGGGTCGTCCAGCTCCCGCACGACGTAGGTGACCTCGGCTCCGATGGCCAGGGCGTAACGCCTGATCGTGGACAGGTGAGGGTCACCGCCGAGGCGCTCGAAGTCGGAGACCGCAGGCTGGGTGCGGCGCATGCGCTCGGCGACCTGAGCCTGGGTGAGGCCCCGCGCCCTGCGCAACCTGACGAGTTCCTCGATGAGCCGCACGTCGCGCTCGGCGGCCCGCAGTTCGCGCCGCGTCTCAGGAGCCTCGGGATCGATCCCGAGCAGCTCGGCGATGTGCGGGTCGATCACGATCAGGCCTCCTTGTATCGGCACACCTTATGTCCTGGCGTACCCGAAAGGCCCGCGCCTCCCATGATGCATCGCGCTCCCCCATCCCGTGCGCCCCGTTTTCGGCACGGCCGTACGGCATGTGCGCCCGACCTTTTCCCGGACGGGGACCGAAACCGGCCTCGGAGGAATCCGCCGCCGCGGGACGACGCATACGGCTGACCGATAACGAAAAATCCCGCCTTTTCTCCGATCCGGGGGAATTCCACGTATTCACTTTCTTGACACCTCGCTTCCCCGCCTAAGATGCTGACGGGGAAGCCCACAGCCGACAGCCATGGTTCGGTGATGAATAATAATTCTGCGGTGGAATGTCCCGCTTGGTGTGACGGTAACCACGGCAACCGCGACGCTCTCACGACGACCCATCGCACGACTGTCTGGAAAGGCCTGCACCTCACGATCACGGCCAGCCAGACCGTGCGCCCCCACTCACCCGGCGAGCAGGACGGCCCCTCGATCCTGCTGACGATCCCCTACGCCGGCACCAAGCCCGCCGTACGGCTCTCACCCGGCGCGGCCAGGGCGCTGGCCGCGATCATCGAGAAGTCCGACGGACGGGGCGGCACCGAGTATCTCGTGGCGGAGTTACGGCACGCGGCGGATCTCCTGGCTCCCACGGAAACCCACTGAGAGTCACCGGCCGGGCAGCTTGGCCGCCAGGATGTTCAGTTTGTTGACCGCGGGGGGCTTGGCGAACAGGCGCGAGGCCTGGTCCTCAAGCGCCTTGGCGATCTGGCCCGACAGATGGGCTTCCCTGCCCGCCTCGTCGGCGAAGGCGTCGAACACGGCGAAGGTCGTCGGTCCCAGGCGGATGGAGAACCACACCGGTGTCCCCTCCTCCATCTCGGCGAGCGCGATCGCCTCCTTGAGGAAGCTCTCGACCTCGTCCTCTTTGCCGGGCTTGGCTTCGATCAGCACGAACAGCCCCAGGGTGACCATTTATCCTCCCGCCGGTCCAGCGAAGGTTTCGCCGTCTCCCCCCAGCGTCTCCACCCCATGACCACGGCTACACCGTGTGATCACCCGGGACCTCTAAAATCACGCCCGGCCGGTCCCGTCACTCCTGCGCGCGGGCCCGCAGAACCTCAAGCGCCCGGTCGGCGTGGGACAGCATGCTGGTCTCGCTGTGGATCACTTCGAGCAGGCGACGGTCGACGTCGATGACGAAGGTCATCCTGCGGGTGAGAAACGGCCCGACCGCGAAGTTACGGCGTGCGCCGAGCTTGCGGGCCACGACCCCGTCGGGGTCGGACAGCAGGGGAAAGCCCAGGTCGTAGGTGTCGGCGAACTTCTTCTGCCGGGTGACGGCGTCGCGGCTGATGCCGACCGGGTTCGCGCCGACCTCCTCGAACTCCTCCGCCAGGTCGCGGAAGTGGCAGCTCTCCGCGGTGCACCCCGTGGTCATGGCCGCGGGGTAGAAGAACAGCACCACCGGCCCCTTGGCCACCAGATCAACGAGCCGCCGTGCCGTACCGGTCTCGTCGAGGAGCTCGAAGTCCTCGACCACGTCCCCGACCTTGGGGCTTCCAGCCATGACCGTCCTCCATCTGTCGCCGAAGGGCCTGCGTCGCCCGCCCGCCCGTGACCGTGGGGGAACCACCCCCTGCCCGTGGGCACCGGTCTCGCTGACCGTATAACCGCTCCTCCCGTGCCGGGAAGAGACGGTGGGAACAATGTTGCCCTCCGGAACAGTGAACGGCCCCCACGAACGACGCCGGGGGAAACGGATCACTTTCCGATCGGCAGGCGTCAGGCGTTTTCCCCCGTCCTTTCAGCGTGCGCGGCACCCGTCCGGAACATCGCAATCCGAGAATGGCCGCATTCCCCAACAAAGCACCACGATAATTCGGGGAATTCCTCAGGAGCGCGTCCGCTGGCTCACCGCGACGCACACGAGCACGGCCAGTGCCGCGGCGACCGTCACCGGGTCGAACGGCTCGCCGAGCAGGAGCCAGGCCCACAGCAGGGTGAGCAGCGGCTGGGCGAGCTGGGTCTGCCCGGCCCTGGCGATGCCACCCTTGGCCAGACCCGCGTACCAGGGGATGAAGCCCAGGAACATCGAGATCAGCCCGACGTAGGCGAACCCGGCCAGCGAGACCGCGCTCGGCCGCACCTGCGTGGTCAGCGCCAGCGCGACCGTCAGGGGGACCGTGAGCGGGGCCGCGACGACGAGGGCGTAGGAGATCACCCGCCAGCCGGGGGTCCGCCTGGCCAGGCGCCCTCCCTCGGTGTAGCCGGCGGCGGCCGACAGCAGCGCCCCGACCAGCAGCAGGTCGGCGCCGGTGACGTGGCCGCCGCCTCTGCCGACGGTGAAGACCGTGATCGACAGGGCGCCGAGCGCGCAGGCGGCCCAGAACAGCGGCCTCGGCCGTTCCCCGCCCCGCAGGACGGCGCAGACGGCGGTCGCGGCGGGCAGCAGGCCGACCACGACGGCGGCGTGGGAGGTGTCGGCTCCGGCGTCCAGGGCCAGCCCGCTGAGAATCGGGAAGCCGAAGACCACCCCGGCGGCGATGACCAGGTACGACCACAGGTGCTCTCTGGGCGGCAGTAAGGGCGCCCTGGCCACCAGCAGGAACACGACCGCCGCGACGACGGCGACCACGGCGCGCCCGATCGCGACGAGGTAGGGGTCGAACCCCTCCATCGCGAAGACCGTGCCGGGGAATGAGCCGGAGAAGGTCAGCACTCCCAGCCCCGCGAGCAGGGTCCCGCGCCACGAGGCGCCTCCCTCCGCCGGTGCCGGTGCCGGGGTCTCCCGGCCGACCGCTATCGGGCTGGCGAGCGTAGCGCTACTCTTGTCTCTCATGAATGACGATAGCAGTATCGTCCGATTGGCCGCCATCCTCAGGGAGGAGGCCGGGCGGTTGCGGCCGGGCGACAGGCTGCCGTCGAGCCGCGAACTGATGCGGGTCCACGGTGTGAGTCCGGTGACCGTCTCCAGGGCGCTCAGCAGGCTCGCCACCGAGGGCCGGGTGATCGTCAGGCCGGGCAGCGGGACCTACGTGGCCCCCGCGCAGGCGCGGGTGGAGAACGCCCCCGACCTGTCCTGGCAGACGGTCGCGCTCGGCGACCGGGTGGTCGACGACACCGACGTGGTCGGGCTGCTCACCCCGCCACCCGAGGGCGTCGTCCCGCTCACCGGGGGCTACCTCAACCCGTCGATCCGCCCCGCGCGGGCCCTGTCGGCGGCCGGGGCACGGGCGATGCGACGTCCCGGCGTCTGGGAGGTGCCGCCGCTGGGCGGCCTGCCCGAGCTGCGCGGGTGGTTCGCCTGCGAACTGGGCGGCGACGTGACCGCCGCCGACGTCCTCGTGGTCAGCGGCGGGCAGGCCGCCCTCACCCACGCGCTGCGTGCTCTGGCCGCCCCCGGCACCCCCCTGCTGGTCGAGACACCCACCTACCCGGGGGCGCTCGCCGCGGCGCGGGCCGCCGGGCTGCGGGCGACGGCCGTACCGATGGACGGGGACGGGGTGCGACCCGACCTGCTGGCCGAGGCGTTCGCCGTCACGGGCGCGCGGGTCTTCCTGTGTCAGCCGACGCTGCACAACCCGACCGGCGCGACGCTCCCCCTCGACCGGCGCAGGCAGGTGCTCGCGGTCGCGCGGGCCGCCGGGGCGTTCGTCGTCGAGGACGACTACGCCAGATACTTCGCGACCTCCCCGGTCCCGCCGCCGCTGGCCGCGCTCGACGAGCACGGGACCGTGGTGCACATCAACTCGCTCACCAAGGTCCTGTCCCCCAACATGCGCGTGGCGGGCCTCGTCGCCAGGGGACCCGCGGCGCGGCGGCTGCGGGCGAGCCAGATCGTCGAGTCGTTCTTCGTCGCCAGGCCGCTGCAGGAAACCGCTCTGGAGTTCGTCGGCTCACCGGCCTGGCGCCGCCACCTGGACACGCTGGAGAGCGAGCTGACGGCCCGCAGGAACGCCCTGGCGGGCGCGCTCGCCGCCTTCGCCCCGGCCGCGGAGATCCACCTCCTCCCCCGTGGCGGCCTGCACCTGTGGGTACGGCTCCCGCGCCATCTGGACGAGGAGGCCGTGGTCGAGCGGGCCAGGCGGGCGGGCGTCCTGGTGAGCCCGGGACGCATCTACTACCCGGCCGAGCCACCCGGCCCCCGGATCAGGGTCAGCCACTCGGCGGCGGCGCACACGGCGGAGCTGACCGAGGGGGTCAGGCGGCTGGCGACGGCGGTCGAGGAGGCCTGAGCGCCGCCGCCCGTGCCCGCCGAGACGAGAGCCGACACCATTGAAATCATTATGCGGGTGTCGAGGAGAGAAAAACCTCCTATTGACATAC
Source organism: Streptosporangium jomthongense (assembly GCF_042650425.1). NCBI lineage: Bacteria > Bacillati > Actinomycetota > Actinomycetes > Streptosporangiales > Streptosporangiaceae > Streptosporangium > Streptosporangium jomthongense. The sequence continues at coordinate 100,576 of NZ_JBHSBC010000014.1, read as the reverse complement.
AGTGGTTTCAACAGCGGTTCGAAGAGGTGACTGACCATGGGCAACGCCGCCGACCTGGTGTGCGACTTCGTGAACACCTACGACGTCGAGAGCGCGACCGACTCGATCCCGTCCCCCGCCGCGCTGACCGCCTGGCTCGGTAGGCACGAGTTGATCGGGCCCGCCGACACGGCGGACGAGACCGACGTGAGCGCCGCCGTGGACCTGCGCGAGTCCCTGCGCGCCGCGCTGCGGCACAACCACGACCGCGACCAGGAGGCGGCCCCGCCCAGGTCGTTCCCCGATCTCGCGCTGCGGGTCGTTCTGACCGAGGCGGGGCCGGTCCTCGAACCGGCCGCCTCCGGCGTCCCCGGCGGGCTCGCCAGGATCGCGGCGGCCGTGATGGAGGCGCACGCCGAGGGCATGTGGCCCAGGTTGAAGGTCTGCACGGAGAGCACCTGTCAGTGGGCCTTCGTCGACTCCTCAAAGAACCGCTCGCGCTCGTGGTGTTCCATGAAGGTGTGCGGCAACCGCACCAAGACTCGGGCATATCGGGCACGGCGCCAGACCGAGACGCAGCCGCGTCATCTCTGAGTCTGATTCCCCGATACGGTGTAGGGGCTGCCTCACGGTTCCACCCGCCTGATGCCCGCTCGCGTGGCACGAGACCCGCGAGGCGGCGTGTCATGGGCGACGGCAGACGGCAGAGAGGGAGCGGGCCGAATGGCAGACGTAGGCGTGCGGGCGGCTCGGCACGATGATGTCGCCGCGGTGGCGAGCACCCAGATTCGCGCCTGGAGATACGGCTACCGGGACTTCCTTCCCGAGGGGCCGCTTGAGCAGATGACCGGCACGGCGGCCGAGGACCTCTGGCGACGGCAGTGGGACGAGGCGATCGTCTCCCCGCCCAGCAGACGGCACCGGGTGCTCGTGGCGGTCGAGAAGGTCGTCCTGGACACCGACGCGTTCCCCGCGCTCGGTCCCGGCGGCATCGCGGCCGCGGCGGCGGCCCTGGGTCCCGAGCGTGTCGTCGGGCTGGCCTCGCACGCCCCGGCGGAGGACCCCGACCTCGATCCGACCACGACCGGGGAGCTGTTGACCTTCCTGGTCGACCCCGACCACATACGGCGCGGCCACGGCAGCCGCCTGCTGAACGCCACGGTCGACCACTTCAGGGAGGACGGCTACCGCACCATCGTGACGTGGGCGTTCGCCGACAACCACGCGGTGCTCGGCTTCCTTGAGTCGGCCGGCTGGGGCGAGGACGGCGCCGAACGGGTGCTGCACATCGGTCGCTCCGTGCGGATGGTCCGCCTGGCCACCGACATCAGCTGACCTTCGAGAGGACGTTCGCAGCCATGGCCACCCCGAGCCAGTGGATCGCCGGAGCCCGCCCGCGCACCCTGCCCGCCGCCGTCGTCCCGGTCGCCGTCGGCACCGGCGTCGCCTTCGGCTACGACGGCGCGGTGTGGTGGCGGGCCCTGCTCGCCCTGTTCGTCGGGCTCGCCCTGCAGATCGGCGTGAACTACGCCAACGACTACAGCGACGGTGTGCGCGGCACCGACGACGGCAGGGTCGGCCCGATGCGGCTGGTCGGCTCGGGAGCGGCCACCCCTCGCGAGGTGCTCTTCGCGGCCTTCGGCTGCTTCCTGGCCGCCTCGGTCGCCGGGCTGGCCCTGGTCGTGGTGACCCGCGCGTGGTGGCTTGTCCTGATCGGCGCGCTGTCGATCGCGGCGGCCTGGTTCTACACCGGGGGCTCGCGGCCGTACGGCTATCGCGCGATGGGCGAGATCTCGGTGTTCGTGTTCTTCGGCCTGTTCGCGGTCTCGGGCACCACGTTCGTCCAGACCGAGTCACTGCCGTGGACCGCGGTCGCCGCCGCGGTCCCCGTCGGCCTGCTGGCCTGCGCGCTGCTGGTGGTCAACAACCTGCGCGACATCGCGACCGACGGCCCCGCGGGCAAGCGCACCCTGGCCGTCGTGCTCGGCGACGGCCGTACCCGCACGCTCTACTCGGTGTGCCTGGTGCTGCCGCTGGTCCTCGCGCTGGCGCTGGTCCCCTGGCAGCCGTTCGCCGCGCTCACCCTGCTCGCCGCCCCGCTGGCCGTCGCCCCCGTCAGGGCGGTCGCCCAGGGTGCCACCGGCCGGGCGCTGATCGCGACGCTGCAGCAGACCGGCCGTTTCCAGCTCGTCTTCGGCCTGCTGTTCACCGCGGGCCTGGCCCTGCACGCCCTGTAGGACTCCCCTCCCGCCCGGCGATCACCTTGGAGACCGGTACAGTCCGGACCCCCTGACCTCGTGTTCTCCGACAACGGGAGCACGCCGCGTGCCCTGGTTCACTGAAGGTGAATGTCCAAGGCACCAGGTGGAGGCGTAGTGGCCGTCGAGCAACGCGGGATCGAGCTGGTCTCGCCGTCCGAGAGGTACGGCAGGCCACGTGACCTGCTGTTCCTGTGGACCGGGACCACCATGGGAGTCTTCACCCTGGTCTACGGGACCGTCGTCGTCTCCCTCGGGCTCAGCTTTCCGCAGGCCGTGCTGGCCATCGTGATCGGCAACCTGCTGTCCTTCCCGCTGGTCGGCCTGACCAGTCTCCAGGGACCGGCTGTCGGGACCTCGACGATGGCGGTCTCCCGCGCCGCGTTCGGCCCCAAGGGCGCCCGAGTGCTCAGCTTCTTCGGCTGGATCAACATGGTCGGCTTCGAGGCGGGCGGCATGGTGCTGATCACCTTCGCCTCGCTGGCCCTGCTCGACCAGGCCGGGATCGCCTCCCAGAGCGCGGCCCTGAAGGTCGGCGTGATCGTCGTCGCGGCGCTGATCCAGCTCGTCCTGCCGCTCGTCGGGCACGCCGCCGTCATGAAGGCCCAGAAGTACTTCACCTGGGTGTTCGTCGCGATGTTCGCCGTCATGGCCGTTCTCGTCGGCCCGAAGGTGCAGGCCACCGCCGGGGGTGGGGCCGACTTCGCCACGTTCACCGTCGCGGTCGCACTGGTCATGTCGTGCGGCGGCCTGTCCTGGGCCCCGCTGGGCAGCGACTACTCGCGCTACCTGCCCGCCTCCTCCAGCAGGAAGGCCGTCTTCGGTTACGCCGCGCTCGGCGGGCTGGTGCCGTACGTGCTGCTGATGACGCTCGGCGCGGCCGTCGCCACCGTGGTCAAGGACGCGGGCGACCCCGTCTCCGGGCTGCCCGGCGCGCTGCCCTCCTGGTTCGTCGTGCCCTACCTGCTGCTGGCGATCGTCACGCTGTTCGCGGTGAACACCACCGACCTCTACTCCTCCGGCCTGAACCTGCAGGCCTCGGGGATCAAGCTGAACCGTTCGGCCGCGGTCGTGCTCGACCTGGTGATCTGCGTGGCCATCACCTGTGTGGCGGTGTTCTCCGACTCCTTCAACACGATGCTCAACACCTTCCTCGGGCTGCTGATCCTCTGGCTGGCCCCGTGGGCCGGCGTCTATCTGACCGACTGGCTGCGGCGCAGGGGTTCCTACGACGCCGAGGGCCTGTTCGCCGAGGCCGGGCCGTACCACGGGCGTGGGGGCGTCCGCTGGAACGGGATCATCGCGCAGGCCGCGGGCATGGTCGCGGCGGCGCTGTGGATCAACTCGGCGGCCTTCACCGGACCGCTCTCCCAGGCGACCGGCGGCTCCGACCTGAGCATCTTCGCGGGCGTGGCCGTGGCCGGTCTGGTCTACGCCGTGCTGGAACGCCGCCCCGCCCCCGTCCCCGTCCCCGCCTGACCCGCAGAAAGGCCGCAGCGAAATGCCCGACCGCGCCCTGCTCGACGTCGCGTACGGACGACGTCCCGCCGACACGATCATCACCAACGGTGTCCTGGTCAACGTGCTGACCGGCGAGACCTATCCCGCGGAGATCGGGATAAGCGGCTCCCGGATCGCCCTGGTCGGTCCCGACCTGCCCCGTGGCCCCGAGACGAAGATCATCGATGCCCGGGGCGGCCATCTCGTCCCCGGCCTGATCGACGGCCACCTGCACATCGAGTGCAGCAAGCTCTCCGTGACCGGCTTCGCCGACCTGGTGGTCCCCTACGGCACGACCAGCGTCGTCTCCGGCCTGGACCAGATCCTGGTGGCCGAGGGCCTGCCCGGGGTCCGGAGCTGCCTGGACGAGGCCGCGGCCACCGGCATGCGCGTGTGGTGGGGGGCACCCGCCAAGGCCCCCTACACCGTTCCCGAGTCGACCGTCGGGCACACCTTCGGCCCCGCCGAGCACCGGCTGGCCCACGAGTGGCCCGAGTGCGTCGGCATCTGGGAGACCGTGCAGGAGTTCGTCGAGCACGGCGACGAGGCCGTCATGGAGGCCCTCGACCTGGCCGAACGGCACCGGCTCCCGGTCTTCGGCTGCGCCCCGATGTCCGACACGCGCCGGATCAGCGGCCTGGCCGCGGCCGGAATCCGCCTGGACCACGAGTCGTACTCGGCACAGGAGACACTGGAGAAGCTCCGCCTGGGTATCTACGCCATCGTGCGTGAGTCCAGCGTCGCCCACTTCCTGCAGGAGAACATCCAGGTGGTCTCCCAGGTCGGCGCGCGCCGGGTGGCCTTCTGCACCGACGACGTGCACGCCGCCGACGTGCTCGCCGCCGGGCACATGGACAAGCTGGTCCGGATGGCCGTCAAGGCGGGCGTCGACCCGGTGACGGCGGTCCAGATGGCCACGATCAACTGCGCGGAGATGTACCGGATCGACCACCTGGTCGGCAGCATCGCCCCGGGACGCTTCGCCGACGTGCTGATCGTGGACGACCTGGCCGACTTCCAGGTGCGTGAGGTCGTGGCCGGTGGCAGGCTCGTGGCCAGGGACAACGCCATGATCACGCCCACGGCGCCGCCCGCCCGCCCGCCGGTGCGGCCCTTCCCCGTCGCCGAGCTGACCGCGGACGACATCGTGCTGCGCGCCCCCGAAGGAGCCGCCTCGGTCACCGCGCTGGCCATGCGGATGAGCCCCGAGCAGGTCTTCGTCCGCAAGCGGCACGACGTCACGCTCCCCGTGACCGGCGGCGTCGTCGAACCGTCCGTCGAGCACGACGCGCTCTACATCACGGTCGTCGAGCGGTACGGCAAGACCGCCAACCGGCCGGTCGCCCTGGTCAACGGCTTCGGCATCACCAGGGGCGCCATCGCCACCAGCGCCGCCCCCGACGACAACAACATCATCTGCGTCGGCGCCTCCCGCTCCGACATGGCCCTGGCGGTCAACGAGGTCGTCCGGGCGGGCGGCGGCCAGGCCGTCGTCGTGGACGGCGAGGTCCTGCGGCTGCTGCCGCTGCCGGTCGGCGGCATCGTCTCCGACCTGCCCGCGCGGGAGATGGCCGAGGCGGAGAGCGAGCTGGACGATCTGGCCCGCGAACTGGGCTGCGCGCTGCCCTCACCGATGATGTATCTCTTCTTCCTGTCGATCACCGCGATCCCCGACTACGCCATCACCGATCTCGGCCTGGTGGACTGCGTCGAACTCAAGGTCGTCGACCCGATCCTCTCCTGGAGCTAGAGCATGACCGACTTCATCGCGGGGCTGCCCAAGTGCGAGCTCCACCTGCACATCGAGGGCACCCTCGAACCCGAGCTCAAGTTCGCGCTCGCCGAGCGCAACGGCATCGAGCTGCCCTACTCCTCGGTCGAGGACATCAGGGCCGCCTACTCCTTCGACGACCTTCCCTCCTTCCTCAAGATCTACTACGAGGGCATGGAGGTGCTGCGCACCGAGCCCGACTTCTACGACCTGGCCATGGCCTACCTGCGCAAGGCCGCCTCGCAGAACGTCCGCTACGCGGAGATCTTCTTCGACCCGCAGGCCCACACCTCGCGCGGTGTGCCCTTCGACCTCGTGATCCGCGGCCTGCGCCGCGCGCTGATCGACGCCGAGCGGCAGCTCGGGATCAGGGCGCAGCTCATCATGTGCTTCCTGCGCGACTTCCAGGCCGAGTACGCCATGGCGACGCTGCTGGAGTCGCTGCCCTACCGGGAGTGGATCGTGGGTGTCGGCCTCGACTCCGACGAGAAGGGCAACCCCCCGGTCAAGTTCAAGGCCGTCTACGAGCGGGCCAGGCAGGAGGGCTACCTGCTGACCATGCACTGCGACGTCGACCAGGAGAACTCGGTCGAGCACATCCGCCAGGCCGTCGAGGAGATCGGCGTGGACCGCGTCGACCACGGCGTCAACGTCCTTGAGGACCCGGCGCTGGTCGAGACGCTCCGCGAGCGGGGGCTCGGGCTGACCGTGTGCCCGATCTCCAACGGCTACGTGACGGACTCGACGAAGGCCGACGCCATCCGCAGGATGCTCGACCTCGGCCTGCGCGTCACGGTCAACTCCGACGACCCGGCCTACTTCGCCGGTTACGTCCAGGAGAACCTGGCCGTCCTGGCCGAGGAGCTCTCGCTGACCGAGGAGGACCTCGTCCAGCTCGAACGCAACGCCTTCGAGATCACCTGGCTGCCCCGCCATCTGAAGGACGCCTACCTCGCCGAGCTGGACGCCTACGCCGCCCGCTGAACCAACCCGCTGGAGGCCGCCACCCGAGTCCGGGCGGCGGCCTCCAGCCGTCTCACGGGGTCACCGGGACGTTCGTCAGGCCGTTGCCGCCCGTCACCGTGTTGCTCGCGTGGACCGTCGTCTCACAGCCGGGGGCGTGGTTGGTGACGTTGATCGCCAGCCGCCGGTCACCGGTCGCGCCCGTCAGGTCCGAGACGTTGTCGCGGAAGACGGTGCCGCAGCCCCATCCGGGCCGCTGGGTGTGGGTCTCGTACCCGTTGTTGGTGGTGTTCCTGCCCACGTTGCCCTGGACGAGGACGTCGTTGCCCTTCACGTCGACCCAGGAGTCGTCGTAGTTGGCGCCGGTGAGCCCGCCGCCGTCGAAGGTGTTGCCGACGATCCTGGCGCCCGTCGTGCCCTCCTTGATGTCGACGTTCTCACCGCCGACGTCCGGACCGATCGTGTTGCCGGCGATCTCGATGCGGTCGCTGTTGTCGGACAGGGTGTTGGCCGTGCCCACGTACACGCCCTCCCCCATGCCCCGGCCGTCGTTACCGGTGTCGTAGATGGTGGAGTTCCTGATGACGCCGTCGGTGCTGGAGTTGCGGAAGTGCACGCCCTCCATGTCGAGGTCGTGCACGGTGACGCCGTCGATGACGACGCCCTTCGCCGCGTCGATCATGATCCCTTTCTGGCCGCCGGTTATGGTGACGCCGGTGACGGTCCAGTAGGAGGCTCCGTTGAGGTGCAGGCCGTAGCCGCCGCCTGCGGTGAGGACCGCCCCGGAGGAGCCGGTGATCGTGATGCGGGCGTCGGGCCTGGCGGCCACGGTGGCCTTGAAGTTGCCCGTGTATCTCCCGTCGGCGAGCCGGATCGTGTCACCGGGCAGGGCCGTGCTCAGCGCCGTCTTGAGCCCCGAGGCCGTTGACACCGCGACAACCCGGCCACCCCCGGGAGACGGCGTGGGCGACCCTGTAGGGGACGCTGTGGGTGACACAGTGGGGGACGGGGAGGTCGTGGGCGAGGGAGTGGCCGTGGCGGCGGTTATCTCGACGGCGGAGACCGTGGCGTGGTTGGCTCCGCCGTTCGCGCTGAACTGCAGGTTCAACCGGCCGTCGGTGACCGCGACGGTGAAGGAGCGGTCGCACGCCGTGAGCCTGCCGCAGTTCGCGTAGACGTCGAAGGCGCCGAGCACGGTCACCCCCTCGGCCCTGACGTCGAAGCGGCGCTGCCCCGCCGCCGTGGCCCAGTCCTCCACCATCTTCAGGGTGACCCGGTAGGTGCCGTTGGGCAGGTCGAGGGCGTAGCCAGCCCCGCCGCCGAAGGCGTTGTAGGTCTGGTACAGCGCGTCGTCGACGGTGCCCTCGATGGGCGAGGGGATCCGGCCGCCGCCGTAGCGGATGTCGTATCCCCGGTCGGCCTCCCAGAGGTTTCCCGAGGAGTCGGTGAGGCCGGGCCCGTTGGCGTCGATCCGGATCGGGAGGGCGACCGTGGCGTCCGCCTGGACGGCGGCTCCCAGCGGGATCAGCAGGGTTCCCACGACGGCCAGAGCCCCGATGAGTCGGTGTCTCATGTGGTCTTTCACGTCCTTCAGGCTGAAAGGGGGGTGGATGAGGACGCATTGCGATGCGGACACAGGGTAACCCCGGTGAGATCCGTGGGATCAGCGCATCCGCAGGGCCAGCAGGAAGTCCACCCGCTCGTCCAGGGAGGTCAGCGACCTGCCGGTCAGCTCCTCGATGCGCTTGAGCCGGTAGCGCAGCGTGTTGACGTGGACGTGGAGCCGGTCGGCGGTCGCCGCCCACGCGCCCGACTCCTCAAGGAAGGTCTCCAGCGTCTCCAGCAGGTCCGTCTGGTGGGCGGCGTCGTACTCCTCAAGCGGGCCGAGCAGCCGGGTCCTGAACGAGCGCCGCAGCTCCCCGGGGATGGCGGCGATCAGGGAGCGGTGGGAGCTGACGTCGGCCCCGGTGATCGCCGAGACCCGGCCCTCACCCAGCTCGGCCAGCGTGCGGGCGTGCCTGGCCTCCTCGATCAGGCCGCTCAGCGTGGCCGGGCCGTTGGTCACGCTGCTGACGCCGATCGTGATCCTGGCCTCGCCGAGCCCGGCCTCAAGCGTGGCCGCCCCGGCCAGCAGGTGCGCGGTCAGCTCGTCCGCGGTGTTGCCCGCCAGCGGCACCAGCGCCACGGCGTGCCGGTCCGCGGCGGTCGCCACGCCGGGCGCCAGCGGGCGCAGCAGCTCGTCGAGCACCGCGACCCCCACCTCGTCCGCCCGGTCGATCCCCTCCACGGCCAGCGCGACGGCCAGCAGGCCGTGCTCGGTCTCGATGTGCAGGGTGTGCAGCCGGGAGACCACCCCGGGCAGGTTCGCGTCGCCGGAGGCCAGCAGGTCCAGCAGCTGGTCGAGGACCCGGCGCTCGATGCGGTGGGCCGCCTCAAGGCGGGAGCGTTCGAGCGCCACCAGCGCGGCCAGCTCGACGACCAGGTCCTCGTGCTCACCGCCCGCCCGCACCTGCTCACCCGCGTAGGCCAGGAACCAGTTGGCGATCCGGTGCGGGGCCCCCTTGCTGACCGGGAAGACCGACAGCACGGTGCCGTCCGGCTGCGGTGCCGTACCGGGCAGGAAACGGGCGGACAGGAACGCCTGCGCCAGCCGCCCACCGGCCCCCTCGGGCAGCGGCTGCGAGCCGACGACCACCCGGCCCGTCGCCGAGAGCACCCAGCAGGGCACGTCCAGCTCCCCGGCGACCGTGGTGACGACCTTGCTCAGGCTGCCGCCGTCGACGAGCGTGCTGGCCAGCCTCCTGCGCGGGCCGTACGGCCTGCTGGGGGCGGCGGCCCCGTACTCCTCGATCAGGGCACGCAGCACGTACTCGGTGAGCGCGCCGAAGGAGACCTCGACGCCGAGGGCCAGCAGCGGCAGCCCCGCCTCGGCGCAGGCGTCGACGAGGTCGGCGGGCGGCACCTTGAGGGCGGTGCCCGAGCAGAGCGCGGCGACCCTGGCCTCGACCAGGGCGGCCACGAACCGCCTGGCGGAGCCGGGCCCGTCATGCCAGGTCAGCTCGGTGAGGACCAGTTCCGCGGGCTTGAGGAAGCGGCCCGGATCGATGAGGTCGGTGGTCGTGACGCCACGGACCCTGCGGTCGAGCAGGTCGTGACCGGTGAGGACCTTCAGCCCCAGGTGATCGACCTGGCACAGGTCCCGCAGGCGCATACCTGTAGGTTAACCGCCGCTCAGATCGGCCACGACTCCCGCCGCCACGCGGCGTCCCAGAACAGCCACTCGTAGCGCGCGGTGGTCAGCGCGTGCTCGCACAGTCGCGCCCGGTCGGCCTCGGGCAGCGTCGCGGCGACCTCGTCGAGCAGGTCGAGCACCCCGGCGACGGTCTCCTGGTAGTGCTCGCCGCCGTAGGTCTCGATCCACCAGGCGTAGAGCGGATCCGGCGAAGACTGCTTCAACAGCGCCTCACCGACCCTGGCGTAGATCCAGTAGCAGGGCACGATCGCGCCCAGCGCCTCGGGGAAGGTCCCGAGGTGACAGACGCGCAGCAGGTAGGAGGCGTAGCCGACGGTCGTCGGGGCGGCCCCCGCCCGGCGCGCCTCGTCCCGGTCGAGACCGAAGGCGGTCAGCAGTTCGACGTGCAGGCTGTGCTCGACCTCGACCGTACGCGCGCAGTCGGCGGCGAAACGCTGCACCGCCGCCGGATCGGCCGCCTTGACCCCGCACGCCGCCAGCGCCCGCGCGTAGTCGGGCAGGAAGTGGGTCTCCTGCACCACGAAGTGCCGGAAGACCTCGCGCGGGAGTGTCCCGTCGGTCAGCCCGGTGAGGAAGGGATGAGCCAGGATGCGTCCGTAGACACCGTCGACCACCCGCCACAGCTCATCGCGAAACCGGCTCACACCAGCGATGCTATCCGCCCGGCCCGGCGAGGGCGTGCCACCGTCACAGAGGCCCGCCCGGCACGGCGCGCCCTCACAGGAGCCTGCGCATCACGACCCGGGGCGCCAGCTCGATGCCCCGTTCCCGTTCGTGGGCCACCAGAGCTGCCAGCTCCGGCCCCCACTCCTCCTGTCCCAGTACGGCGAAGCCCCGCCGGGCGTACCACGGCGCGTTCCACGGCACGTCCCTGAAGGTCGTCAGCGTCACCGCGGCCGCCCCCTCGGCGAGCGCGTGCTCGCAGACGGCTTCGAGAAGGCTCCCGCCGGCGCCCCGCCGCCCGTGGGCCGGATGGACCGCCAGCTGGTCCAGGTGGACCTGGCCGTCCACCCAGCCGATCATCGCGAACCCGAACGGCGGGTCTCCGGCGACCAGCACCCGTGCCGGGTCACCGGCCTCCTCGACCATCGTGGTCCCCGGCGGAAAGGTGATGCCGACCTGGGCGAACACCCCGTCGGCCGCGATCTCGACCTCGGCCAGGCCCGGCAGTTCGGCGGCGCTCGCCCATCGGACGTCCGTCATCCGGCTAGAGGTCCAGAAGGTGTTCGAGGCCGACGGTGAGGCCCGGCGTCTCACCGACCCGGCGCACGCCGAGCAGCACACCCGGGGTGAAGGAGGCGCGGTTCATCGTGTCGTGGCGGATGGTGAGGATCTCGCCGTCACCGCCGAGGATCACCTCCTGGTGGGCGATCAGCCCGGCCAGCCGTACCGCGTGGACGTGGACGCCGTCCACGTCGGCTCCGCGGGCGCCGTCGAGCTCCGCGCTGGTGGCGTCGGGCATCGACCCCATCCCGGCCTTGCGACGCGCCTCGGCGATCAGCTCCGCCGTACGGCGGGCCGTGCCCGAGGGGGCGTCCGCCTTGTTGGGGTGGTGCAGCTCGACGATCTCGGCGGAGTCGAAGTAGCGGGCCGCCTGCTGGGCGAAGCGCATCATCAGGACGGCCGCGATACCGAAGTTGGGGGCGATCAGCACGTTCACGCCGGGGTTGTCGTCGAGCAGGCCGCGCACCCGGGCCAGACGCTCGGCATCGAACCCGGTGGTGCCGACCACGGCGTGGATGCCGTGGGAGACGCACCAGGCCAGATTGTCCATGACGACGGCCGGGTGGGTGAAGTCGACCACCACCTGGGCGCCCTCAAGCTCCTCGATGGGGTCGTCCTTGTCGACGGCCGCGACGAGTTCCAGATCGTCGGCCGCCTCGACGGCCCTGCACACTTCGATGCCCACGCGCCCTCTGGCGCCGAGAACTCCTACCCTGATCACCCGGTCAGCCTATCTCCACCGGTGTGACCGGCCGTCGCGCAGGGCGGCCGGTCACACCGGTGGAAGCTCAGACCAGGAGCGAGGAGAAGTCCCGGCCTGCGTAGGGTCCGACGACCGCCAGGGTCATCGGACGCCGCAGGATCTCCTGGGCCACGGCCTGGATGTCGTCGAGGGTGACGGCCTCGATGCGGCCGAGCACCTCGTCGACGGACATCAGGCGGTCGTGCACCAGCTCGCTCTTGCCCAGCCTGGACATTCGCGACCCGGTGTCCTCAAGGCCGAGCACGAGGCCGCCGCGCATCTGCCCCTTGCCGAGGACGAGCTCCTCCTCGGTGATGCCGTGCGCGACCACCTGCGCCACCTCGGCCTGCGCCACCTTGAGGACCTCGTCGATCTTGGGCGGCAGGCAGCCGACGTAGACACCGAACTGGCCGGTGTCGGCGTAGGCGGAGGTGTAGCTGTAGGCGGAGTAGGCCAGGCCCCGCTTCTCCCTGATCTCCTGGAACAGCCGCGACGACATGCCGCCGCCGAGCACGGCGTTGAGCACGCCCAGGGCGAAGCGGCGCTCGTCGTTGCGGGCCAGGGCCGCGGTGCCCAGCACGAGGTTCGCCTGCTCCGTCGTCCGGTCAAGGACCGTGACGCCGGAACGGTAGGGGACCTCCGCGCCGCCCACGCGGGGCGGGGCGTGCCACTCCTCACCGCCGAGCGCGCCCGCCCGCTCGTAGGCGGCCGCGACCAGTTCGACGACGTACTCGTGGCTGACGTTGCCCGCGACCGCGACGACCGTGTGCGAGGGCAGGTAGTAGCGGTGGTAGTACTCCGCGATCCGGTCACGCGACAGCGCCTTGATCGACTCGACCGTCCCGAGGATCGGGCGGCCGACGGGCGTGTCGCCGTACAGGGCGGCGGAGAACTGCTCGTGCACCACGTCCGAGGGGTCGTCGTCGTGCATGGCGATCTCCTCCAGGATCACACCACGCTCGGCCTCGACGTCCTCCGGGGTGATGAGCGAGGAGGTGATCACGTCGGCGAGGACGTCCACCGCCAGCGGCAGGTCCTCGTCGAGGACCCGCGCGTAGTAGCAGGTGTACTCCTTGGCGGTGAAGGCGTTGATCTCACCGCCGATGCCCTCGATCGCCGCGGAGATCTCCAGGGCGTCCCGCGTTGGGGTTCCCTTGAACAGCAGGTGCTCAAGGAAGTGGGAGGCCCCCGTGTGCTCGGGGGCCTCGTCCCTCGATCCGATGCCGACCCACATGCCGACCGCGACGGAACGCACGGTCGGCATGGACTCGGTCACCACCCGGAGCCCACCGGGGAGGACGGTGCGCCGCACGACCCCGGCACCGTCTTTGCCGGGGTGCAGAGTGGTGGTCGTCACGAGTTGCGGTCTTCCCCTCCACGGCTCGCACCGCTGCTGCGGGTGCGGGTACGGCGGCGCGGGGCGGCGTCCTCGCGGGGCCTGTCCTCGGCGGGCGCCGGGGACTCGTCCCCGTCGGCTCCGGACTCGGCCTTGGCCGCGGCCTCCTTCTCGATGACCTCGACCGGGACCAGGGAGAGCTTGCCGCGCGAGTCGATCTCGGCGATCTCCACCTGGACCTTCTCCCCGACGTTCATGACGTCCTCGACGTTCTCGATGCGCTTGCCGCCGTGCAGCTTGCGGATCTGGGAGACGTGCAGAAGACCGTCCTTGCCCGGCATGAGGGAGATGAAGGCGCCGAAGGCGGCGATCTTGACGACCGTGCCCAGGTAGCGCTCGCCGACCTCCGGCATGTGCGGGTTGGCGATGGCGTTGATCGCCGACCTGGCCGCCTCGGCGGACGGGCCGTCGGTGGCGCCGATGTAGATGGTTCCGTCGTCCTCGATCGTGATCTCGGCGCCGGTGTCGTCCTGGATCTGGTTGATCATCTTGCCCTTCGGGCCGATGACCTCACCGATCTTGTCGACCGGGACCTTGATCGTGATGATGCGCGGAGCGGTGGCGTTCATCTCCGCCGGGGAGTCGATCGCCTCCTGCATCACGTCGATGATGGCCAGACGGGCGCCCTTGGCCTGCTTCAGCGCCGCGCCCAGGACCGAGGCGGGGATGCCGTCGAGCTTGGTGTCGAGTTGCAGGGCCGTGATGACGTCCTTGGTGCCGGCGACCTTGAAGTCCATGTCGCCCATGGCGTCCTCGGCACCGAGGATGTCGGTCAGCGTGACGTACTGGTCACCCTCGTTGATCAGGCCCATCGCGATGCCCGCGACGATGCCCTTGAGCGGGACACCCGCGTCGAGCAGCGACATGGTCGAGGCGCAGACCGAACCCATGGAGGTCGAACCGTTGGAGCCGAGCGCCTCGGAGACCTGACGGATCGCGTAGGGGAACTCCTCGCGGGTCGGCAGGACCGGCAGCAGCGCCCGCTCGGCGAGCGCGCCGTGGCCGATCTCGCGGCGCTTGGGAGAACCGACGCGGCCCGTCTCACCCGTGGAGTAGGGCGGGAAGTTGTAGTTGTGCATGTAGCGCTTGGTGCGCTCCGGGTTGAGCGTGTCGATCATCTGCTCCATGCGGAGCATGTTGAGGGTGGTGATGCCCAGGATCTGGGTCTCACCGCGCTCGAACAGGGCCGAACCGTGCACCCGGGGCACGACGTGGACCTCGGCGCTGAGCTGCCGGATGTCCTTGACGCCGCGGCCGTCGATGCGGACGCCCTCGGCGATGACCCGCTCGCGCATGAGCTTCTTGGTCAGCGACCGGAACGCCGGGCCGATCTCCTTCTCGCGGCCCTCGAAGTCGGGGGCGACCTTCTCCAGGGCCAGCGCCTTGACCCGGTCGAGCTCGACCTCGCGCTCCTGCTTGCCCGCGATGGTCAGCGCGGCGGCCAGCTCGCTCCTGACCGCGTTGGTCACGGCCTCCAGGACGTCGTCCTGGTAGTCGAGGAAGACGGGGTACTCGCTGACCTCCTTGGCCGCCACCTTGGCGATCTTGGCCTGGGCCTCGCAGAGCACCTTGATGAACGGCTTGGAGGCGTCGAGGCCCTGCGCCACGGTCTCCTCGGTCGGCGCGACGGCGCCCTCCGCGACGAGCTTGAGCGTGTCACGGGTGGACTCGGCCTCGACCATCATGATGGCGACGTCGCCGTCGTCGAGGACCCGGCCCGCGACGACCATGTCGAAGGTGGCGTTCTCCAGCTCGGAGTGGGTGGGGAAGGCCACCCACTGGCCCTCGATCAGCGCCACCCGCACGCCGCCGATCGGCCCGGAGAAGGGCAGCCCGGCGAGCTGGGTGGACAGGGACGCGGCGTTGATCGCGACCACGTCGTAGAGGTGGTTGGGGTCGAGCGCCATGACGGTGGCGACCACCTGGACCTCGTTGCGCAGACCCTTGACGAACGACGGGCGCAGCGGCCGGTCGATCAGACGGCAGGTGAGGATGGCGTCCTCGGAGGGACGGCCCTCACGCCGGAAGAACGAGCCGGGGATGCGGCCCGCGGCGTACATCCGCTCCTCGACGTCGACCGTGAGCGGGAAGAAGTCGAAGTTCTCCTTGGGCGACTTGGACGCCGTGGTCGCGGACAGGACCATCGTCTCCTCGTCGAGGTAGACGACGGCGGAGCCTGCCGCCTGGCGCGCGAGCCTGCCGGTCTCGAACCGGATGGTACGCGTGCCGAAGGAGCCGTTGTCGATTACGGCTTCACTGCTGTGGACACCCTCCACGGGGACCTCCTTTGATCGGTCGCCCGCGTCCCCCAGGCACGCGTCTCGCGCCTGGGTCGTCTTTTCCTGCCGGCTCCCCGTAGGTGCAGCGCCGGTCTTCGATTGAAGCGCCCGGTTCCGTACGGCTGATGCCATGATGACCGGGGGCCACTACCGAGGACCGGCCCTCCGACGCCGTGGGGCGCGCTTGCTGTGCGGACGCGGGGCACTGTCTCGGCTATTCAGTTTGCTCACACCGGGGGTGTCTTTACGGCGCGACGCGCCGACACCCCCCGTATGAGATGAAGGGAGCGGCGCGAGCGCCGCTCCCCGGTGAACCTATCGGCGCAGGCCGAGCCGCTCGATGAGCGAGCGGTAACGCTCGATGTCCTTGTTCTGCAGGTACTTCAGCAGCCGGCGGCGACGGCCGACGAGCAGCAGCAGGCCGCGGCGGCTGTGGTGGTCGTGCTTGTGCAGCTTCAGGTGCTCGGTGAGCTCGCTGATGCGCTTGCTCAGCAACGCGATCTGCACCTCGGGGGAGCCGGTGTCGGCCTCACCCTTGGCGTACTCTCCGATGATCTGCTTCTTGGCGGCGGTGTCGAGCGACACGTCTCTCCTCGGACTCTGCGGGCACGCGGGTATACAGGTGCCCGAACGACCGTGCGTGCCTACAGTCGCCGTGGCGGGCCAGCGCCCGGGGTGCGATACCACCGGTTACAGAGCTGACACGCCAGATTACCACCGGGCCGGACGGACGCGCACATCCCACGCGCCCGGCGGGACACCGGAGCCTTTACGGCGTTTCGCGGGTGATGCGGCGGGCCTCGTCCACGTCGGCGCGCATCTGCTCGATGAGCGCCTCGACCGAGTCGAACCTGAGGTTGGCGCGCAGCCGCCGCCCGAAGTCGACGGCCACGTGGGCGCCGTAGAGATCGAGGTCGTCACGGTCGAGCGCGTAGGCCTCGACCGTGCGCGGCACCCCCTCGAAGGTGGGGTTGGTGCCCACGGAGATCGCGGCGGGCCAGCGCTCCCCGCCGTAGACGGCGGGCAGGTTGCCGTTGGAGACCCCCTGCAGCCAGCCCGCGTAGACGCCGTCGGCGGGGATCGCGGTGTGCTCGGGCGACTCGACGTTCGCCGTCGGGAAGCCGAGCTGCCTGCCCCGCTGGTAGCCGCGCACGACCACTCCCTCGACCCGGTGCGGACGGCCGAGCGCGACGGCCACGGCCTCCATGTCGCCCGCGGCGAGCCGTTCGCGGATGAGGGTGGAGGAGATCGCCTCCCCGTTGCTCACCAGCGGGACCGCCTCCGCGACGAAGTCGTACTTCTCACCGAGGGTCTGCAGCGTCTCGACGTCGCCCGAGGCCTTGTGACCGAAACGGAAGTTCTCCCCGACCACGACGCCCGCCGCGTGCAGCCGGTCGACCAGCACGGTCTGCACGAACTCGTCCGGGCTCATGTGGGAGAAGTCGAGTGTGAACGGCAGCACGCAGACCGCGTCGACACCGAGACCGGCGAGCAGCTCGGTGCGGTGCCTGCCCGTGGTCAGCCTCGGGGGATGCGTGCCGGGGCGCACGACCTCCTCGGGATGCGGGTCGAAGGTCACCACCACCGAGGGAAGGCCGAGCCTCCCCGCCAGCGCCACGGCGCGGGCGACCATCTGCTGGTGCCCCAGGTGAACCCCGTCGAAGACGCCGATCGTGACGACGGACCTGCCCCAGTCTTCGGGCACGTCGTCCAATCCGTGCCAGGCTCGCACCGTGACCTCTTCCCGTTGTAGCGGATCGATCCCTAAAGCCTGCCATGCCGCCCCGGCTTCGCTCCAATCGGGGAGCCCGGTGGAGCGAACAGAAGATCCTTTTACCGGCCGCCGGGTCGTGTGACGCGGGAACAGGCCCTGGACCCGGCGTGTGCCCGGCCACGGAGCGTGACTCCGGGGGGTGGACCGTGATCTCCTCGAAGCCCGGGCCGGTCGCGGTCGCGTCCGGGTGAGCCCGCGGGGATCAGGGCACGAAGACCGCTAACGACCTGGTCAGCCTTCCCCGCTCCTCGACCAGGGCCAGCAGCGTGCCGTCCGGCCCGAAGACCCCGATCGGCCCGTCGCCCAGCCCCGCCGCGGGCAGCCTGCCACCGTGCGCGACGAGACCGGCCTCCTGCTCGGTCACGTCACGACGCGGGAAGGCCGCCGCGACCGCCTCCGCCATCGGCAGGATGACGCAGTCGGCCGCGAGCCGTTCGATCGTGCGGGCCGCCGACAGGTCGTACGGCCCGACCCGGGTGCGCCGCAGGGCGGTCAGGTGGCCGCCGACGCCGAGCGCGGTCCCCAGGTCGCGGGCGAGTGCCCTGATGTAGGTGCCGCTGGAACAGGTCACGGAGACGTCCACGTCGAGCAGGTCCCCCTCACGCCGGATGTCGAGGATCTCGAAGGCGGAGACGGTGACCGGCCGGGCCTCCAGTTCGACCTCCTCGCCCGCCCGCGCCCGCTTGTAGGCCCGTTCGCCGTTCACCTTGATGGCGCTGACCTGCGGTGGGACCTGCATGATGCGCCCGGTGAGGGCCGCGACGCCCTTGCCGACCTCCTCGGCGGCGATCCCGGCGGCCGAGGCCGAGGCGACGATCTCCCCCTCGGCGTCGTCGGTGTTGGTCGACTGACCGAGCCTGATCGTGCCGTCGTAGCCCTTCTCGGTCAGCGCCAGGTGCCCGAGCAGCCTGGTCGCCTTCTCCACCCCGATCACCAGCACCCCGGTCGCCATCGGATCGAGGGTGCCCGCGTGCCCGACCTTCCTGGTGCCCGCGACGCCGCGCATCTTGCCGACCACGTCGTGCGAGGTCCACCCGGCGGGCTTGTCCACGATGATCAGTCCGCTCGGCGGCGGGGTGCGCTTGACGCGAGCCGTACTCATGGGAGTCCTCATCAGGAGAAGAGCTGTGTGCGAAGAGGCCGCGCCGGCGGCACGGCCCGGGAACTACAGGAGGGCGCGCAGGCTCTCCATGGTCTGCTCGACCGGCAGGTGGGAGGTGAACCCGGCCGCCCGCGCGTGCCCGCCCCCGCCGAGCGTGGCGCAGACCCGCGCGACGTCGACGGCCCCCTTCGAACGGGTCGAGACCTGCCAGGCCCCGTCGTCGTCCTCCTTGAGGATCACGGCCACGTCGGCCTCGTCGGTCCGCCTGACCACGTCGATGATCCCCTCGACCTCGTCGTAGGGCAGGTCCTGGGCGGCCCGGTCCTGCCTGGTGACGAACGTCCAGACCAGCCCCGGCCCCGTCGAGGGTTCGAGCACCGCCCGGTCGAGCGCGGCGCCGAGCACCCGGAGATAGCCGAACGGCGAGCGGTCCCACAGCTCCCTGGCGATCTTCTCGGGGTTCAGGCCGGTGGCCAGCAGCCTGGCGGCCATGGCGTGCGCCCGCGGCGTGGTCGAGGAGTGCCTGAACGATCCGGTGTCAGTGACCAGCCCGGCGTACAGACAGGTCGCCACCTGCCTGCCGATCGGCAGGCCAAGCCGTACGAGCAGCTCCTCGGCGAGCACGGCGGTCGCCGCCGCCTCGGGATCGACCAGGTTGAGCGTGCCGAACCCGGTGTTGGAGGCGTGGTGGTCGACCACGACCAGTTCCCTGGCCTTGCCCGCGTTGGCGGCCAGCGTGCCGAGCCGGTCGGCGACGGGGACGTCGAACGTCATCATCAGCTTGGGCACCGCCGGGTAGGCCGCCGGCTCGACCAGCAACTCCTGGCCGGGCAGGAAGCGCAGCAGCCGGGGAACCCGGAACCTGCGCTCCCCGAAGGAGGCCGTGACCCGCTTGCCCTCCGCGCGCAGCGCCATGCCGACGGCGAGCATCGAACCGAGCGCGTCCGCGTCGGGCGAGATGTGGCAGGCCAGCGCCACCTCGTCCGCGGCCGAGACAAGCTCGACGGCCCGGTCCCAGTCGCGCTCCGGCACCGGGTCGCTCTCACGCGGGTCGGAGGTCACGTCGCGGGGCGTCCCGCCTGCTCGGCCGGCTCGTCCTCGTCCTCCTCGGAAAGGTCGCTCTCCTCGGCGGGCTTGCGGTACGGGTCCGCCTCCCCCGCGTGCCGTGCTCCGGCGGCCTGCTTGGCGATCTCGGCGTCCCTGACCTTCGCCTCGGCGAACAGCCCGTCCAGGTGGCGGGCGCTGTCAGGGAGCGGGTCGTGGGTGAACGTCAGCGTCGGCGTGTGACGCAGACCGGTCTGACGCCCGACCTCGGACCGGATGAGCCCCTTGGCGCTCTCCAGGGCGGCCGCCGAGTCAGCCCGCTCCGCCTCGGAGCCGAACACGGTGTAGAACACCGTGGCCTCGCTCAGGTCGTTGGTGATCCGAGCGTCGGTGACGGTCACGAAGCCCAGCCTCGGGTCCTTGATCCGACGCTCCAGCATCTCCGCGACCACCTGCTGGATGCGGTCGGCGATCTTACGTGCGCGTGCGGCGTCCATATTCGCTCCCCCCTTCTCACAGTAACGACCGGGCACGACAACTCCGCGACCGGTCGCTCCGTGCTAGTCCTCGTCCTCGTTGTAGAGCCGTTGTCTCGCCGACAACAGCTCGATCTCCGGGTGGAAGGCGATCAGTCGCTCGCAGTCGTCCAGCACCGCACCGCAGTTGGACGCGGTCGCGGAAACGACGGCGATCCCGATCTCGGTACGGCGGTGCAGATCCAGATGTCCGGTCTCCGCGACGGCCACACCCGGGAACCGTCGCTGCACCTCGGCGATGATGGGACGCACCACGGAGCGCTTCTGCTTCAGCGAACGGACGTCGCCGAGCAGGATGTCCAGTGTCAGGGCACCTACATACATTGGTCAGTCACCAGCCGCGGCTCTGACGCACGCCGTCCGGCCCGGGGCCGCCGCGGCTCCGGGAGCCGCCCACACTGTGGGCGGCTCCCTCGGCCGTTACGGGTGCCCGTGCCGGACCGGTGGCGTCAGACGCGCGGCTTCTCCCGCATCTCGAACGTCTCGATGACGTCGTCGATCTTGATGTCGTTGTAGCCGACACCGATACCGCACTCGTAGCCCTCACGGACCTCGGTCGCGTCGTCCTTGAACCGGCGCAGCGAGCTGACCGTGAGGTTGTCGGAGATGACGACACCGCCACGGATGATCCGCGCCTTGCTGTTCCGGACGATCGTGCCCGAACGGACCAGCGCACCGGCGATGTTGCCGATCTTCGGCACCTTGAAGACCTCGCGGACTTCGGCGGTGCCCATCTGGACCTCTTCGTACTCGGGCTTGAGCATGCCCTTCAGGGCCGCCTCGATCTCCTCGATCGCCTGGTAGATGACCGAGTAGTAGCGGATGTCGACGCCCTCGCGCTCGGCCAGGTCGCGTGCCCGGACCTCCGGGCGCACGTTGAAGCCGATGATGACGGCGTTGTCGTCCGCGACCGCCAGGTTGACGTCGTACTCGGTGATCGCACCGACGGCGCGGTGGAGCACCCGCAGGCGGACCTCGTCGCCGACGTCGATCTTGAGCAGCGCGTCCTCAAGGGCCTCGACCGAACCGGAGACGTCACCCTTGATGATGAGCTTGAGCTCGTCGACCTGGCCCTTCTCCATCTCGCTGAAGAGCTCTTCGAGCGTACGGCGACGGCCGGACCTGGCCATGTCCGCGATGCGCTTGCGAGCCGCCCGCTGCTGGGCGATCTGCCGGGCCATCCGGTCGTCGGTGACGACGATGAAGTTGTCACCGGCCCCCGGCACCGCGGTCAGACCGAGCACCTGGACCGGACGGGACGGGTCGGCCTCGTCGATCAGCTTGCCGTTGTCGGCGACCATCGCCCGGACGCGGCCGAAGGCCTCGCCACAGACGATCGAGTCACCGACGCGGAGCGTGCCGCGCTGGACCAGCACGGTCGCGACCGGGCCGCGGCCCTTGTCGAGGTGCGCCTCGATGGCGACGCCCTGGGCGTCCATCGTCGGGTTGGCCCGCAGGTCGAGCTCGGCGTCCGCGGTGAGCAGGATGGCCTCGAGCAGCTCGTCGATGCCGGTCCCGTTCTTGGCGGAGATGTTGACGAACATCGTGGTGCCGCCGTACTCCTCGGCGACCAGGCCGTACTCGGTGAGCTGGGCCCTGACCTTGTTGGGGTCGGCGCCCTCCTTGTCCACCTTGTTGACCGCGACCACGATCGGCACGTCGGCCGCCTGGGCGTGGTTCAGAGCCTCGATCGTCTGCGGCTTCACACCGTCGTCCGCCGCGACGACCAGGACGGCGATGTCGGTCACCTTGGCACCACGGGCACGCATGGCGGTGAACGCCTCGTGACCCGGGGTGTCGATGAAGGTGATCCTCCGGTCCTCGCCCTCGTGCTCGGTGGAGATCTGGTAGGCACCGATGTGCTGGGTGATGCCACCGGCCTCCCGCGCGACCTCGTTGGTGTGCCGGATCGCGTCGAGCAGCTTGGTCTTACCGTGGTCGACGTGACCCATGACGGTCACCACCGGCGGACGCGCGACCAGGTCGCCCTCGTCGCCCTCGTCCTCGCCGAACTCGATGTCGAAGGACTCGAGAAGCTCGCGGTCCTCCTCCTCCGGGCTGACGACGAGCAGGTTGTAGTCCAGCTCGGCGGCCAGCAGCTGCAGCGTCTCCTCGTTGACCGACTGCGTGGCGGTCACCATCTCGCCGAGGTGCAGCATGATCTGCACCAGGGACGCCGGGTTCGCGCCGATCTTGTCGGCGAAGTCCGCCAGGGAGGCGCCACGCGACAGACGGATCGTCTGGCCGCCACCACGGGGAGCCTGCACGCCGCCGATCGCCGGGGCCTGCATGTTGTCGAACTCCTGGCGCCTCTGGCGCTTGGACTTGCGACCACGGGTCGGACGCCCGCCGGGACGGCCGAAGGCGCCCGCCGTACCGCCGCCACGGCCACGGCCACCGCCGCCACCGGGACGACCGGCGAAGCCGCCGCCACCGCCACCACCGGGACCACCGGTTCCGGTGCCGGGACGACCCGCGCCACCGCCACCACCGGGACGACCGGCGAAGCCGCCGCCACCGGGACGACCACCGCCGCCACCGGGACGACCGGCACCGCCGGGACGACCGCCGCCGGGAGCACCGGGACGCCCGCCGCCGGCGGGAGCCGGACGGCCCTGGGGCATCATCATCGGGCTGGGCCGGGGACCGCCGGGACGCGGACCACCCGCACCCGCGCCGCCACCGGGACGGGGGCCACCCGAAGGAGGCCCGGGACGCGGACCGCCGGGACCGGCCTGACCCGCGCGCGGAGCGCCGGGGCGAGGCCCGCCGTCACGCTGACCCTGCTGCTCGCGGGGCCCGCGGTCCTCACGCGGACCGCCGGGACGCGGACCCCTTTCGGGGCCGCCGCCCTCACGACCGGGACGCGGCGGACGGGCCTGGCCCATGCCGCTGGCGTTCGAGGAGAACGGGTTGTTGCCGGGGCGCGGCCCCGGACGCGGGCCGGGACGCGGGCCCGGCTTGGGGCCACCCGCAGCGGGGGCACCCTGACCGGGACGAGCGCCCTGACCGCCACCGGGACCGCCGGAAGGACGGCCCTCGGTACGGGGGGCGGGTCCCGGACGCGGACCCGGACGCGGACCCGGCTTGGGGCCGGGGGCGGCGGGACGGGGTGCCTCGAACCTCGGCGGCTGGACCGGCGAGGGCGGCTGCTGAGGCTGCGCCTGCTGCTGAGGCTGTGCCTGCTGGGGCTGGGGAACCGGCGGGGCCTGAGGCGCGGGGGCCGCGGGACGTGCCGCGGCGGGACCCGGCCTGGGGCCCGGCTTGGGAACCGGTCCCGGCTTGGGAATCGATGCCGGCGACGGAGCGCCGTTTCCGGCCTGGCCTCCGGCCGGCCGGGGTGCCGCCTGCGGCGGCCTGGGCGACCTGTTGCCGCCCCTGTCGGACGAACCCTTGGGGGGACCGCCCAAAGCTTCCGTGAGCCTGCGGACTACCGGTGCTTCGATAGTCGAGGACGCCGAACGCACGAACTCGCCCATCTCCTGGAGCTTGGCCATGACGACCTTGCTCTCCACACCGAACTCCTTGGCGAGCTCGTATACCCGGACCTTCGCCACTGCACTCCCTTACTCGGCCCGGGAGGCTGTGCCGCCGGACCGTCGTTACGTAGACGTACTCATCGCCGCATGCTCATCAGGCGCTCATAGCTATCTGACCAGCCCATCAACTCGGCGTCCTACATGACAGTTGGCAACCATTTCACCCGTTCCTTTCGGAGTGGAGCCCTTCCAGGTGTTCTCGCACTCGCGAGACGTCAAGCGGGGCCGCGGCACGAAACGCGCGCGGAAACGCTCGGCGACGCTCGGCGAGATCGAGACAGCTCAGGGAGGGATGCAGTGAAGCACCACGCCCTTGGAGCCGTCGTCGCAGGTCAGGGACGATGACGCCCTCGACCACCACCAGGCGGAGCAGCTCGGAGGAAACCGTGCGAACCCGACAGCCCACACAGGTTCTCAGTGGGGCCGCCCGGTCACCATATTCCAGCTTACCGTGTGGACGCATCTGCGGAACCGGCCGCATCCCCCGCTTGTGTATCGGGACGGATGTCGATGCGCCATCCGGTCAGGCGATTGGCCAGCCGGGCGTTCTGCCCCTCCTTGCCGATGGCGAGGGAGAGCTGGTAGTCGGGAACGATCACACGGGCCGCGCGCCCCTCGGGGTCGATCACCTCGACGTGGGAGACACGGGCAGGCGAGAGGGCGTTGCCCACGAACTCCGCCGGGTCCTCCGACCAGTCGATGATGTCGATCTTCTCGCCGTGCAGCTCGGCCATGACGTTGCGCACGCGCGAACCCATCGGGCCGATGCAGGCACCCTTGGCGTTGACGCCGGGGCGCCGGGAACGGACCGCGATCTTGGTGCGGTGACCCGCCTCGCGGGCGATCGCCGCGATCTCGACCGTACCGTCGGCGATCTCCGGAACCTCCAGGGCGAAAAGCTTCTTCACCAGCCCGGGGTGGGTCCGCGACAGCGTCACCGACGGTCCCTTGTGGCCCTTCTTGACCTGGACCACGTAGCAGCGGATGCGCTCGCCGTGGACGTACTCCTCGCCGGGCACCTGCTCGTTGTGCGGCAGCACCGCCTCGATCTTGCCGAGGTCGACCAGGACGACCCTGGGGTCCTTGCCCTGCTGGATGACGCCCGCGACGAGCTCACCCTCACGGCTGGCGAACTCGCCGAAGTTGATCTCGTCCTCGGCGTCCCTCAGCTGCTGGAGGATGACCTGCTTGGCGGTGGTCGCGGCGATGCGGCTGAAGTTGCCCGGGGTGTCGTCGAACTCCCTGAGCACCTCCCCGCTCTCGTCGTCGAGCTCCGCGGCGAAGATGGTCACGTGCCCTGACTGCCTGTCGAGCTCGGCACGGGCCTTGGCCGCGGCCCCCTCGCTCCGGAAGTACGCGATCAGCAGTGCGTCCTCGATCGCCTTGACGACCAGGTCGAAGGAGATGTCCTTCTCCCGCTCCAGGCTGCGCAGGACGCTCATGTCGATGTCCACGAGGCTCCCCCTTAGCCTTCGTCGCCGTCTTCGCCGTCGTCTTCGGCGTCGTCAAACCGGCGGAATTCCACCTGCACCCGTCCTCGGGTCAGGTCCTGATAGTCGATGCGGCGGGTCACGCCGTCGACGTCGATCTCTACGCCGGCGTCGTCCGTGGCGACGATCCGGCCCTCAACCAGCGTGCCGTCCCGCAGGTCGGCCTTGACCAGCCTGCGCACCGCGCGGCGCCAGTGACGCGGCTCGGTGAGCGGCCGGTCGACCCCGGGAGAGGAGACCTCAAGCACGTACGGCGTCGCGCCCATCGCGTCACCGTCGTCCAGCGCCGTGGAGACGGCGAGGCTGACCTCGGCGACGTCGTCCAGGCTCACGCCGCCGTCACGGTCGACGATGACACGCAGCAGACGCCGCTTGCCCGCCGGTGTGACCGTGACGTCCTCCAGGTCGAGCCCGAAGGAGCAGGCGACAGGTTCCAGCAGCTTCATCAGGCGGTCGCGGGATGTGGCGCTGCCCATGCCGACCTCCCATTGTCACGATCTAAGCGGGCGGACCTCGCCCTTGCGGTTCACCAGCCTATCCACACCGGGGCGTGGAAAGAGCGCCACTCGGTGTGGCGAAGCCGTCCGAGAAGCGCGGTGATTGTGATTCCAAGCCCGTACGATGCTAGATGCGTCAGCAGCCACATCCATAACCGGAGGTCGTCCGTGCGTTCCGTCTCCCGGCGCTCCCTGCTGCGGGGCGGCGCTCTCGGAGTGGCCGCCGTGACCGTGGCCGGATGCGCCACCGGCAGGCCCGTGTCCTCACCCTCGCCCACCGCCGAGCAGCCGGACCCGGAGATCATGCTGATCAGGCAGCTCATCACGGGCAAGGAGCGGACGATCGCGCTCTACTCCTCGGCCGCCTCCGACAGGCTGACGCCCTTCAGACGACGGCACGAGGCCCACCTCGCCGAGCTCCGCCGCCGGCTGCCCCGCGAGAGCGCGCCGGTCTCTCCCTCCGCCTCGGGGGCCCCGGCGACTCCGGCCGCCTCGGCGTCCCCGGGAGTCTCGGAAACCGCCGGGCCGGACTCCAGGAAGGCGGTCTCCGTCAGGAGCCTGCGTGACATGGAGCGTGAGTCGGCGGCCCTGCGACCACGTCAGCTCGACGGGGTCTCCCCCGCGCTGGCCCAGCTGATCGCCTCCATGGGCGCCTGTGAGGCCGCGCACGCCCTGGCCCTTTCGAGGCCGCTGTGAGGAGCCAGGACCTTGAGACGGCCCTGGCCGCCGAGCACGCGGCCGTCTACGCCTACGGGGTCATCGGCGCCAGGACCACCGGCTCCCTGCGCGCGACCGCGACCGCCGCCTTCAACGCGCACCGCGCCCGCAGGGACCAGCTGCGCGCTTTGATCACGGCGTCCGGTGGCGTCCCGGTCGAGCCCGACCCCGCCTACCGGCTTCCGGTCACCCCCTCGACGCCCGCCCAGGCCGTCGAGCTGGCCACGCTGGTCGAGCGGGGCGTCACGGCCGCCTACCTGGAGCTCACCGCCTCCTCCGACACCGCCGTCCGGCGGATGGCCGCGCTGGCCATGCAGGAGTGCGTCACCCGCTCCTACGGACTGCGCCCGGAGATCGAGGCCTTCCCCGGCATGCCCGCCGCCCCGGCCCCGGCCCCGACCGTCTCGGGCACCCCCGGCGCACCGTCCTCCTCCGTCCCGCCGTCCTAGACACACGCCCCGTACGGCACGGCCTCGCGGGCACGCCGAAGAGGCGGGCCACCCCACGGGTGACCCGCCTCGTCCAAGCCTTCCGGTCAGGCGCCGCAGGCCGCCAGAACACGTTCGACGGCCTCGTCGACGGGGATCTCCTCCTTGACGCCTCCGGCGCGGTCACGCAGCTCGGCGACCCCCTGGGAGAGCCCGCGGCCGATGATCAGAATCGTCGGCATGCCGAGCAGTTCGGCGTCCTTGAACTTGACGCCGGGGGAGACGGAGGGGCGGTCGTCGAGCAGCACGCGCAGGCCCCGGGCGTCGAGTTCCTCGGCGATCCTGGTGGCGACCTCAATCTGGTCCTCCTTGCCGGTGCCCACGATGTGGACGTCGGCGGGGGCGACCTCGCGGGGCCAGACCAGGCCCAGCTCGTCGTGCCGCTGCTCGACCAGTACGGCCACGGCCCTGGAGACGCCGATTCCGTAGGAACCCATGGTGACGCGGATCGGCTTGCCGTCGGGGCCGAGGGCGTCGAGCTTGGCGGCGTCCGCGTACTTGCGGCCGAGCTGGAAGATGTGGCCGATCTCGATGCCCCGGTCGATGGACAGGCCTGCCCCGCAGACGGGGCAGGAGTCGCCCTCACGGACCTCGGCGGCCTCGATGGTGCCGTCGGGAACGAAGTCACGCCCGGCGACCACGTCGACCGCGTGTTTGCCCGGCTCGTTCGCACCGGTCACCCAGGAGGTGCCCTCGACCACGCGGGGGTCGACGAGGTAGCGGATGCCGAGGTCCTTGAGCACCTGGGGGCCGATGTAGCCGCGGACCAGGCCGGGGTGCTTGGCGAAGTCCTCGGCCTCGAAGATGGCGGGCTCGCCGGGGGCCAGGGCGGCCTCAAGACGCTTGAAGTCGACCTCGCGGTCCCCGGGGACGCCGACGACCAGCGTCTCCACCTTGTCCGAACCGGGCGTGACGACCTTGACCACGATGTTCTTGAGCGTCTGCGCGGCGGTGACGTCCAGACCGTGGTGCTCGTTGACGTAGGCGACCAGCGACTCGATGGTCGGCGTGTCCGGGGTGTCCAGCACCCGCTGCGCGGGCCGTTCCCCGGAGATCGCGGCGGGTGCGGGCGTGGTGACGGCCTCGGCGTTCGCGGCGTAGCCGCAGTGGTGGCAGGCCACGAAGGTGTCCTCACCGGTCTCGGCCGGGGCGAGGAACTCCTCCGAGGCCGAGCCGCCCATGGCGCCCGAGGTGGCGAAACAGATCTTGTAGGTGATGCCGAGCCGGTCGAAGGTCCTGATGTAGGTCTCACGGTGCTGCTCGTAGGAGCGCTTGAGACCGTCGTCGTCCAGGTCGAAGGAGTAGGAGTCCTTCATGACGAACTCCCTGCCGCGCAGGATGCCTGCCCGGGGACGGGCCTCGTCGCGGTACTTCGTCTGGATCTGGTACAGCGTCACCGGATAGTCCTTGTAGGAGGAGTACTCCCCCTTCACCATGTCGGTGAACATCTCCTCATGGGTGGGGCCGAGCAGGTAGTCGGCGCCCTTGCGGTCCTTGAGACGGAAGAGCGTGTCGCCGTACTCCGTCCAGCGGCCGGTGGCCTCGTAGTACTCCCGGGGCAGCAGGGCGGGGAAGAGGACCTCCTGGCCGCCCATCCGGTCCATCTCCTCGCGCACGATGCGCGTGACGTTCTCCAGGACTCTCTTGCCGAGCGGCAGCCAGGAGTAGACGCCGGGTGCGACACGACGAACATAACCGGCGCGGACGAGCAGTTTGTGGCTCGGGACCTCCGCGTCTGCCGGGTCGTCCCTCAGGGTTCGAAGAAACAACGACGACATGCGCAGCAGCACGGCTACTCCTAGCTAGCAGGGATCGATGAACCACAGGCTATCTATTCGTGTCCCCTTGCGCCGCCTGCTGTGTCTCCTTGCGCCGCCTGACGGCGTCGCGGGCTTGGGCGCCTCCGAGTCGGCGCTTTCCCTCGTCGCTGTGTCTCCTTGCTCCGCCTTCAGCGTCGCGGGCTTGGGCGCCCCGAGTCGGCGCTTTCCCTCGTCACTCCGTCGCTGCGCTCCCGCGTTCCTCAGTCCAAGCGCCGACGCGCCCAAGCCGAAACCCTTCCCACACGGCACCGGTAAAGCACAAGGTCAAACCCTCACTCCGGGCGTCAGAGAGCTCGATCGACTCGATCGGCCCCAAGCGTGAGGAGTTTCGGCTTGGCCTTACCGGTGCCGGGAGTGAGGAGTGTCCGGCTTGGGCGCGTCGGTGTCTGGACTGAGGAGTGAGGG
>NZ_JBHSBC010000014.1:0-71754 GCF_042650425.1 Streptosporangium jomthongense | reverse complement strand
CGCCGCAGGCGGCGCAAAAGGCAGGCACAACTACATACCGATCGCGAACACGAACGCCGCTGAGAGGACGGTCAGGGCCACCACGGCGCAGCGGCTCAGGGAGCGGCCCCTGCGTAGTGCCAGGAGCAGTCCGATCACGAACACGGCCACGAGGAGGGTGTCCCAGGGCCAGAATCCCCGGATGTACTCGGGGCCGCCCCGGAGGGTTTTGTCGAGCCCGTCGATCGCGACGATTCCAACGAGCGCGCCGCAGGCCAGGTCGCCCCACACGTCACGGCGTCCGCTGAAGTAGGCGAGTACTCCGAAGGTCGCGAGGGTGGCGACGGTGAGGTTCACCGTCGGGCCGTTGCTGCCGAGGACCATTCCCGGCCCTCTGGCGGTGAAGTTGAGCAGGTTCGCGCCCGACTCGAAGATCGTGGCGGCCAGCAGTGCGATGAGGGGGCCGAAGCTCGCCAGCGCGCTGGTCAGGGCGGCCCAGCCGAATCCCGCGGCGGTGCGTCCCACGATCACGACGAACAGGACGTACGCGTACGGCTCGTAGAGCGAGTGGATCAGTTGTGGCCCGTAGGAGAGCAGCGCTCCGGCCGCGCCGAGGATCATGCCGACCAGGAGGGAGAGCACCATGTGCAGAAGGATTGCCCGCTCCTGCCGGTCTCCGGCGAGGTAGTCGTATTCGAGCGTATGGTCCGATCCCGCCAAGGTCAGTGATCCCCCGATCGCATTGCCCCCATAACCATGCAAAGCATATCTGACCTGCAAGAATGACCCAAATACCCCAAGAGATGGTCAAGAGGAGCGCCGGGAACCCGGCCCGCGCAACGGCCGCGTCACCCTGGCCGCCCGGCGCCGTGGTGGGACAGAATCACCCTCAGGGGCGGTCACCGCTTGGGAGGCGACATGGCACCGGAGAACAGGCCGTTGAGGGTCGCGGTCGTCGGCTCGGGACCGGCCGGTCTCTACACGGCGGAGGCCCTGACGAGGCAGGCCCCCGGAGCCGTCGAGGTGGACGTGCTCGAACGGCTGCCGACGCCGTACGGACTGGTGCGCTACGGCGTCGCCCCGGACCACACCTCGATCAGGTCGATCGCCGACTACCTGCGACGGGTCCTCGAACTGCCGAACGTCCGCTTCCTCGGCGGTGTGGAACTCGGCCGGGACGTCTCGGTCGCCGACCTGCTGGCCTGCTACGACGCCGTGGTCTACTGCACCGGTGCGCCGGTTGACCGGCGGATGGGCGTGCCGGGCGAGGACCTGCCGGGAAGCGCGGCGGCCACGGACTTCGTGAACTGGTACTGCGGCCATCCCGAGGTGCCGGCCGACCGGTTCACCCTCGACAGTCCCGAGGTCGCGGTGGTCGGCGTCGGCAACGTCGCGGTGGACGTGGTGCGTGTCCTGGCCAAGTCCGCGCGGGAGCTGCGCGCCACGGACGTGCCCGAGGAGGTGCTCGCCCGCCTGGCGGCCAGCCGGGTGCGGGTCATCCACATGATCGGCCGCCGGGGGCCGGAGCACGCCAAGTTCACCCTGAAGGAGCTGCGGGAGCTCGGCGAGCTGACGAACGCGGACGTGCACGTGCGTCCGGACGAGTCGGCGGCCGACCTGTCCCGGGCTTCGCGCCAGGTCAGGGGGAACGTCGAGGTGCTGCGCGGCTGGGCGGCCCGCACCCCCGCCGGTCGTCCCCGGCGGCTTGAGGTCCGGTTCTGGATGCGGCCCGTGGAGATCGTCGGCCGGGACCGGGTCGAGGGGCTCAGGCTCGAACGGACCAGGCGGACCGAGGACGGGATCGTCGGGACGGGTGAGTTCGAGACCCTTCCCGTCGGGATGGTGCTGCGCTCGGTCGGCTACCGCAGCCTCCCGCTGCCCGGCGTGCCCTTCTCCGAGCGGACCTCGACCGTGCCGAACGAGGCCGGCCGGGTCCGTGACCGCGAGTACGTCGCGGGCTGGCTCAAGCGCGGCCCGACCGGTGTGATCGGCACCAACAAGTCCGACGCCGCGGAGACCGTCCGCACGCTTCTGGCCGATCTCGCCGGCCGTGCGCCCGTACCGCGCGGCGGCCTGGACGCCCTGCTCGCCTCACGGGGCGTCTCCCCCGTCACCTACGACCGCTGGCTGGCCATCGAGGCCGCGGAGATCGCCCTGGCCAGGACGCTGGGCCGGGGCGAACGCGTCAAACTCCTGGGCCTGGACGCCATGCTCGACGCCGGCGGCCGGTGACCTCACCCGGCTCGGCGGGCCCTCCCCGGCGCGTGGGCCGCGACGAGGAGGGCGACGTCAGTCGATCAGGGCCCGCCACTCACGGACCCTGCGCGCCTCGACCGGGTGTGCCCACGAGGCCCGTACGGCACCTCCGACGTGGAAGGCGCGTACGCCGTATTCGAGCAGCGCCGGGACGTGTGTGGGCTTGAGCCCGCCACCGGCCATGATCAGTGGCCCGTCCCCCGCCTCGCAGCGGGTCTTGAGCACCCGCAGGCCGTCCCCGACGCCGCTGGGCGCGCCCGAGGTGAGCACGGTCGCGAGGTTGGGCAGCAGCCGTACGGCCCGCCACCCCGCCTGGACGTCGGCCGCGTGGTCGACGGCCCGGTGGAAGGTCCAGGGCAGCGGGGCGACGGCGTGGATGAGCGCCTCGGTCGCGGCGAGGTCGACCGTCCCCGCCTGGTCGAGGAAGCCGAAGACGAACCCGGCCGCGCCCGCCTCCGCGAGGGCCTTGGCGTCACGCCGCAGGCTCTCCAGAGTCTCGGGCCCGGCCAGGAAGGAGGCCTCGCCGCGCAGCATCACCATCTGCGGCAGCGCGCACTCCTTGGAGATCGCCGCGACCGTCTCCACCGCCGGGGTGAGCCCGTCGGACGCGATGTCGGCGACGACCTCAAGACGGTCGGCACCGCCCTCCTCAGCCGCGACGGCGTCGCGGACGTCGAGCGCGATCACCTCAAGCAAGGAACCGGTCATGGGGTGAGGCTATCGGATGACTTTGTCCTGGGATCGCCGTGGTTCAGACATGTTCGGCGAGGGAGGAGTCGTGGCTGCTCACAAGCGGTCCACGGCGTCCCCCGAGCCCGCGCCGGTCGGTGAACGGCAGCGCCGTGCCGAGGCCGCCGCGCACGCCTCCGGGCCGCTGGAACAGCGCTCCCGAGGCGCGGTGCGGGAGGTCCACGGTGCGCAGGTGGGTGAAGCGCTGGCCCCGGTAGTAGTCCTGGAGCCTCATGTTGTCCTTGGAGCAGTCGAGCCTGAGCCAGCGCCCTCCGGCGGCCACCACCCGCAGGCCCGCCCAGTCGAGCAGGGCCCGCCCCAGACCGAGACCGGAGCAGGAGCGGGCGACCGACAGCTTGTGGACGTACAGCGCGGCGCCGGGGAGGTCCTCCGCCTGCCAGAACTCGGGGTCGGCGTTGCCGTCGAGGGCGATGGTGGCCACCACGCCCCGCTCGCCCTCCACCAGATACATGTCACCCGTCTCGATCAGCGGGGCTATGCGCGCGGCGGGGAAGCCTCCGGCGGGCCACTGCCGTACGCCTCTGCCGTTCAGCCAGTCGGCGGTCTCCGCCAGGAGGGTGAGGACCTCCCCGAGGTCGGCGGCGGTCGCGGTGCGCAGCGCGAGCGGACGCGCGGTGACGGTACCGACGGTGTTGGAGTGCATGATTGATCCCTTCGTTGCACAGGGTGCGTGAAGAGGCACGGAGAGTAACCGTTCGATGACGCACGGTGTCCATGCCGGCCCAGGCGAATGCCTAGGGGTCCAGGGAGGGCGGGGGCAGCGGCCCGCGCCCTGCCGCCTTGGGCGGGCGGCCCGGCAGGCGCCCGCGGCGCGGGCGTGCTGGGAGCCGGCCCGGCCGGGCGGTCACGGAGATGTCAGCGGCTTTCCAGCTCGTACCTGATCAGGTGCTTGTCCGCGGGGAGCACGGAGACGGCGACCCGGACGGGGGTGTCTCCCTCGTCGTAGCCGACCCTGATGTAGACGACGACCGGCGTGCCCGACTGGAGCTGCAGGCGGTGGGTCTCCGAGGTGTTCGGCATCCTGGCCCAGATGTCGTCGACCATGCGGACCTGACGGTGGCCCAGCTCGGTCAGCACCCTGTTGGCGCCGCGCGTGATGTCGCCGGGACGGGCGATCTCGGAGTCGGCGACCAGGGACAGCGGGAAGTAGGAGTCGTTGGTGTTGTACGGCTGACCGTCGACGAAACGCAGCCTGCGGCGGACCACGGCGAACTCGTCGTCGGCCAGTTCCAGCCTGCTGGCGATCTCCTCGGCGGGCTGCACGATCGCGACCTCGATGTGCTGGCTCGGCACGCGCCCCTCCTGGGAGACCGCCCAGGCGAAGGCCTCCTTGGTCTCCTCCGGCTGCGGCTGGAGCTCCCGCTGGGGGTGGATGAGCAGCGGCCTGCGTTCCCTGACGACGGTTCCCCTGCGGGGGGTGCGGGTGATCAGGCCCTCGTTGACCAGCTCTCCGAGGGCGAGCCGTACGGTGTTGCGGCTCACCTGGTGGATGCCCATGAGCTCGACCTCGGTCGGCAGCTGATCGCCCGGCCGGAGCGCACCGGAGTAGATGGCCCTCCGGAGTTCGGAGGCCACCAGCTGATACAGCGTTGACCGCGGCATTAAGTCCCCTTTGTGCCAACAAAACTAGACGATTTGGTTTTACCGGGGAACAGCCTCTTGACCCAACCTCTCGTTACCCGCATCATCCAATCGTTGGTACAAATCCATCGAAAGGTCGGCAAGGGGGTGAACGCCGGTGCCATCGGTCCGCGTGGGCGCGCCACGCCCGTCCCGGCGCGACCTCGGCGGTCCGACGCGCCTACTGCGCTGCGCGTCGCCCCGCCACGGATTCCCCCACACCTACCAGAGCGATGGGGACGGCACACGAGTGCTTTCGGTACCGACAGATCTGACCCTTTGGTGGAGAAATAGGTTTTTTGTCCGAAATGAGAAAGGCGGCATCCGCCCTCTCTTCCGGCGCCACCAGGGTCCGGTCTTCGGCGACACCCCCTCCGGGGAGGCGCGGGTTCCTCAGGTCCGCGTCTCCCCTGTCACCGGCCCCCGGCGCGGGTAACCGGTTCGAGGACCCCAACCCTCGCCGGGGTCCTCGCATCGCCGCGCCGGGCAGGAGCGCGTCCTGGCGGGTCCCCCACGCCCGCCAGGACGCGTCTCCGCTCTCCCGCCCGTCCGGCGGCTCCGGCGACTAAGATCACCCCATGCGGTCGGGGCGGAAAGTCGGGCTGCTCCTGGGTCGTCCCCAGATCTTCGACGTGACGCTGGTCGTGCTCCTCTGCCTGCCCTCGCTGATCGTCCTGCCCTTCACCCTGCTGGACGACGATCCGGACACGGCCATGAGGGCGGGGCTGTTCCTGCTCGCCGTCCCGCCCCTTCTGGCGCGGCGCCGCCACCCGGTCCCGGTCGCCGTCGTGATCGCGGCGCTCGACATCGCGGGGCGCCTGACGATCACTCCTTCCCTCTCGATCCTCGCGGCGATCGCCCTGTACGGCCTCGGCCGCCACACCACGACCAGGAGGGCGCTGGCCGCCTCCCTCCTCCCGGTGACGGCCGCCTACGCCGTCACGTCCTCCGCGTCCCTCACGGCGGGCCCCCAGTCCTCCGGCGCGTTCGCCTTCGGTGCCCTCTTCCCGCTGGTCCTCACCGGCGCCGGTCTGCTGGCGCGATCGAGGGCGGAGACACGACGGCTCAAGGAGAGCATCCGGACCGAGGAGGCGGTGCAGGCCGAACGCCGCCGCATCGCCCGTGAACTGCACGACGTCGTCGCCCACCACATCACCGTGGTCAGCGCGCTGGTCGGCGGGGCCAGAGTGACCCTGCCCACGGAGCCGCCCGAGGCCACGCAGGCGCTGCTGGCCGCCGAGCAGAGCGCCAGGCAGGCCCTCACCGAGATGCGGCACCTGCTGAAAGTGCTACGGGCCGACGGCTCCGGAGGCGGGGAGGCCACGGGGGTCGGCACGGCCGAGCTGCCCGCCCTGGTCGAACAGGCGGGCGCGGCGGGGCCGCCCGCGGAGCTGGTGGTCGAGGGTGAGCCCGTGCCCCTGCCCGCCGCAGTCGACCGGGCGGTCTACCGGATCGTGCAGGAGGCGCTCACCAACACGCGCAAACACGCCCCGGGGTCGCGCTCCCTCGTGCGGATCGGCTACGGAGAACAGGAGGTCGAGATCGAGGTGCTGGACGACGGGCCCGTGACCGTCCCGCCCTCCCCCGGCGGCTTCGGCCTGGTGGGGATGGCCGAGCGGGTCGCGCTGTGCGGGGGAAGCCTGGACGCCGGACCGGGACCGGCGGGCGGCTTCCGGGTCCACGCGAGGCTGCCGCTGTGATCACCGTGCTGCTGGCCGACGACCACGCCCTGGTCAGGACCGGATACCGGCTCATGCTGAACGCCCAGCCGGGCATCACCGTGGTCGGCGAGGCCGCCGACGGCCTGGAGGCCGTGACCCGCTGCCACGAGCTGCGGCCCGACATCGTGATCATGGATCTGCACATGCCCGGGCTGGACGGGGTCGCCGCGACCGAACGCGTCACCGCGGAGCTGCCGGAGACCAGGGTGCTCGTGCTCAGCACCTTCGACCTGGACGAGAACGTCGTGGCCGCGCTCCGGGCCGGGGCCAACGGCTTCCTGCCCAAGGACGTCTCCCCCGAGGAACTGGTCGAGGCGGTCAGGACCGTGCACGAGGGCACGGCGGCCGTGGCGCCGCGTCTGCTCCTCGGCCTCATCCGCACCCACGTCAGAGGCGCCCCGTCCCAGGCGCCCGCCCGGATCCGGGGCCGGACCCCTCTCGACGGGCTCACCGCGAGGGAGTTGGAGGTGCTGACGCTCATCGGCGGGGGCCGCTCGAACGCCGAGATCGCCGACGCGCTCGCGATCTCACCGAACACCGTGAAGAACCACGTGACGGCGTTGTTCGCCAAGATCGGCGCACGGGACCGGGCGCAGGCCGTGATCGTCGCCTACGAACGGGGGCTGGTCAGACCAGGAGAGTAGGACCCGGCTCCCGGTCCGGGCCGCCGCGGACGGTCCCGTGGCAGGAGGAAACGCCCGCCCCTGCCGGAGAGCCTTGGGGCATGACAGCGATACGGGCCATCGGCCTCACCAAGGAGTACGGCGGAACCACGGCCGTCGCGGGCCTGTCCTTCGACGTCAGACCCGGTCTGGTGACCGGTTTCCTGGGGCCGAACGGAGCGGGCAAGTCGACCACGATGCGCATGACCCTCGGCCTAGACCGGCCGACCTCGGGGACGGTGACGGTCGGCGGGGTGCCGTACGGCGAGCTCAGGCACCCGCTGCGCAAGGTCGGCGCGCTGCTGGACGCCAAGGCCGTGCACGGCGGGCGCAGCGCCCGCGACCACCTGCTGGCCATCGCGCGGAGCAACGCGATCCCCGCCTCCCGGGTCGGGGAGGTGCTGGAGACGGTCGGGCTCGGCGCGGTGGCCGGGCGGCGGATCGGAGGGTTCTCGCTGGGCATGTCGCAGCGGCTCGGGATCGCCGCGGCGCTGCTGGGAGACCCGGAGATCCTGCTGTTCGACGAGCCGGTCAACGGGCTCGACCCCGACGGGATCCTGTGGATCCGCACGCTGATGCGTGACCTGGCCGCCGAGGGGCGCACCGTCTTCGTCTCCAGCCACCTCATGAGCGAGATGGCCCAGACCGCCGACCGTCTCGTCGTCATCGGCAGGGGGAGGCTGATCGCCGACGCCGGGATGGAGGAGTTCATCGGGCGCAGCTCGCAGGGGGACGTCCGGGTGCGCTCGCCGTACCTGGCGGAGGTGGCCGGGTTGCTGCCCGGTGCCGAGACGCACGGGGACCACCTGCGCGTCACCGGGCGCTCTCCCCTTGAGGTCGGGACCGTCGTCGCCGCGCGGGGGCTGGCGGTCGAGGAACTGACCCTCGTCAGGCCGACCCTGGAGGCCGCCTACATGGAACTGACCAAGGACAGCCTGGAGTACTCCTCATGATCGACGTGATGCGGTCCGAGTGGACCAAGGTGCGCTCGGTGCGCTCGACCGTGTGGACCCTGGGCGCCGTGACGGCGCTGATGGTCGCGCTCGGCGCGGCCGGGGCGCTGGTCGCCGTGAGCGCCGGGGACGGCGGGCGCCTGTCCGGCCCGGTCTCCGTCAGCCTGATGGGCATCATGCTCGCGGCGCCGGTGACGGCGACGCTGGGGGTGATCGTCGTCTGCGGCGAGTACCGCACGGGCTCGATCCGCGCCTCCCTGGTCGCGGTGCCGGACAGGCTGAGGTTCCTGGCCGCCAAGGCCGCCGTGCGCACCGGGGTCACGTTCGTCGTGGGCGTCGTCGCCTCCTTCGCCGCCTTCCTCGCCGGTCAGGCCGTGTTCGCCGGGCGGGCGGCGGCGGTCTCCCTGGCCGATCCCGGCGTGTTGCGGGCCATCGTCGGCGCCGGGCTCTACCTGGCCGCGGGCGGGCTGCTCGGGCTGGCGCTCGGCACGTTGATCAGGCACACCCCGGGCGCGATCGTGACGGCCTGCGCGCTGCTCATGGTGCTGCCGACGCTGGTCGCGTTCGTGCCCGGCGAGCTGGGCAGGAGGCTGGTGGAGCTCACCCCCTCGAACGCGGGC
Source organism: Streptosporangium jomthongense (assembly GCF_042650425.1). Lineage (NCBI taxonomy): Bacteria > Bacillati > Actinomycetota > Actinomycetes > Streptosporangiales > Streptosporangiaceae > Streptosporangium > Streptosporangium jomthongense. The sequence continues at coordinate 63,193 of NZ_JBHSBC010000014.1, read as the reverse complement.
AGCCGGATCGCCCTGGTCAGTCCCGTCGGGATGGGGCCCTGGACCGGCTTCGCCGTCTACCTGGCCTGGATCGCGCTCCCGCTCGTCGTCGCCGTTCCCCTGTTCAGGCGCCGTGACGCCTGAACAGGCCGGCACGCGAAACGGGCTGTCCTCGCGGCGTCGCAGGTCGCGGGGACAGCCCGTTCTGATGGGGATTACCCCCGATCGATTACTTCAGGCCCGCGTCCACGGCGTTGGTCAGGGTGCCGGGGTCACCGGACATCTCCCAGATCATCACGCCGAGCAGGTTCTTGCTGCGGAGCCATGCGGTCTTCTTCGCGATCGTCCACGTGTCGTCGAAGGTCCACCACTGGCCGCCGTTGCCGGTGTAGCAGTAGGTCGCGACCGACTGCTCGTCGTGCTTGATGGTGCACCCGGGGACGCTGGCCAGCAGGTTGCTGTATCCACGGGTACCGGCCTCGTCCTGGAACTGGCCGGGCGCGGCGCCGGTCGCCGACTGCCACTCACCGGACTTGCCGCCGTCGGCGACCCCCTGCCAGCCACGCCCGTAGTAGGCGAGACCGATGGCGATCTTGCGGGGGTTCACCCCGGCCTGCAGGTAGGCGTTGACGGCGTTCTCCACGCTGAAGTGGAAGTTGTACGGGTCGTCGTTGTCGGCGTACAGGTTGGCCTGGTGGCCGGCGACGTTGGGCTCCCACGAGTTGTCGCTGCCCGATCCGTGGAAGTCGTAGCCCTGGACGTTGAAGATGTCCAGCGACTTGGCGACCTCGGCGAGCTCCCAGCCGGCCTCGATCTTGGCGGGGTCGGCGGGGGTGAAGGCGGTGAGCTGGTAGCGCTTACCGGTCTCGACGGTCAGGGCGTCGAGCTGCTTGCGGAACTCGGCGATCAGCAGGGTGTTGTTCTGCTTGTCGTTGGCGCCGATGTGGTTGCCCGCGTGGCCCTCGGAGCCCGGCCACTCCCAGTCGAGGTCGATGCCGTCGAAGATCCCGGCAGCGCTGCCCGGGCCGCCGGCGGCGTTGTAGGTGGGCAGGTTGCCCTTGATGTAGGTGTCGATGCAGGAGGAGACGAACTTCTTCCTGGCGGCGTCGGTGGCGGCCACGTCGGAGAAGTACTTGGAGTAGGTCCAGCCGCCGAGCGAGATCAGGATCTTCAGGTTCGGGTACTTGACCTTGAGCTTCTTGAGCTGGTTGAAGTTGCCGCGCAGCTTCTCCCAGCCGGTGTCGCCGACGCCGTCGACGGACTGACCGGCGCTCATCGGCCTGCCGTAGTCGGCGTCCGCGTCGCCGGAGCCGTCACCCTGGCTCGGGTCCTGCGGGTTGCCGGTGGTGCCCTTGGTCACGCCCTGCAGACAGGTCAGATTGACCGGGTCGATGTTGCCGAAGGCGTAGTTGAGGTGGGTCAGCTTCGCCGCGACGCCGGTGGTGTCGAGGTTGCGGACGAAGTACTGACGGCCGTAGATGCCCCACTGCACGAAGTAGCCGACCCGGGCGTAGCCACTGCCGATGATGTCGTCGGTGGTGACCTTCACCGCGTTGCTGGCGTCGGAGACGTTGTCGTAGGTGTCGCGGGCCTTGACCGTGAAGGTGTACTCGGTGGACGGCGAGAGGCCGGTCACCGTGGTCGAGGTCGAGGTCGAGGTGGTCAGCAGGGTCGAGCCGCTGTAGATCTCGTAGTTCGCGACCTCCTTGTTGTCCGTGGAGGCACCCCAGGTGAGGTTCACGGTCGAGGAGGACTTGCCGGTGCTGCGCAGGTTGGTGGGCGCGGTGGGCGGCTGGGTGTCGTCACCGGCGTTGTTGGTCGTGACCTTCAGCGGAGGAGTGGCCGCGGAGAGCGTGCCCTTCCTGTCCTTGGTCTTGACGGTGAAGGTGTACTCGGTGTTCGGGGTCAGGCCCGAGACGGTCGCGGTCGTCCCGGTGACCGTGGCCGCCACGTCGCTGCCCTTGTAGACCTGGTAGCCGACGATGGGCAGGCTGCCCTGGGTGGCCGCGTCCCAGGCCAGGGTCACGGTCTTGGTGGTCTTGACCGGCGAGCGCAGGTTGCCGGGGACGCCGGGCGGGGTGTCGGCGGCGCCGTCACACCTGACGTCGTTGATCCGGCAGTTGTCCGGCTCGGCGGAGGCGCTGCTGAGCGTGAAGGTCGGGCTGTAGGGCTCGGTCGAGCCGTGGGCCGCGACGTTGGTGTTGTAGTGGGCCGGGCTCAACGTGACCGAACGGCCGCTCTGGCTGATCGAGCCGTTGTCGGCGGAGCTGGCGGTGACACCGGCGGGCAGGTCGAAGGTGATCGTCCAGCCGTTGAGCGCGGCGTCGGTGTTGTTGTTGACCACGAACTTGCCACGCGACCCGCTGGCCGAGTAGGTCGCGGTGACGGGCGCGTCCGGCGGGGGCGGGTCGCCGCTGCCGTCACAGTTGGCGTTGTTGATGGTGCACTTGGTCGGCTGGACGGCCGAGCTGAGCGTGAAGGTCGGGCTGTAGGGCTCGGTGTTGCCGTTCGCCTTCACGGTGTTGATGTAGAAGGCGGGGGTCAGCTTCACCTTGGTGCCAGTCTGCGAGATGGTCGCATTCTGGGCACCGCTCGCCGTCACCCCGGAGGGGAGTTCGAAAGTGATCGACCAACCGGTCACAGCGGTGCTGTTGGGGTTGCTCACCACGAACTTGCCCTGGTTGCCGGTGAGAGTGAAGGCGGCTGTCAGGCGAGCGGCTGCGTGGGCGGGGATCGACAATGCGGCCATCGCGGCCGCCATGGCGAACACCACCAGCACAGAAGCTAATCGGCGCATGTTGATGCTCTTTCCTTTAGGAAAGTTTCCTAATAATTATGCGGATCGTAACCCTGACCCCCGGGCTCTACAAGACCCAAAATGGTTGTAAAAACGGCGGGAGGCCGCCCCGGTCCTGGGCGGCCTCCCTTATGAAAACCGTTCTCGGAAAATGGAACGCTCCCGTACGGCTCAGCGGTCCGCGCGGGTCCGCCCACCGTCCTCCCCGCCCTCGGAAACGGTTTCCGGATCGGCCTTGGAAAGGGTTTCGGACAACGGCCTCCCCCTTCTCGGCATCACCAACACGGCCGGCACGCCGAGCACCACGACGACCGTCATCGCCAGGAAGACATGGTGCACGGCGAAGGCCAGGGCCGAACGGGCGGCCTGCGCCCCTGGACCGTCCAGCGCGGCGGCGACGTCGTCGACCGAGCCGACGGAACCGGACGACAGCAGGGACAGGCTCGCGACCGCCGCAAAGACCGCCGTGCCCACCGCGCTTCCCGCGCTGCGGAAGAACACCACCCCGCCCGTGACGACGCCACGCCGTTCCCAGCCGACCACGGACTGCGCGCCGACGAGGCAGGAGACCGAGACCAGGCCGAGCCCGGCACCGTTGACGAACGCGCACAGGCCCGCGTAGACGAGCGGCGAGGCCGGGCCCAGCAGCGTGAACATCACCGCCGAGACGACGACGAGCACCATCCCGGCCAGGGCCGTGGCGCGGAAGCCGTACCTCAGGTAGAGACGGTCGGCCAGTCCCGCGGCCAGCGGCCAGCCGATGGACTGCGTGGCGAGTGCGAACCCGGCGGCGACCGCGCCGACCCCGAGCACTCCCTGGGCGTAGGTGGGCAGGTAGAGGGCGGGGGCGATCAGCACCACGCCGACGAGCGCGCTGCCGAGGAACGAGCCGAGCAGCATCCGGTCACGCCAGACCCACGGCGGCACGACCGGCTCGGCCGCGTGCCGCTCCCAGCGCAGAAAGGCCGCGAGCAACGCCAGACCGGGCGCGATCAGCCACCAGACGGTCTCCTGGAGCCCGATCATCACGGTGACGACGCCCGCCGCGAGCAGGGCGGTGCCGAACAGGTCGAGGCGGTGCGGACGGCGTTCGACCGACTCGCGCAGGAACACGGTGACCATGGCCAGCGCGGCCACCCCGATCGGGAGGTTCAGCAGGAAGACCCAGCGCCACAGCCCGAACTCCGACAGCAGGCCGCCCAGGGCCGGGCCGAGCAGCGCGGAGCCTCCCCACACCGTGGACATCAGCGCCGAGATGCGTCCCCGCTGGGCCAGTGGGTAGAGGTCGCCCGCGATCGTCTGGGTGATCGGCAGGATCGCTCCCGCCCCGATCCCCTGCACCGCCCGCGCCACGATGAGGACGGGCATGCTCCAGGCCACACCCGCCAGCAGCGACCCGGCCAGGAAGGTCGCCGCGCCCACGAGCAGCATGGGTTTGCGGCCGTAGACGTCGGCGAGCCCGCCGTAGATCGGGGTGCACACCGCCTGGGCCAGCATGTAGACCGCGATGACCCAGGGGAAGAGGGAGAAGGCCCCCAGGTCGCGCACGATCGCCGGGACCGCGGTGGCCACGATCGTGGCGTCCATCGCGGCCAGGGCCGTGCTGAGCATGAGCCCGGCCACCACCGGTCCCCGTCGTGTCACAGCCGCGTCACCGTCTCTCCCCGTGAGGACACCGTGGTCGGAATCCTCTCTCCCCAACAGAGGCGGGCGAACGCCTCATTCCATGGCATGTTCCCTTGTTTCCCGGGGCACCGCTTCTGCCGGGAAGCCGCCGCTGTGACGGCCCTGTGACGTCTTCACCTGGCGGAGCCGGGCCGGTGAGCCCTAACGTGCGCACCATGACCACAGATGGGCGCTCGGCGCACATTCTCGATGTCCTGATCACCGAGTTCGGCGAGTCGATCAGGCGTGACCCCCCGGCCTTCCGGCGCAAGTTCAGGAAGATGGCCGCCTCCCCGTTCGCCTTCTACCGCGGCAGCGCCTGCCTGTTCTACGCGGACATGGCCGGCTCCTTCGCCGACACGGCCTTCCTCGACGACCAGACGAGCCGGGTGTGGATACACGGCGACCTGCATGCGGAGAACTTCGGCACCTACATGAACGCCTCCGGCGTCCTGGTCTTCAACGTCAACGACTTCGACGAGGCCTACGTCGGCCCCTACATCTGGGACCTCAAGCGGTTCGTGGCCAGCGTCGCGCTCATCGGCTACGCCAAGGCGCTGTCGGACGAGGTGATCACCGACCTGGTCTCGGGGTTCGCCAAGGCCTACCTCACCGAGCTGACCGGCATCTCCGAGGGCGGGGACGAGGCGATCGGCTCACTGACGCTGGAGACGACCACCGGTGTGCTGCACCGGGTGCTCCAGGTCGCCCGGCTCAACACCCGGGTCGCGCTGCTCGACGTCGAGACCACGATCGACAACTTCGAGCGCAGGTTCGCCATCATGGACGGCCGTTATCCGGTCGACGAGGAGACCAGGCACGCCGTCGAGGCCGCCTTCGCGGAGTACCTCACCACGCTCCCCTCGTCGGTCCCCGCGGTCGAGCACAGGATCAAGGACTTCGCGCTCCGCATGGGCGTCGGCATCGGCTCGGCGGGCCTGCCGTCCTACAACATGCTCCTTGAGGGCCACACCCAGGCCCTGGAGAACGACGTCATCCTCTACATGAAGCAGGCCCAGGTCCCGGCCGTCGCCCGGTACATCACCGACGAGAAGGTACGCGGCTACTTCAGGCACCAGGGGCACCGTACGGCGGAGTCACAGCGGGCCCTGCAGGCCTACGCCGACCCCTGGCTCGGCCACACGACGCTGAACGGCGTCGGCCAGCTCGTCGCCGAGGTCTCCCCCTACTCGGCCGACCTCGACTGGGGCGACGTCAACGAGCCGGAGGAACTCGCCTCGGTGATCGGCGACCTCGGCAGGGCCGTGGCCCGCATGCACTCCGTCGCCGACGACGAGTCCAGCCACGACCTGGTCGACTTCTCGACCGAGGACGCGATCGTGAACGTGATCGGTGCCGACGCCGCCGGGTTCACCCGTGTGCTCGTCGACTTCGCCCACGCCTACGGCGCGCGGGCCAGGGCCGACCACCAGCTGTTCGTCGACCTGTTCCGCAACGGCCGCCTGCCCGGCCTGTGAGCGTGTTCCGCCGTTCCCGCGGCCCGGGGGCGGCGGAACACGCTGGATCAGGCGTCCCCCGCCAGCACCTCGGCCGCGGCCTGGCCGCACACCTTGGAGGAGCCGTGGGTGGCGATGTGGACGGCGCCGAGGTCGGAGCGTCCCGGCAGGCCCATCTCGACCACGACGGCGTCGGAGCGCGCCGCCAGCAGGTGCTGCAGGGCGTCCATCTGCCAGGGGTGACGGTGGGCGTCGCGGACGACGGCGACCAGCGGCCGGTCGGTGGCTGCGGCCAGCACCCCCTCTACCGCGCTCCCGGTCGCCCCGGAGGCGTCCAGGCGCGTCACCGTGGTGCCGGGCAGCAGCTTGCCGAGCGGCTCACCGACGCCCCAGGGCGTGTCCTTCTCGATGGCCAGGTTCATCTCGGGGGCCAGTTCGAGCACGTGGGGCGGGGCGGCCAGGGGAAGGGAGGCGCTCGCCGAGCGGCGGGTGATCCGCAGCGCCCGCCTGGCCGCCTCAAGGCCGATGGAGACGTCTCCCGGACGCGAGGGCGCGGGGTCCTGCCGCCTGGGGGCCGAGGCCGCCCACAGGGCCAGTTCGCACACCCGCCGTGCGGCGTCGGCCAGCCTCTCCTCGGGAAGCCTGCCCTCGATCACCGCGTCCACGATGGCGTCGCGGACGTCGATGGCGGTCTGCTCGTCGGAGTTCTGGCCGCCGATGCAGATCGCGTCCGCGCCTCCGGCGATGGCCAGCGCCGAGGCGCCGCCGATGCCGTACGGGCCCGAGACGGCGGTCATCTCGATGCCGTCGGTGATGATGACGCCCTCGAAGCCGAGTTCGACACGGAGCAGGTCGTGCAGCACCTTGCCGCTGAGCGTCGCGGGCACGCCCGGGTCGAGAGCGGAGACCAGCAGGTGGGCCGTCATGACCGTGCGCACGCCCTCGGCGATCGCCGCGCGGAAGGGCCGCAGCGCGACCTCGCGCAGTTCCTCGGCGGTCGCCGTGACCAGCGGGACGCTGTGGTGGGAGTCGACCGAGGTGTCCCCGTGCCCGGGGAAGTGCTTGGCGCAGGCGGCGACGCCCGCCGACTGCAGGCCCCGGATCCAGGCCGCGGTGTGCCGGGAGACCAGGTCGGGGTCCGCGCCGAAGGAGCGCAGGCCGATGACCGGGTTGTCGGGGTTGGAGTTGACGTCGGCCGAGGGTGCGAAGTTGAGGTTGACGCCGGTCAGCGCCAGATCGCGGCCGAGGTCGGCGGCGAGTTCCTCGGTGAGCGCGACGTCGTCGACGACTCCGAGGGCGAAGCTGCCGGGGCGCGTGCTCCCTGCCGCCGCCTCAAGCCGGGTCACCTCTCCCGACTCCTCGTCGATGCCCACGAGAACCTGCGGGTTCTCCGCGCGCAGCGCCGCGGTGAGGTCGGCGACCTGGGAGGGGGTGGCGATGTTCCTGGAAAAGAGCACCACCCCGGTCAGGCCCTCGCTCAGGCGTCTGCGGACCCAGTCGGGCGGTGACTTGCCCTCGAATCCCGGGAGAACAACCGTGTCCGCCAGACGAAGCAGCTCTTGGCCGCGCTTCATGCACCCTCCTCGCCTCATGGCCGGCCGGCATCTCATGCCGAGGACACGCGGACACCATGTTGTGTTCACAGGCGTGGGAGGAAGCGCTCCCATCGGCCTTGCGCGCAAATCTAATAGGAAACTTTCTTTATCGCTAGGGGGCTGACCATGGGCCTTCCGTCAAGATCCTGCGATCCGGAGTGACACCTGGTACCCGGGAACGCTCCAGGGGCGGCAGGGGGAACGGTCACCGGAAGCCACGGGACGTGCCGGGTGCGTCACCATGGGCGATCTTTGAGCGAAACCATCCGTGTGGCGCGCGCCAGCGAAGCCGGATCCGTCACGAGCCCCCTCCGGAGACCGGACGCGCTCCAAGAAAGAGGAGGCATGTCCAGAGAAGTGACGTTTATGAGTTTTGTCGGTAAGGGAAGGCTTTCCCCTCCCCTTACGGAAAACCGAAACCCACCCCGCGCCCACCCTGGCACGAGCCGTACGGCGCGGCGCCGGAGAGCGGCCCCGCCACACCGTTCCGGACAGGCGCCCGGCACGGGGCGAATGCCGCGATGAGCTGGTTCGTTCGCGCGAACAAGCGATTACGCAAAGACTCATAATGGAGGACGTGAACACGAGAAAGAACTCCGGCGCCACGACCACCTCCGTCAGACGCCAGGGTGCGACCAGGCGCGCGGCCTCATCCGGCTCCGCCTCGGAGCGCCGCGAACACCTCGTGAAACTCGCCGCCGACCTCTTCGCCCGCAAGGGATTCCAGGCGACAACCGTCCGCGAGATCGCGGAGGAGGCCGGCATCCTGTCCGGCAGCCTCTACCACCACTTCGACTCCAAGGAGACGATCGTCGACGAGGTGCTGACCACCTTCCTCGACGACCTCGTCGGCCGCTACCGCACAGTGCTCGACCGGCGGGAGGACCCCCGCACGACCCTGTCGGAGATGGTCCGCGTCGCCTTCGGCACGCTCGAACCGCACCGCGCGGCGATCACCGTCATGCAGAACGACTGGAACTACCTGCGCTCCCTGCCCGGCGACCGCTTCGACTACCTGGTCAGGACCGAGGAGGAGGTCGAGCGCATGTGGGTCGAGCAGATCAGGCGCGGCCAGGCCGCCGGGCAGCTCCGCGGGGACATCGACCCCAAGCTCACCTACCGCATGGTCCGCGACAGCATCTGGGTCACGGTCCGCTGGTTCAGGCCGGGGGGACGCCTGAACACCGCGGGACTCGCCGACCACTACATCACGGTCCTCCTCGACGGCCTGACGACCGGCGAGCGGGCCTGAGCCGGACGGCTACTTCTTGATCCGGTAGGAGTCGCCGTAGACCTTCCACGACAACGGCGTGTTCAGGTCGAGGTTGCCCTTCCTGAGGAAGACCCGCTGCGCGGTGTCCACCCTGCTGGTGTCCTCGTGGGCCGACTCGGCCTTCATGGCGACCTTGCGGGCGTCGAGGAAGGCGTTGAGGTAGGCGGTCTCGTCACCGCCCTGCGACGGCGGCTTGGCCTTCTTCAGCGCGTTCCTGCGGATCGCCCCGAAGCTGAGCGAGTCGTCGCCGCCGCCGTGCATGACGATGGCGTCGTAGTAGACGAACTGGCCGAGGGCGCGCAGGCCGTCCTTCTTGGCCTGCCGTACGGCGGGGCGGAAGTAGAGCCGGTCGCGTTCGTGGTTCTGCGCCTTCCTGAAGGCCCTGTCCTTCGCCGCGCGGGCCCAGGCCTTGGTGAAGCCGGGGTCGAGGCCCTTGTGCGAGTCGGTGCCGTTGACCCGTCGCAGGGCGGGGAGGTACTTGGCCAGCGGGTTGTGCGGTTTGTACCGGGTGTAGAGCTTGACCAGGTCCAGCATGTCCCCGGTGCCCGAGCAGAAGCCGACGATGCCCGCCGTGTAGCCGCGGTCGTCGTCGATGTCCTCGATGTACTTGTACTGTGCCCGCCAGTTGAGGGAGGAGTTCTCCGCGCTGGAGACCAGCTTCATCGCGATCTCCTTCTTGGCCGGGTCGTCGAGCCCCGGTGCCGAAGCCGAGGCCGAGACTCCGGAGGTCACCGTGGAACGTGCCGGGGCGGCGTGCGCGGCCTGGCCCGGGGCGAGCGGGACGGCGGCCCCGGCGGCCACCACGGGCGCCAGGAACAGCCCGAGAAGACGTCGACGCCCGCCGAGGCGGGCGGAGGAGGTCACAGACAGGGTGTCGGTTGCCCGATATGTCGTCAGTGTCACTCCAACAGTTAACCCAATCTCCGTGAACGGCAAAATCCGATCTACTTGAACGCCCCCGCGGTCAGCCCCCTGCGGATCTGTCCCTGAAGGAGCGCGTGGACGACGATCATCGGGATGATCGCCATACCGAGCGCGGCGAACAGCGCGCCCCAGTCGGCGTCGTAGCCCGCCGTGGTCGAGATGTCGGCGATGCCCTGCGTGAGCAGCCAGCTGTCCCGGTCGGAGGGCAGCAGCACGAGGGGAAGCTGGTACTGGTTCCACTGGCCGAGCACGTTGAAGACCGTCACGCTGACGACACCGGGCCTGGCCATCGGAAGCATGATCTGGAAGAACACCCGCGTGTGCGAGGCGCCGTCCACGAAGGCGGCCTCCGCGACCGTCTCCGGCAGGGTCCCGAAGAAGGCGGTGAGGAAGAACACCGTGAACGGCAGGGAGAAGGCGATGTAGACGAGGATCAGCCCGCCGTGGGTGTTCAGGCCGATGAACGGGCCGACCAGCGGCAGCGCCCCGGTGTTCCTGACGACGAAGAACAGCGGGGTCAGCACCAGGTAGACCGGCAGGGCCAGTCCCGCGACGAACAGCGCGTGCACGATCCGGCTGCCGCGGAAGCGGTAGCGGGCCAGCACGTAGGCCGCCATCGCGCCGAACAGCATGGTGCCCGCCGTACCGCACGCCACGACGACGACGCTGTTGAGCATGTAGCGGCCCACGTGCGCCTGTTGCCAGGCACGCGCCCAGTTGTCGAGGCGGATCGTGGCCGGCGGCGACCAGGCGTCGCCGAAGATCTCCCGCTCGCTCTTCACCGAGGCCAGGAAGGTCCACGCGATCGGCACCGTGACCAGGAGCGTCCACCAGAGCAGGACGGCGTGCGAGAGGAGCGCCGTGAGGCGGGCGCGGGCCGCGCTCACCGGAACTCGATCCGCTCGCGCCGGGTCAGCCGCAGGACCAGCACCGCGAACCCGGTGGTGAGCGCGAACAGCACCACACCCATCGCACAGGCGTAACCGAACCTGGAGTAGTGGAAGGCGTTGCGGTAGACCTCCGCCGCCATCACCGTCGTGGAGTGGTCGGGACCACCCTGCTCGGCCGTCATCACCCACACGACGGCGAAGACGTCGAGCGCGGCGACGCCGAGATAGACCCAGCCCGCCTGGACCGTGTCCCGCAGCAGGGGAAGGGTGATCCGCAGGAACAGCCGTCCGCCCCTGGCGCCGTCGATGGCCGCGGCCTCGAACAGCTCGCGCGGGATGGAGACGATGGCCGCGGAGAAGAGCACGACGTAGAACCCGACCGCCTGCCAGACCAGCACGAACAGCACGGCCCACAGCGCCAGGCGGGTCTCCGCCAGCGGCCCGACCGGCTCGAACCCCAGGGCGGTCAGCGGGCCGTTGAGCATCCCGCTCCTGTCCGGCCTGAGGATCTGCCGGAACAGGACGGCGACCAGGACGACGGCCAGCACCTGCGGGAAGAAGAAGACCACCCGGTAGAACCCCGCTCCCCTGACCGCTCCCCCGCCCGTGCGCCCGGCCGCCCCGTCGCCGGTCAGCAGCCAGGCGAACAGCAGGGCGAGCCCGATCGTCAGCGGCGGCACCAGCGCCAGCAGCAGCAGGTTGTGGCCGGCGGCCCGCAGGAAGACCTCGTCGCCGAGGAGCCTGCGGAAGTTGTCCGCCCCCACGAAGCGCGGGACGGCGTTGACCCCGCGCCAGTCGGTGAGCGCGATGACGAGGGCCTGCGCGCAGGGGGAGAGCACGTAGACCGTGTACAGCGTGACCGGGACGGCGAGGAACCCGGCGACGAACCGTCTCCTGTGCTGGTTCATCGGCGGCTACCTCGTGAACTTCCGCACCGAGGGGTCGGCTCTGAGCGCGTCGGCCTTGCGCTGGGCCCGCTCGGCCCACCGGTCGGCGCTGATCGCCCCGCTCATCAGCTGCCCCGAGGCCGCGGCGACCTCGTCGTGCAGTTCGGAGTACCACCTGCGGAACATGAAGGTGACGACGTTGCCGCCGGCGGCGGCGAGGGCGGCGCGGGCGCTCTCCAGGCCGGGTTCGAGCCTGAGACCGTCGGCCGCCCCCCTGACGACGGTGAGCGTCGAGACGGCCTCGGTGAACCTCCCCGCCGCCCGCCGGGAGAGCATGGCCCGCAGGTATTCGAGCCCGGCCCCGGGGTTGGCCGAGCGCGCGGGCACGATGTACTCCTCACCCGGCTGGGCGTGCAGCGTGCCGTACGGCATGGCGTCCGAGGGGCCGAAGTCGGGCAGCGGGAACATCGCGTAGCCGAAGCCGTCCGGGGCTGAGCCGCGTTGCTCGTTCTCCAGCCAGGAACCGCAGGGCAGCATGGCGACCAGCCCGCGGTTCTGCGCGATCTGGGTCTGGACGTGGTCGAGGCCCGCGGTGCCCTCAAGGAGGTGCCTGGCCCCGATCTCCGCGAACGCCGCGGCGGCCCGCCGTACGGGCTCGGCCTGCCAGGCGCCCTCGGCGAGGTTGTCGATGTCGGTCAGCACCCGCCTGCCGCCGATCTTCGCCGCGAGGGTGAGGATGGGCTCGTAGATGTACTGGGGGTGGGTGCCCGCGTAGGTGAACGGCGCCATCCCCGAACGCCTGATCTCCTCGCAGAGGTCGAGGAAACGCGCCCACGTCCTGGGCGGTCGCCACCCCCTGGTCTCGAAGAGCGGCCGCGAGTACCAGATGCCCCAGACGGTGTTGGTGTAGTTCATGACGTACGGCCTGCCGCCGTAGCCGCCCAGCTCGATCGCCATGGGATCGACGGTCTCGCGCACCGTGACGGAGGGGTCGTCCCAGCTGGGCGCGTCGTACAACGGTGTCAGGTCGGTGAGCTGGCCGTCCTGGACCAGGGCACCCAGGTCCATGGCCCCGGCCCCGGAGTCGTCCACGACCTCGGGCGGGTCCCCTCCGACGAAACGCGGCTGGAGGGTCCTGGAGATCTCCTTGGTCGCGTTGTGGCTGATCCTGAGGCGGGGGAAGCGGGCGGCGACCAGCGGTTCGTGAATGGTCCTGGCGTAGTCGTCGCCGAGGCCCCCGTCGAAGATCCAGATCTCCAGGGGGCCGTCCTCGACGAGACGGGGCACGCCCGCGGTGGACGTCGGAGGCGCGCCGCCGACGGGGAAGGCGCAGGAGGACAGGGCCAGCGGGCCGAGCCCGGCCAGGGCGCCGCGCAGCAGCTCGCGCCGGGACACGCCCCGCCACCCGGTTCGCCGCCCGGCTCGCCACCCGGAAGGGAGAGAGGGGGAGTTCACGATCACCCTTTCATGACGTACGGTGACCGTCACGCTACCCTCCGCCCCCGACGGGAACAACGACGCACCTATTGGGTAGTTGTACTATCCGGCTATGCGGATTTCCCAGCTCAGCGCCGAGACGGGCGTGCCCATCCCCACGATCAAGTACTACCTGCGGGAAGGTCTGCTCCCCTCCGGCGAGCAGACCTCGGCGACCAGGGCCGAGTACGGCGAGGCCCACGTGCGCAGGCTGCGGCTGATCCGCGCGCTGCTTGAGGTCGGGCGGCTGCCGATCGCCTCCATCGCCAAGGTGCTGGCCGCGGTCGACGACGAGGAACTGAGCATGCACCGTGTGCTGGGCACCGCCCACTACGCCATCGCCCCCGCGCCCGCGCCCCGGCCCGACGGTGAGGAGTGGCGCCGCGCCCGCGCCGAGGCCGACCGGCTGATCTCCGGCCTCGGCTGGCGGACGGAGCCCTGGGCCCCGGCGCTCGACGAGCTGGCCCAGGCCCTGTACGCCCTGGCCCGGCTCGGCATGCCGATGGACGAGGAGGCCCTGCGTCCCTACGCGCGGGCCGCGGAGACGCTGGTCGAGCACGAGTTCGGCGTCCTCCCCCTGGACGGGCCCCGCGAGACGGCGGTCGAGACCCTGGTCATCGGCACCGTCATGCACGGCCGAGTCCTCGACGTGCTGCGCCGCCTGGCCCACGAGTCCGCCTCGGCCCGTTTCTTCGGGATAGAGCCCGGCGACGACGGTGACAAGGCTCACACGACCCCGTGACGATCTCCGTTTCCGCAGCTCAGGCCCTGTTTTCACGGGAATGTGAACACCGTGCCGGGCGAACCGGACCTGAGTAACATCCCGTTCACATAAGGGCAACAGATGCGAAATCGCGACTTGCGAGTCTTTGGGGCAGCAGACCCCTCCCCTAGCAAGGACTCCGGCGATGACCTTCAAGGCTGAGTACATCTGGATCGACGGCACCGAGCCGACCGCCAAGCTCCGTTCGAAGACAAGGATCCTCGCCGACGGCGCCGAACTGCCGCTGTGGGGCTTCGACGGGTCCAGCACCAACCAGGCCGACGGCGGCGCCTCCGACCTCGTGCTCAAGCCGGTGTTCACCTGCCCCGACCCGATCCGCGGCGGCGACAACGTGCTGGTCCTGTGCGAGGTCCTCACCATCGACATGAACCCGCACTCCAGCAACACCCGCGCCGCCCTCGTCGAGGTGGCCGAGCGGTTCGCCGAGCAGGAGTCCTGGTTCGGCATCGAGCAGGAGTACACCTTCTTCAAGGAGGGCCGTCCGCTCGGCTTCCCGATCGGCGGCTTCCCCGCCCCGCAGGGCGGCTACTACTGCGGCGTCGGCGCCGACGAGGTCTTCGGCCGCGACGTCGTGGAGAAGCACCTCGACCTGTGCCTTGAGGCCGGTCTGGCGATCTCCGGCATCAACGCCGAGGTCATGCCCGGTCAGTGGGAGTTCCAGGTCGGCCCGGCGGGCCCGATCGAGGTCGCCGACCAGCTCTGGATCGCCCGGTGGCTGCTCTACCGCGTCGCCGAGGACTTCAACATCGCCGCCACGCTCGACGCCAAGCCGGTGAAGGGCGACTGGAACGGCGCGGGCGCGCACACCAACTTCTCGACCAAGGCGATGCGGGAGGGCTACGACCCGATCATCACCGCCTGCGACGCCCTCGCGGCGAACGCCCTGGAGCACGTCAAGCACTACGGCGCGGGCATCGAGGAGCGCCTCACCGGCCACCACGAGACCGCCCCCTGGAACGAGTTCAGCTACGGCGTCTCCGACCGCGGCGCCTCCGTGCGCATCCCGTGGCAGGTCGAGGTGGAGAAGAAGGGCTACATCGAGGACCGTCGCCCCAACGCCAACGTCGACCCGTATCTGGTGACCCGTCTCATCGTCAGCACCTGCTGCTCCGCCCTTGAGAAGGCCGGCCAGGTCTGACAGGCACGTCCGCGCGGGGCCGCGTCCACCCGGAAGGGGCGGGCGCGGCCCTTCCGCGTTCCCAGGACATGGCCCGCCGTGTTCCAGCGTGCGGAACGTTTTCTGAATCCCGATGAAGTTGGTCGCCGGTCCGGTCTTCACCGGCACGATTGGAAAAAGCGCTGGTCAGCGGCAACTTTTTCCGCACTCCATTGGGAAACACTCCAAAACGATTAATTTCGTACTAAATAATGTTCGTTACGACAACGCCCAACAGGCATGGCGAGCCGTACCATAACTCCGATGCGGGACGTCGTGGAGCAGTTGCAGCGCCTGGGCATGTCCGGTTACGAGGCCAAGGCCTATGTGACGTTGGTCGTCGCCGGGCAACCCCTCAACGGTTACGAGGTGGCCAAGCGCTCCGGCGTGCCACGAAGCACCGTCTACGAGACGCTGGGCAAGCTGGTGTCCAAGGGCGCGGCCTACGAGCTGCGCGGCCCCGAGGAGGCGGTCGGCTACCTGCCGCTGCCGCCCAGGTCCCTGCTCGAACGCATGCGCAGGGAGTTCGACGACTCGATCGAGTCGCTCCAGTCCTCGCTGCCCACGATCGTCGCGCCTCCCGGGGCGCACATCATCCACAACCTCAAGGGCACCGAGGCCGTCCTCGCGCGGGCGGAGGACGTGGTCGCCGCCGCGCGCACCGACCTGTTCCTGTCGATCTGGCCGGAGGAGATGAAGCAGCTCTCCCCGCTGGTCGGACGGGCGGCCGAGCGCGGGGTCGAGGTGTCGGTCGTGCACTTCGGCCCGGCCGAGACCCAGGTCGGCTACCTGTACGAGCACCGCTTCCCGGTGCCCGACTCGGTGGCCGACAACCTGGGCTGCGGCCTGCTGGTGGTCGTCGGCGACGGCCGCGAGGTCCTGATCGGCGGGTTCGTGAACGGCTCGGCCTGGGGCGTCTACACCGAGGACCCGGCCGTCGTCCTGATGGCGGTCGAGTACATCAAGCACGACATCGCCCTGCAGATCATCGCCGACCGGATCGGGCACGGCACGCTGACCGACTTCTGGAGCAGCGATCCGGAGCTGATGCGGCTGCGCGCCGCCCACGGCCACCCCGCGGCCCTGCTGCGCGCCGTGGGCATGCCCGACCACTGAGACCGCGGTGGTCGGCCGCTGCAGGGGGATATGACATTCTTCGGAGGAAGATGTCACGCTTCGGGGGAAGGCTGGTCATGGACAAACCGGTCATCGTAACTGTCGATGACGATCCGGGCGTCTCGCGGGCCGTCGCACGCGACCTCAGACGCCGGTACGGCCAGTCCTACCGGGTCGTCAGGGCCGACAGCGCCACACAGGGCATGGACAGCGTGCGCGAGATGCGGCTGCGCGGCGACGACGTCGCGGCCATCCTCGCCGACTACCGGATGCCCCAGATGAACGGCGTCGAGTTCCTCGAACAGGCCATGGACCTGTACCCGTACGCCCGCCGGGTGCTGCTCACCGCGTACGCCGACACCGACGCCGCGATCCAGGCGATCAACGTGGTCGACCTCGACCACTACCTGCTCAAGCCGTGGGACCCGCCCGAGGAGAAGTTCTACCCGGTGCTCGACTCGCTGCTCGACGCCTGGCAGCGCGCCGAGCGGCGCGACTCCGACGAGCTGCGGGTGGTCGGGGCCCGCTGGTCGGCCAGGTCCTACGAGGTCCGCGACTTCCTGGCCCGCAACCAGGTCCCCTACCGCTGGCTGCTGGCCGACTCCCCCGAGGGTGTCCAGCTCCTGACCGCGGCGGGCGAGCGGACCGGGGAGGAGGACGCGGCCCACGAGGTCAGCCCGGCCAGGCTGCCGCTGGTCGTCACCGGCGAGGGCGCCAAGCTCGTCGCCCCGGACACCTCGACGCTGGCCTCCGCCGTCGGCCTGTCCACCGCCCCCGCGACCGACTTCTACGACCTGATCGTCATCGGCGGCGGTCCCGGCGGCCTCGGCGCCGCGGTCTACGGGGCCTCGGAGGGGCTGCGCACGGTGATGGTCGAGCAGCACGCCTCCGGCGGGCAGGCGGGCCAGAGCTCCCGCATCGAGAACTACCTCGGCTTCCCCGACGGCGTCTCCGGCGCCCAGCTCGCCGACCGCGCCCGCCGCCAGGCCCTGAAGTTCGGCGCCGAGCTGCTCACCGCCCGTACGGTCACCAGCCTGGAGGTCAGGGGACAGGCCAAGGTCGTCGGGTTCGCCGACGGCGGCAGCATCGCGGCGCACACCGTGATCCTGGCCACCGGCGTCTCCTACCGCAGGCTGAGCGCCCCCGGTCTCGACGACTTCGTCGGCAGGGGCGTCTACTACGGTGCCGCGGTGACCGAGGCCCCCGAGTGCCGCGACCGCGAGGTCTACGTCGTCGGCGCCGCCAACTCCGCCGGGCAGGGCGCGGTCTACCTGTCCGGGTACGCCTGCAAGGTCCACCTGGTCGTCAGGGGCGAGGGGCTGGAGAAGTCCATGTCGCACTACCTGATCGAGCAGATCTCCCAGATCCCGAACATCGAGGTGCACACCGAGACCGAGGTCGTCGGCGCCGGGGGCGACGACCACCTGGAACGGCTCACGCTCAAGGGCCCCGAGGGCGAACGCACGGCCGAGACCGAGTGGCTGTTCGTCTTCATCGGCGCCGAGCCGTTCACCGACTGGCTGGGCGACACGGTCGAACGCGACCGCAGGGGCTTCGTCCTCACCGGCCCCGACCTGACCGCCGCGGAGAACCGGCCGCGCAACTGGCCGCTGCGGCGGGAGCCGTACCACCTGGAGACCAACGTGCCCGGGGTGTTCGCCGCCGGGGACGTCAGGGCGGACTCGATCAAGCGGGTCGCCTCCGCGGTCGGCGAGGGGGCCATGGCCGTCGCGCTGGTGCACCGCTACCTGGAGAAGACGTGACGGAGGCCGCATGATCGACATCGACGTGCTCCGCGGGCTGTTCCTGTTCGAGAAGCTCGACGAGGAGAAGCTGCGGTGGCTGGCCTCGCACGGCGAGGAGCGTGAGTTCGGCGCGGGCGGGACGATCATCCGGCAGGGCGAGCCCGCCGAGCACTTCGTCGTCCTCATCGACGGCGAGATCGTCATGTCCACCGAGACCCCGGCCGGTGTGGTGACCATGACCCCCACCTCCCAGGTCGGGGTCTACGCCGGGGCGACCTCGGCCTACCTGGGCGAGCGCGCCCCGGAGACCTACGCCCACTCGCTGCGCGCCACCAAGCCCTCCCGGCTGTTCGTCCTGCCCGCCAGGAAGTACGGGAAGATGGTCGCCGAGTGGTTCCCGATGGCCGTCCACCTGCTCGACGGGGTGCGTCTGGGCGGTCTGGCCCAGCGCGAGCTCATCGACAGACGGCAGCGGCTGACCGCGCTCGGCACCATCACCGCCGGGCTCACCCACGAGCTCAACAATCCGGCCGCCGCGGCCGTGCGCGCGGTCGGCGAGCTGCGGGAGAAGATCAAGTCGGCGCGGCGGGAACTGGCCGACCTCACCGAGGCGGGCATCCCGCCCGAGCGGCTGCGCGCGCTGGTCGACCTGCAGGAGGGCTGCGCGGAGAGCGTCGGGAACGTGCCCGCCCGCACCCCGCTTGAGACCTCCGACGCCGAGGACGAACTCGGCGACGCCCTGGAGGCCGCCGGGGTCGAGGACGCCTGGGAGATCGCGGCGCCACTGGTGAGCGCCGGGTTCGGCCAGGAGGGCCTGGAGAAGGTCAGGGCCAAGATAGGGGAGGAGCACCTGGCCGGCGCGGTGCGCTGGCTGGCGGAGGCCGTCGAGATCTCCCAGATGCTCGACGAGGTGACCGACGCGACCGAGCGGATCTCGACGCTGCTCGCCTCCGCCAAGCAGTACTCCCAGATGGACCGTGCGCCGTACCAGCGGGTCGACCTGCGGGAACTGCTGGACAGCACGCTCACCATGTTCCGCGGCAAGATCCCGCCGGGAATCACCGTGGCCACCGACTACGACCCGGAGCTGCCACCGCTGCCCGGCTACGCCGGAGAGCTCAACCAGGTGTGGACCAACCTGGTCCACAACGCGCTCGACGCCATGGCGGGCGAGGGGACCCTCACCGTCCGCACCCGCCTCGAACACGGCACGACCGCCCTCATCGAGATCTGCGACACCGGGCCCGGCGTGCCCGAACACCTGCGCGACCGGATCTTCGAGCCGTTCTTCACCACCAAGGCCGTCGGGGAGGGCACCGGACTCGGCCTGGACATCTCCTACCGCATCGTCGCCGGACGCCACGGCGGCGACCTGCGCGTGGAGTCGGTGCCCGGCGACACCCGCTTCCAGGTACGGCTGCCGCTGACCGAGGTCCTCTCCCCCTGAGCCCCAGGAGAGGGGTGCCCCGGTCTCAGCCGTACACGCCCGTCATCGTGTCCATCAGGCGGGCGAGCACGCGTTCGCCCGAGACCCGCACGCCGTCGTGCTCCCACTCGCTGGTCACCCAGGTCCGCACCTCACCGACCTCGGCGGCCGTCCGCATGGACAGGCCCTCGTCGACGTACATGTCGTTGTAGTAGACGGCCGCGGCGACCGGGACCCGGTTGGCGGCCAGCCGTACGGGGTCGTACAGGTGGGGCCAGGAGTCGTCGGCGGCGAGGATCTCCACCGCGCCCCTGAAGGGACGCAGGGCCGCGATCTCCTCGAACATCCAGGGGTAGATCATCTCCCCGGTCGGCAGCAGGGGCCGGGCGTCCTCGGCGAACTCGGCGGGCAGCAGCCGGTGCGCGGCCCACGCGGTCGCCGCCCCCTGGGCGTAGATCGACTCGTGCATGACCGCGTAGAGGGGGTTGCCGACGAACCCGGTGGCCATCATGACCTCGTAGCGGAACAGGTCGGACAGCTCCCGCCCGGTCCACGCCTCGTCCAGGAGCCAGTGCAGGTACTCGGCGCCGTCGCTCATCCCCAGGCACATGCCCAGGCTCTGCAGACGGCGCACGGTCAGCACGTCCCCGTCGGGAAGCCTGACCTCCTCCTCGCGCAGCCGGTCGGCGACGGCGTCCAGCCTGGCCGAGTCCCCGGGATAGCGGGCGAAGAAGCGTTCGACCTTGGCGCGGACCCGGGGGTAGGTGAGGGAGTAGACCTCCGCCGCGTCCGCCGCGAGCCCCGGCAGCCCACCGCACACGTAACACGCCGCCAGCCCCTCGGGCGCCCTGGAGAGGTAGGTCAGCGTGATGAACCCGCCGTAGCTCTGCCCAAGGGTCTCCCACGGCCGGTCACCGGCCAGCTCCCGCCGGATCAGCTCGGCGTCGGCGACGATCGCGTCGGCGCGGAAGTGCCGCAGCCTGGCGGCCACCTCGGCGTCGGTCCCGGTCAGCGTCGCGGCGGTCATCGGGGTGCTGCGGCCCGTCCCCCGCTGGTCGAGCAGGAGGACCCGGTGGGTGCGCAGCGCGCGTGCCAGCCAGCCGTCCGCCGCGTGCGGCCGGGGCGACTTGCCGCCGGGACCGCCCTGGAGGAAGACCAGCCACGGCAGGTCGTCCCCCCGCCTGGCCGGGTCGACCGCCTCACGGGCGAAGACCTCGATCGTCTCCCCGCCGGGATCGGCGTGGTCGAGAGGCACGGTGAACACATGGTCGGTGAGCGCCACCCCGGGCAGGTGGACTGTGCCTCTTCGCGGCGCCTCCGGCACCGCGGACTTGGGCGCTCTCAAGTCGGTGTCTGCGCCTCTTCGCGGCGCCTCCGGCACCGCGGGCTTGGGCGCCTCGGGTCGGTGTCTTCCCTCGTCGCTCATCCGCTGCGCTCCTTCGCTCCTCAGTCCAGACACCGACGCGCCCAAGCCGAAACCCTTCACACACGGCGCCGAAGCGTCAGACCATGCTTCTTCCCGACGCCTGACGGTGGCACGGACTCGGCAGCCCTGAACCGACGGCTTCCCCTGCACGATGCCTTCGACATCGGCGCGTCCGAACCATACCTCCTCGCGTTGTCTCTGACAGCACGCCGAAGGGCAGACGAATACTGGACGAAAGCTGCCATACTCCACCGCGTGGACTTTCTCGTGCTGGGGAACCTGACGATCACGCACCAGGGGCAGTCCACCGCCCCCACCGCCGCCAAGGATCGTGCCTTCCTCGGTGAACTGCTCGCCCACCCCGGCGAGACCGTCTCGACCGAGCACCTCGCCAACGCGCTGTGGCCCGACCGGCTGCCCGCCGACCCGGCCAACGCGGTCCAGGTCCGGGCCTCCCGGCTACGTGCCCTGCTTCGCTCCCTCACCGGACCCGTGGAGACGGAACCCGTCCTGTACAGCAGGGCGGGCGGCTACGGGCTCAACCTCGGCGAGACCGGCACCGACCTGGCGCGGATGCAGCGGGCGCTGTCCCTGGCCGGTGAAGAGCGCGACCCGGAGGCGGCGGCGAAGACCCTGCGGGAGGGGCTCGACCTGTGGCGCGGGGAGCCGTTCAGCGACGTCCCGCAGACACCGTGTGTCCTCGAACGGGCGGCGCACGCGCAGGAACTGCGGCTGTCCGCCATGGAGCTCTACGCCGAGCTGACGTTCTCCGGAGAGGCCGCCCTGGGGACCCTGGTCGCCGAGCTGGCCGAACTGACGAGCCGTAACCCGCTGCGCGAGACGCTGCACCACCGGCTGATGCGCGCCCTGCACGCGACCGGTCGGTCGGCCGAGGCGCTCACGCTCTACGAACGGCTGCGCAGGACCCTCCGCGACGAACTCGGCGCCGACCCCGGTCCCGAGTTGCGCGACCTGCACCGGGAGATCCTGGCCTCCGGCTCCGACGGCGCGAAGACCGTGGAACCCCGTCCTGAGCCTGCCGAGACCGGGTCCGCGACCGACCCGGCGCCGCCCGCGAAGCCTGTGGAGGCCGTGGACCCCGCGCCCCCGGTGGGGTCCACGATCCCGGCGGTCCTGGCGGACGGGTCCTGGGGGTGGTCCTTCAAGGAGACGGTTCCCTGGGGGGTGCTTCTCAGGAGACGGTTCTCCGGAAAACGGGCGCGGCTGACGGCCGTCGTGGCCGTGGTCGTCTGCCTGCTCCTCGGAGCGGCCCTGTGGCTGTGGCTGCCGCGCCCCGAGGAACTGCCCCCCGAAACCCATCTGGTCCGGCCCATCCCCGGCGACCGGTCACGGCTCGCCAAGGACGTGACCTACCCCGACGGCAGCACGGTCCGGGTCGGTGAGACGTTCGTCAAGACCTGGCAGATCGACAACATCGGCACGGTCCCGTGGCGGGACCGCTACCTGTACCGGCAGTGGCCGTGGGACGGCGAGGACCTGTGCCAGACCGAGCACAGGAGTGTGCGCATCCCCGACACGGAGCCCGGCGAGTCCGCGCTGGTGAGCGTCGAGGTGCGGGCCCCCAAGGAACCGGCCCGGTGCAAGGTCTACTGGAAGATGGTCGACGTGGACGGCAACCAGTACATGCCCCACCTCAGCGGCATCTTCTTCGACGTCACGGTGGTGCCCTGACCTGGGCCTTCACTCGGCCCGTGCCCGCCGTACAGGAAACGTGCAGGGCCGCCCGGCAGGCTGACTGCGGTGGTGTCGCCCTCGGCTGAAGGAGGCGCGTCCGCCGTACCTCTTCTCCGGCCACGAGAGGGCGCGGGGGCCCACGGGGGCGTGGCCGGGAGAAGAGGTACGGCGGGCGTACCGGTGCGCGGCGCGACACGAGATGCTGGCGATCATGCCTGAGTTCTACGACGTGATCTTCGAACGACGGGACGTGCGCGGTGAGTTCACCGGCAAGGACGTGCCCGAGGAGGTCCTGCTACGGATCCTGGGGGCCGCTCACGCCGCGCCCAGCGTCGGCCTCTCCCAGCCCTGGGACTTCATCGTGGTCCGCGACCGGGAGATCCGCGAGGCCTTCGCCGGCCATGTCCAGCGGGAGCGCGCCGTCTTCGCGGCCACCCTCGACGCCGAGCGGGCCGCGACGTTCGCCACGATCAAGGTGGACGGGGTGCGCGAGTCGACGCTCTCCGTCGTCGTCACCTACGACCCGGCGCGCGGGGCCCCGGCCGTCCTCGGCCGCCACTCGATCGCGGACGCCGGGCTCTACTCGGTGTGCCTGGCGATCCAGAACCTCTGGCTCGCGGCCACCGCGGAGGACCTGGGGGTCGGCTGGGTGTCCTTCTACCGGGAGGAGTTCGTCAGCGACCTGCTCGGCATCCCGGAGGGGGTCCGCCCGGTGGCCTGGCTCTGCCTGGGACCGGTGACGCACCGGGAGCGCGTGCCCGACCTCGAACGCAAGGGGTGGCGCGGACGCGTCCCCCTGGCCGACCTCCTCCATCGGGACGGCTGGCGGGGACGCTGAGCCGTACAAAACGTCTGTCAACCGTCGTCCCTGTTACGGCACACCTGGGACACGAAGCCGTACGGCGGGCATCCAGGACATATGGCCGCGACCATCGAGCCCGGCGACCCGGGCGACTCCGTCCCCGCCCACCTGCGGCTCGCGGGCATCCTCCGTGCGCGGATAACGAGCGGTGAGCTCCAGCTCGACCGCCCGCTCCCCTCGGAGGAGAGCCTCCAGCGGAGCTACGGCCTCGATCCGGGCAGCGTACGGCGCGCGATCCAGGTCCTGTCCGACGAGGGCCTCGTCTACACCGTGGAGGGCGGGGGCGCCTACGTGTCCTCCCGCGCGGAGGAGACCGGCGGGGGCTGAGGGTCCCGGGTCGCTCCCGGGCGTTGTTAGGCTCAACGCCCGGCGGGTCTTCCGCGCTCACATGCGTTTTCACAGGAGTGGACGATGGCGGTTCACGGATGGTGCCATCCTCGGTTCTCGCGGGTGCGCGAGGTGTTCCGCCAGAATTTCGCCGGTGACGGGGAGCTCGGCGCGGCCTTCTCCGTCTTCCTTGACGACAGGCCTGTCGTGGACCTGTGGGGTGGTGTGGCCGACCGCCGTGACGGGCGTCCCTGGGAGCGTGGCACCCCCACGCTGGTCTACTCGTGCACCAAGGCGGTGACCGCGACGGCGGTGCTGCTGCTGGCCGAGCGCGGTCTGCTGGACGTCACGGCACCGGTCGCCGAGGTGTGGCCCGAGTTCGCCCGCGCGGGCAAGGAGCGTGTCACCGTCGAGCACCTGCTCACCCATCAGGCGGGGCTGCCGGTGATCGAGGAGCCGGTGCCGGTCGAGGAGTTCGAGGACCAGGAGGCCATCGCCGACCGGCTGGCCGGGCAGGCGCCGTTGTGGGAGCCGGGGACCGGGCACGGCTACCACGCGCTGACCTACGGTTTCCTGCTGGGCGAGGTGATCCGCCGGGTCTCCGGCAAACGGGCGGGTGAGTTCGTGGCCGCCGAGATCGCCGACCCGCTTGGGCTCGAACTCTGGCTCGGCGCGCCGGACGACGTGGCGGCGCGGGCGGCCCGGCTGTCCGGCGGGCTGCGTCTCGGGGCCTCGGCACCGGCGACTTCGGAAAAGCCTGCGGCACCTGGGAAGCCGGCGGTACCCGGGGAAACGGCGGCTTCGGGAACCCCGGCGGCGCCCGGGAACGTGACAAACCCCGGTGCCGACGCCGGGGAGGCGCTCGGCAGGGCCATGCGGGACGGCGAGAGCCTGACCGGCCGCGCCATGGGCAACCCGCAGGTCACCAAGCTGCGCGGCGGCGCCAACCACCCGGTCGTCCTGCGCGCGGGCTGGCCCGCGATCGGGGTCGTCGCCACCGCCCTCGGCCTGGCCGGGTTCTACCGTCATCTGGTCGCCGGGCGGATCCTGCGCCCGGAGACCCTGCGGGACGCCGTCAGGCCCCGGGTCGCCGGCCCCGACCGGGTGCTGCTCCTCGACAGTTCCTTCGGCCTCGGCTACATGCGGCCCGCACAGGCCTTCCCCGTCCCCGAACCGGGGATGCGGACCGCCTTCGGCCACACCGGCATGGGCGGTTTCCTCAGCCTCGGCGACGTGGAGCACGGCCTGGGCATGGCGTACACGATGAACAGGATGACCGACGCCGTCGCCGACAGCCCTCGTGCCCACCGGCTCGCCGAGGCCGTCTACGCGTCTCTTTAGACCGGTCTCCCACATAGCGATTTCCTTACGAAATTCGCGAACCGTGACAACCGACGGCAGGGGTGAGACCGTCGAACAAGCGACGGCGCTCGGAGGGGGACTCCATTGGTTCCGGGATACCACGAGGTTCGAGACCTCGGCGCGGGAGGCGGCGGCCGGGTGGTGCTGGCCACCTACACCGCGACCGGCGCCTACGTGGCGATCAAGTATCTGAACACGGCCCTGCGGGGCGACCACAGGTTCCTGGCGCGCTTCCGCGAGGAGGCGCGCGTCATGGTCGAGCTGTACGACCCGAACGTGGTCCAGTTCTACGAGTACTACGAGGACACCCGCGACGCCGCGATCGTCATGGAGCTGGTCGACGGCGTCTCCCTCAGGAGGATCCTGGCCGAGCACGGCACCACCAGCCCCGAGGCGGCGCTCGTCGTGCTCAAGGGCTCGCTGCTCGGACTGGCGTTCGCGCACTCCTCCGGGATCGTGCACCGCGACTACAAGCCCGAGAACGTGCTGATCCAGGCGGACGGCGCCAGCAAGCTGACGGACTTCGGCATCGCCGCCCGCACCGGGGCCTCCGACGCGCCCCAGGGCACCCCGCCGTACATGGCCCCCGAGCAGTGGGCCGGGCATCCGGCCACCCCGGCGAGCGACGTCTACGCGGCCACCTGCGTGCTCTTCGAGTGCCTCACGGGGCATCGGCCCTACCGTGCGGAGAACGGGGCCGCGCTGATGCACCAGCACCAGCGGGCGCCGATCCCGATCGAGGCCGTGCCGAGTTCGGTGCGGGGCCTGGTCGCGCGGGGCATGGCGAAGAATCCGGCGGACCGGCCCGCGACGGCGGAGGCGTTCGTCCTCGAACTCGAAGCCGCCGCGACCGCCGCGTACGGACCGGAGTGGGAGCAGCGGGGGCGGCGGCACCTGGCAGAGCTGGCCACCCTGCTGGCGCTGTCGTTCCCGCTGGCCAGGCCGGCCCAGCGGGCGAGCACCTCGCTGGCGAGCACCGTGCTCGGCAGGGGCGGCGGCAGGCGCCGTCCCCGTCTCGGCCCCAGGCTGCTCGCCGGGGTCGTCGTGATCACCGTCGCGGTCACCGTCGGGCTGGTCGCCTCGGGGCGGTCGGCCGACAGGCTCTCGGCGAACTCGATCTTCACTCCGCCCGCGCATGTGCCCGGGGCCGGGAAGACCCCGCCGGACGGCGCGGGCGGCTCTCCCCCGCCGGAACCGGCCCGGCCTCCCGTCAAACGGCCGCACACCGGAACGGAACGGACCTCGGCCAGGTCGGAGAGCACGCCCCCGAAGGCCCACCCGACGCCGCGCAGGACCCCGACGTCGTCCCCGAGCGCGCGGCCGACCCCGATCACCGACCCATCGCGGACGCCGTCCCCCACCCCGACCTCCAGCCCGGGGGTCGACGACCTCGCGATCACCCGGTTCGACGCGGGCGGGGCGACGCTCAGCCTGCGCTCCTCGACCCCGGCCTCCGTCGTGCTGACCGTCTCCTTCGCCCAGGGTGAGGAACGTGACGACCTGACGAAGGTGGCCACACGGAGTTTCACCCTCAGGGGCAACGGCGTCCACTCCCAGCCCGTTCCCTACGCCTTCACCGCCCCCGCCTGCGAGCAGACCCTCTACCGCAGGGTCACGGCCTCGACCTCGCCCCGGTTCTCCGGCGGGGAGCTGAGCCGTACGGTCGAGGTCAGGGGCGGCCCGTGCCCGGCCCCCGAGGTGCGCAACGCGGAGATCACCTCCTGGGACGGCGAGACGGCCGTCGTCAAGGTCCGCGCGGGCGGTCCGGGCAGGGTACGGCTCACCGCGTCCTTCACCCGCAAGGACGACGAGGGCGGCGTCAGCACGCTGGACACCGTGACCAGGACCCTGTCCGGGGAGACCGGCTACTCCGTCGAGCTTCCCGCTCCCCCGGCCGAGGTGCCGTGCGGCGGGCGGGCCGTGCTCGGGGTCACGGTCACCACGGACCGTCCCGCGGGCAACGGCGCCCAGTACGCCCAGACGGTGGTCGAGGGTGAGGAGTGCGCGCCCCCCGCCGTCACGATCACCTCCTTCGACGGCACCTCCGTCGGTTTCCGGGTGCGCGCCTCCGGCACCTCCCCGGTGACCGTACGGCTGGCCTTCACCCAGCAGGTCCCCGGCGCCGACGGCGGGACGACCGGCAGCGCCAAGACGATCGAGTTGTCCGGCCGCACCGACTACACGCGCACGGTGACCGGCGAGTTCGCCACGCTGCCCGAGTGCGGGCAGTACGCCCGGCGGACCGTGACGATCACCACGGTGCCCGCGGGCGAGAGCCGTTCGAGCCAGGCCCGGGTCGACCTGCCGCCCTGCGAGCAGGAGCCCGGCCCCTCCGACCCCTCGGAGGCGCCGCAGGACGTCCCCTCCGTTCCCGGGGAGCCGGGATGATGACCTCTCCCCTGGAGGCCGGTGTGAGCAGGCTCGGCAACGTGCTGGTCCCCGTCGAGGACATGGACGGGGCGATCGCCTTCTACTCGGGTGCGCTCGGTCTCGCGGTGCGTTTCCGTGACGGCGACCGGTTCGCCGCTCTCGACGGGGGCGGCGTCACCGTCGCGCTGGTCGGGGCGGCCGAGCGGGTCGCGGGCGACGTCACCGCGCCCTCCTACCGGGTGGCGGACGTGGCGCTGGCCGTACGGGAGCTGACCGGGGCGGGCGCCGAGGTCGTCCAGGAGCCCGAGAGGGGGCCGCACGAGGTCAGGGCGGTGCTCCGCGACCCCTCCGGCAACGTCCTGGTGCTCTACGCCCCGCTCTGACCCGCCCGCCACGGTTCGACGTCCAGTACGGCCTTGCCCGCGACCCGGCGGCCGAGCAGGGCCTCGGCGGCCTCCGCGAGGCGCTCCCAGGTGTCTCGCAGGCCGATCTCGGCGGAGAGCCTGCCCTCGGCGGCCAGGCCGAGCAGGGTGGCCAGGTCGGGACCGAAGGCCGTGGCGTCGCCGAACGTGCTGATCGTCCTCGACCGGCCGAGGAAGAACAGTGAGCCCGGCGCGAACACGGCGGGTTCTCCCGAGGCCCAGCCGATGCTCTGGAGGTCGCCTCCGGGGGCCAGCAACGGCCAGGCGGCGACCAGTTGCGCCCCGCCGACGTTGTCCAGGATCAGGTCGAAGGAGCCGTCGATCCCGTTGAGGCCGACGACCACCTCGCGGGCGCCCAGTCCGGTCAGCCCCTCCCCGCGTGCCGCGGAGCCGACGGAGGCCACGACGTGTGCCCCGCCCAGCGCGGCCAGTTGCACCGCGAACCGGCCGATCCCTCCCGCCGCCCCGGTGACCAGGACCCTGCGGCCCAGGATCGGGCGGGTCCGCAGTGCCCGCAGCGCGGTGACCCCCGCCATCGGCAGCGCCGCGGCGTGGGCCAGGTCGACGGCGTCGGGGACCTCGGCGACCGCGTCGGTGTCCACCGCGACGCGCTGCGCCCAGGCGCCAGGCCCGAAGGCGACGACGCGGGTGCCCTCCGCGGGCCCGCTGCCGTCCGCGGCGGCGCGTGCCACGACGCCCGAGGCGTCGTAGCCGGACACCGTTCCCGGGGGAAGACTCCCGGCGAAGGCCACCTCGCCCCGGTTGAGTGAGATGTGCCGCACGTCGATCAGGACCTGGCCGGGACGTGGTTCGGGGTCGGCGACCTCGGCGATCCGCAGCGCGGCCCGTGCCCGGGGGTCGGTGACGACGGCGCGAACGGTCATGGGACTTCCCTCCGTGGGGATCACTGCAGCGGACCGTCAGTCCGCTTACCTGGACGCTAGAATATTCGGACCATCGGTCCGCTTGTCAACGGGAGAGCCCATGGCCGAGCAGCGTCAGGAGCGCGCCGACGCCGCACGCAACCGGAGAGCCGTCCTGCGGGCGGCCGAACGGCTGGTGGCCGAGCACGGCGGCGACCACGTCTCCCTCGACCGGGTCGCGGCCGAGGCGGGGGTCGGCAAGGGGACCGTCTTCCGCAGGTTCGGCAGCCGAACCGGCCTGCTGCGCGCCCTCCTTGAGGAGCGCTCGCTCGCGCTGCGTGAGGCGATCATGGACGGCCCCCCGCCCCTGGGGCCGGGCGCGCCCGCGCGGGAGCGCCTGACGGCCTTCCTCGACGGGCTCTGCGGGATCGCCGAGGCCAACGCCGCCCTGCTGACCGCGCACGAGCAGGCGTGCGCCGACGCCAAGTACACCGAGCCGAGCTACCTGTTCTGGCACGGCCACATCGCGACCCTGGTGGCCGAGGCGCGCCCCGGCCTCGACGCGGACTTCGCGGGTTTCCTCGCCCACGCCCTGCTCGCCGTGTTCGACGGTGAACTGGTCCGGCGGACGGCGTCGCCCGAGGAGCCCCGGCGCTTCACCCGGTCCGTCACCGAACTGGCCCTCGCCCTGCTCGACGCCCCCGCCCCGCCGCGGATTTCGTGATTCGCCAGATCTTTTTTGGCTGGGCGTTTACAGTGGAAAAATCATGAAAACGCCTTTGACGTCGGCTTTTGCCGTCCGGTGCACCATAGCTCGTTCCGGAGCGGGTCCCGGACCGTCTTGACCTTCCCTTTAAGGGAGGTAACCTCCCTCGTCACGGAAGACAACTGGCCAATGGTGCCGCCACACGTGTCTCGGCCGTCTCGCCGGTCGGTCCCGTGACGCACCATCGCTCGACCCCCGTCTTCCGGCGGCCAGGTCGCGAGGGCGGCGCGACCATGCTTCGACGGCCGTCGGAGGATGACCGGAAACTTCCAGATGACACCTGAGACGTACAAGTTCATCGAACTGCTGGAGAGCCAGCTCGGGTACTCCGAGCGGGGCAGCGGCTACACCAAGTTCGGCGATTGGTACAACACCGTCGAGTTCGACGCCGACTACAGCACGGCCCCCTGGTGCGACATGTACCTGTCCTGGGCGGCCAAGAAGCTCGGCTACGAAGACTGGGTGGGGCAGTTCGCCTACACCGTCCACCACGCCAAGTGGTTCCGCCAGCAGGACGCCTGGGGCACCGTCCCCAAGCCCGGCGCCCTCGTCTTCTTCGACTGGAGCGGCGGCAAGAAGCTCGACGGCATCGACCACGTCGGGATCGTCACCCGGGTCGAGGGCAAGAAGATCCACACCATCGAGGGCAACATCGACGGCGGCGTCGCCAAACGCAAGGTGCGCGACACCGACAAGGTCGTCGGATACGGATACCCCGAGAAGATCAAGGCCCGTCTGGACGAGGAGGCCGCCCAGCAGCAGGAGATCGTCACGGCGTCCCCCCGCCCGGACAACTCCGTCGCCCTCACCCGTAACCCCGACCTGCTGTCACAGGCCCCGCCCGCCACGGTGCGGGAGAACCTGCCGCCCTCCCCACCGGTCAGGACCGGCCCCAAGCACGCCAAGCCGGAGACCGGGGCCCACGCGAAGGACCCCTCAGCGGCACAGGCGAAACCCCAGCCTCCCGCCAAGCAGACCGCGAAGACCGCGCCGCCCGCCACCACGCAGGCCGCGGGCCGTACCGGAAAGCACGCCAAGCCCGCGACCGCGGACACCAACGCGATCGCCGCCGCCCCCGCCGCCACGAGCCTGCGCCTGCCCTCGGAGGCCCCCCAGCTCGGCACCCCCGCGATCCTCGCGCCGGTCCTGCTGACCGCCGTCGCGCTCATCGCCCACGCCAAGACCAGGCAGCTGAAGGCACGCCCAGCGCTCGCCATGGCCGCTGCCGGGAGTACGGCCGGCACCCGCCGGGCGCCCGGCCGCCGCCGCGCCCCGGGACGCCGCCGCGTCACCCGCGCCGTGCCCGTCACGGCCCTCGCCACAGCACCTGCCGCGGTACCCACTTTGGCGCCCACTGCGGCGCCCGCCGTGATGGCCACCACGGCGCCTGTCACGGCGGCCGTTCCCGTGCCTGCCCCTGTGTCGGCCACGGTTCCCGCCAGGCTGTCCGCCACGGCGCCCGCCGTCGCGGAGACCACGTTCAGGTCCGCCCAGACGACGGGGTTCCCCTCGGTCACCGCTCCACCCGCGCGTGTCGAGGAGCCCGAGGTCCCCGACCTCCCCGGCGGCGGACGGCACACGCGGCCCCACACCGATCCGCTCCGCGCCACGGAGCCGGGCACGGTCCGCCGATACGACGGCCCCCGCCTGCCCTACCAGGGGAGGCGCCGCCTGCGCGAGCACCCGGTCACCGAGTCCTCCACCCTGTCGCCCGGTTTCGCGCAGGACGCCCCGCTACGGGGCAGGCGGCACCGCAGGCCCGAGGCCTCGGTCAGCACGACCATGCGGTCCGCACGGCCGACCCGGCCCGTGCACGTCCGTCCCGCGACCACCCCGGCCGCCGTCCAGGACGGGCCGGTTCCCGTACTGACGGCGCCGCTCCCCGCTGACGACCCGGCCCTGCGCCGTCCCTACCAGGGGCGGCGCAGGGCCAGGGTCACCGTCTGAGGGAGGCGTCAGCGTCGCTCGGGCGGGCGCTGCTGCCCCATGCTGCGGCGCAGTTCCTCAAGTTCCGCCTCAAGCCCGGCGATGCGGGTGTTCGCCCCCGGCCCCTGTGCCCGAGGAGCCTGAGCCTGAGGGGCCTGGGGACCCTGAGCCTGGGGGCCCTGGATCTGGGGCGGCGCGCCGTACTGCTGGGCATGGGGGCGGACCGAGCGGGTCTCCTCAGAGCCGGGCGGCAACGGGTAGGGCGGCCGCTGCTGGTAGGCCTGCGCCCCCGCGGAAGGCCCTCCGAGCGCTCCCCCGGGTGCCCCGCCGTACGGCTGGCCGTACCCCGGTCCCTGCGGCGAGTGACCGGGCTGGGCACCGTAGGACACGGGCGGGAACGAGGTGGGCGGCGTCTTCACCCGGCGCCTGCCCTTACCGGCCATGGCCACCAGGGCGCCGACCACCAGCAGGGCGACCGCCCCGCCACCGCCCCACAGCACCCACGGCAGGATCGGTGAGGAGCTCTCGTCCTTGCCCGCGGTGATGGCCTGCTGGGAGTCGGTGATGTACTTGGCCACGTAGGGGTGGTTCGGCTGCAGCGCCTGGACCTCACGGAACTTCGGCAGCGCCTCGGAGTAGTGGTTGGCGAAGAACAGGTCGAGCGCCTCGTTGTAGGCCTTCGTCGTGGCCGACTCTGCGGGCTTGATGTTCTTCTCGTTGAGCTTCTCCTTGACGATGCTGACCGGCAGCACGAAGCTCTCGCCCTCGGTCGAGCCGCCGTCCTGCTGGATGAGACCGCCGACCAGGATGCCGATGACCTTGCCGTCCCTGCTGAACACCGGCCCGCCCGAGTTGCCCGGGTAGGACGGGGCCTGCGTCTGGATGTACGGCACGCCCTCCGGGGTCTGCCTGCTGGCGTTGTAGGGGCCCTCGGTGAAGGCCGGGTCGAGCTTGGACTCGACGTTGAAGATCGAGGTCTGCGTCACCGTGCCGGGGAACCCGCTGATGTAGAGCGTGTCACCGACCCGGACGTCGGAGTCCTGACCGAGCGGAACGGTCGGCAGGTTGTTCTGCCCGTTGGCCTTGAGGATCGCCACGTCCTTGCCCGGGTAGACCGTGCCCTTGGCGACCAGTTCGATGGGGACCGACTTGGCCGTCTTGTCCACCCCGCCGCCGGGCAGGCTCTGCAACAACGAGAGTGAGCTCTGGACGTTGCGGATCTTGATGTTGTCCGCGTTCCAGACCTGGAAGATCTTGGAGGCGGTCCTGACGATCTCGTCGTCCGAGGCGGCGTCGCCGAGATCGGCGATCAGGTCGGCGGCGTCCTTCTTGTTGACCTCGGTGAGCGCCTGCTCCGCGAAGGTCTGCGCCAGCTCGGTCTCCTCCTGGCCGACGCAGTGCGCCGCGGTCACCATGTAACCGTCGGGCGTCACCCACCAGCCGGTGCACAGGCCGCCCGCGCTCGCCTCGACGACGCGCTCCGGCGTGCCCGGCGAGAAGTAACGCCCCGGTTCCTTGGCCATCTGCTGGACGACCCACCGGTAGATGCTGTTCTCGTCCGCCGAGATCTTGCCCGACTGGACGGCGGAGATGCCCTGCTGGGTCAGCTGCTTGATCGCGTCCAGGTTGGCGACCGGCGTCGGCACGGCCACCTCCGCGGTGTAGGACACCGAGGTCAGCTGCACGGCGGGATGTGTCCTCGCCGCGAGCCACGTTCCCACGGGAACGTCCAGTTCCTTCGGCTTGGCCATGGCGGCGCCCGGCAGGGCCAGCACCCCGGCCATGGCCAGTCCGGCGACGGCGCTGAGTCTTCGCCACATTTTCTTACTCTCCCCAAACTCGCTTCCCAGGCGAGAGCATGGCCCGCCGCACTTGGGGGGCACTTGGAAGCGACTGGGACATTCGTTAACAGCTACCCATATGTCGTGACACGAGTGGCGATAGAGGACCGTGACCATCCGCTAGCCTGGCGGAGTGCTGGAACAGATCACGGCCACCCGATACGTGACCCCGCTGCGCGAGGGCGGGTCGCTTCCCGGCGTGGTCGAGGCGGACGACCTCGGGACCTACGTCGTGAAGTTCCGGGGCGCGGGGCAGGGCCGCAGGGTGCTCGTCGCGGAGATCATCGCCGCCGGGCTGGCCCGCCGCCTCGGCTTCCGCACCCCCGACCTGAAGGTGATCGACGTCGATCCGCAGCTCGGCGTGCGGGAGCCCGACGAGGAGATCCAGGACCTGCTGCGGGCCAGCGCCGGGCTCAACCTGGCGGTCGACTTCCTGCCCGCGGCCCTCGGCTTCGAGCCGCTCACCTGGCCGCCCGACCCCGGCTTCGCCTCCCGGCTGCTCTGGTTCGACGCCCTGATCCACAACGTGGACCGCAGCTGGCGCAACCCGAACCTCCTCGTCTGGCACGGCGACACCTGGCTGATCGACCACGGCGCCGCCCTGTGGTTCCACCACAACTGGCCGGCCGCCGACCCGGAGCGCCCCTTCGACGGCTCCGACCACGTGCTCGCCCCCCACGCGACCCTCCTCCCTGAGGTCGACGCCGAGCTGAGCGAGACGATCACCAGGGACCTCCTCGACGGAGTCGTCGACGAGGTCCCCGACGAGTGGCTTGAGGACGAACCCGGCTTCGACGGGGCCGAGGCCGTACGGCAGGCCTATGTGGAGCATCTGCTGGCAAGGGCGCAGGCCCCCAGGCGGTGGCTCCCCCAGGAGCTTCCCCAGGGGGCTCCCGGGGCACGGCAGGACGGCAAGACCGGCTCGGTGGGCGCGTTCTGGAAGGACAACCGGTGAGAGACGTCTACGAGTACGCCGTGATCCGGGTCGTCCCCCGCGTCGAACGCGGCGAACTGATCAACGCCGGGGTGCTGCTGTACTGCCAGCCGCGCGACTACCTGTGCGCCGGGATCGAGCTTGACGAGGCCAGGCTGCGGGCCCTCGACGCGAACGCCGACGTCGAGGGCGTACGACACGCTCTGGGCGCCTACCGGCGTTCCTGCCTCGGCGAGGAGGGTCCGCTGACGGGCGAGTCGCTCGGCAGCCGGTTCCGCTGGCTGACCGCCCCGCGAAGCACGATCGTGCAGACGGGCCCGGTGCACGCGGGTCTCACCGCCGACCCCGGCGCCGAACTGGAACACCTGCTGACCAGGCTCGTCCGGGCCCTGTGAACCCGCTCCTCAGAAGAGGACGGACATGAAGGTGCCGACCTCGCGGAACCCCGCCCTGCGGTAGGCCGCCCTCGCGGGGGCGTTGTAGTCGTTGACGTACAGCGAGACCACCGGCGCGAAGCATTCGAGGGAGTGCTTGAGCACCGAGGCCATCCCGGCGACCGCGTGGCCCCTGCCCCTCAGCTCGGGGTGGACCCAGACCCCCTGGATCTGGCACGCCTGGGGGGTCACGGCGCCGATCTCGGCCTTGAAGACGACCCGGCCGTCGTCGATCCTGGCGTAGGACCTGCCGATCCGGATCAGCTCGGCGACCCGTGACCGGTAGAGCGCGCCCCCGTCGCCCACCTCGGGCGAGATGCCGACCTCCTCGGTGAACATCGCGACGCAGGCGGGCAGCAGGATCTCGAACTCCTCCGGCCTGACCCGTCTGACCAGGGGGTCGGCCGGGACCGGGGACGGCTCGGTCGCCTCCATCACCGGCTGGGTCCACCGGATCGCGCGGGCCGCCCCCCAGTACGGTTCGAGCCGCTCCCAGAGCGGCTCGACCGCGTCGGACGGGCCGACGATCGAGGAGCAGCGGCGCCCCTGCTTGCGGGCACGCTCGGCGAAGGCGTGCACGGCCTCGGCGCCGGCGTTGACCGGGACCAGGTTGGCTCCCGCGTAACAGAGCGAGGTGAGGCCGCCGCGCGGGCCGAACCCCCACATCTGGCCGCCGAGCCTGGCCGGGCTGAGACCGACGGCACGAACCCTGGAGGCGACGAAAACGTTGGAGACGGGGTCGGCGTCCAGGATCGCCAGCACCTCGTCACGATCGTTGTCGTCGAGCACGCGCGACGCCATTGTGCGCAGCATCACGCGCCCAGCCTACGCGACCCCCACGATTTTGGCAGGAACCAACACAGAGCCTGTCATCTACCCTGGGTGGCCTGTGTTGTCACCCGGCCGCGGCCGGTGCCTGCGAGGTCGCGGCGCAGCGGGCGTCCGGTCCTCGCGCCGCCCGCCTGGCCGGGCCGAAGAGCGTCCCGTCCCTGAGGTAGGCCGCCAGCCTGCGGTCCACACACTGGTTGCCGCTGAAGGTGGCCCCGTGGTTTCCCCCGGCCACGGCCAGCATCCTGGAGCGCCCGAACACCGCCCGCATGCGCAGCGCCCCGCGGTACGGCGTCGCGGCGTCGCGCTCCGCCTGAACGATCATGATGGGCGGCAGCCCGGCGTTGTCCTTGAGCGTCACCGGGGTGCCCCCGCGCTCGGGCCAGAACACGCACGGCGCGTTGTACCAGGCGTTCGACCAGGTCAGGAAGGGGGCCTTGGCGTGCGTCCTGGACATGTCGGAGCGCCACTTGCTCCACTGGCCGGGCCAGGCGGCGTCATGGCACTGCACCCCCAGGTAGACGGCGTAGCCGTTCTCGTCCTCGGCGTCGTTCTCGGCGTACCTGTGGTAGGCGGCGAGCAGCGGGGCGTCGTCCCCCTTCTTGACGTAGGTGGAGAAGGCCTTGGCCAGCTGAGGCCAGACGAGGTCGGAGTAGCCGCCGAGGGTGTAGATGTCGTCGAGTTCACTCGGCCCGACCACCCCGCCCGCCGGGCGGACACGCAGCCGGTTGCGCATGGCGTACCAGGCGAAGGAGACCATCCTGGTCGTCCGGCCGAGCCGGTAGACGTCGTTGTGACGGGCCGTCCAGCGCAGGAAGTCCCGGTGGCGCCGGTTGAAGGCGACGTCCTGGGCGAGGTTGGAGCCGTACCAGATGCCCTTCGGGTCGACCACGCTGTCCATGACCATCCGGCTCACCCGGCCGGGGAAGAGGGTGGCGTAGACCGCGCCGAGATAGGTGCCGTACGAGTAGCCCAGATAGCTGATCTTCTCCTCGCCCAGCGCCTTCCTGATCTCGTCCATGTCCCTGGCGCTGTTCTCCGTGCTCAGGTGCGGCAGCATCCAGTCCCACCGGCTCTGGCAGGCCTCGGCGTACCGGCGGGCCCTGCCGAGCAGCACCGCCTCCTGTTCGGCGTTGCCGGGAACGTTGTCCGGGCGGGGCGGGGCGTAGTACTCGGCGGGATCGACGCACCGCAGCGCGGGTTCGCTGTGGCCGACCCCCCGCGGGTCGAACCCGATCACGTCGAACCGTCCGGCGAGGTCGGGGGGAAGCTGGGCGGCGACCCGCCTGGCCAGGCTGAGGCCGGAGGCCCCCGGCCCTCCCGGGTTGACCAGCAACGCCCCCAGATGGTTCCGCGAGTCCCCGCCCCTGACCCGGTTCAGCGCCAGGCTGATGGTCCGGTCAGGATCGGCGTAGTCGAGCGGGACCCTCAGGGAGGCGCACTCGACCGCCGCACCCGCCTGTTCACCGCTCCCTGAGGAGGCGTCCGCGTCCGACGAGGCCTTGCCCGGTGTTTCGCAGGGCCCCCAGACCAGATCGTCCCGTTCCTGCGCCGCCGCCTCCTGCGGTAGCCCGGCCATGGCGGCGAACACCGCGAAGCCCACGGCGACCCCGACAACCCTTTTCACGAATTCCCCCTACTCGTACGGCAGAGGCGATGGTCTCCCAGCCGGTGACCCGGCCACGGGCGGTACGACGAGATCCTTGCCATCCCGTGACCGTCACGTTGCCGTCCGGGAGCCCTGGCTAGCATCCATCACATGACGGAGCGATATGCGATCTTGAGCGGTTCCACCTTCGAGGAGGAGATCGGTTACGCGCGCGCGGTGGTCGACGGCGACCGGGTCCACGTGTCCGGGACGACCGGGTTCGACTACGCGACGATGACGATCTCGGACGACGTGGTCGAGCAGGCCGAACAGTGCCTGCGCAACATCGAGAGCGCGCTGACCCAGGCGGGCTGTTCGTTCGCCGACGTCGTGCGCGTGCGCTACATGCTGCCCGACCGCGCGGACTTCGAGCTGTGCTGGCCCGCCCTGCGCCGCCGTTTCGGCGAGGTACGGCCCGCGGCGACGATGATCGTCTGCGGCCTGTCCGATCCGCGGATGAGGATAGAGATCGAGGTGGACGCGCGACGCCCCTGAACACCTGGCCGGTCCGGGAGACGCCGTGGGGCGGCCCCGCGCGCCCGCGCGGAACCGCCCCACGAGACAACCCGCCCGCGAACCTACTCCTCCCGGTGGACCTGGCCCTGCAGGCGCCCGAGGCCCGGGGCCCTCAGGGCGAGGTTGGCCTCGCCCACGCCGTCCCGTTCACAGGTGGGACGGTCGAGCAGGACCGAGAAGCCGAAGGTGGTCCAGGTGATGCCGGGCCGGTCCGGGTTGAACCGGTGGCGCCGCGACCCGGAGGAGCGCCCGTCGAGGACGACCTCGACCCGGTCGTCCTGGAAGGAGACGATCGCCTCGACCGTCTCGTCACTGAGCTCGGCACGGAGGTTTCCCCGGTAGACGGCGTGGCCGCCGTCGATCCACTCGCCTAGCTCGCGACCGCAGTCGTCGGCCCCCGCCACGGTGGTGTGGACGGGGGTACTCGACACGGCGGCCGAGGCGGAGGAGGCGGGCACGAGACCGGCCAGACCCGTCAGAGCCGCCAGGGCCAGGGTCGCCGCGCGGGCAGAGGTGCGGAACATGCGCTTCCTTTCAACGGAGGACGACGCCTTGCCTCCCCGTCGCGGAACGTGACGACGAGTGAGGACCGCAACCAAATCAAGCCCAGCGACCAAGGGTAGTCAATGGCGACTCTGAGTTATGGCCCCAGGTTGTTCACCCGACACATTCGCCCCGTTCGCCCCAGAGATCAGGAGATCTCACCTTTTCCACCGGCCGTCCGGTCACCCTCCGGAGCCACCCAGGGGCTTGGCCATGACGATCTCCCTGCTCCTGCCGTCGCCGAGCAGGTCGCCGAGTTCCCCGGTGTCCTTGAAGCCGTGGCCCCGGTAGAGCGCGATGGCCGCGTCGTTGTCCGGCATCACACACAGGCGTAGGGTCGCGGTGCTCCGCAGCGCCGCCCATCGCTCGATCTCCTGGATCAGGTGGCCCGCGACCCCCCGGCCCCGGGCCTGGGGGCTGACCCACATCGAGATCAGCTCGACCGTGTCCGCACCGCCGGCGGGGACACCGCTGGCCATTCCGGCGAGCACTCCGTCGAGGACCGCGACCACGTTGTGCGAACCGGGTATCTCAAGGCGTCCCCGCCAGCGGTCCTCGCGGTCGCCGTCCCCCTGCCAGTCGGCCAGTCTCGCCCCGAAGGCGGCCGGCGCCTCGGCGAGGGCCGCCAGCCTCAGCTCCCGCCACAGCGGCCAGTCGTCCGAGCTCAGGACACGTACTTCGATCATGACGTGAACCCTGCCCTGTCCGGGCAGGGACGGCAACGGATTAACGGACGACGACCTCGGGGCCGGGGGCGTCCTCGTCGTCGAAGTCGATCTCCACACCCATCTCCTCGGCAAGCCGCAGGGCCTCCTCGATGAGGGTCTCCACGATCTGCGACTCGGGGACGGTCTTGATGACCTTGCCCTTGACGAAGATCTGGCCCTTGCCGTTGCCCGAGGCGACCCCCAGGTCGGCCTCCCGCGCCTCGCCGGGACCGTTGACCACGCAGCCCATCACCGCGACCCGCAGCGGGACCTTCAGGCCGGTCAGGCCCGCCTGGACCTGCTCGGCCAGGGTGTAGACGTCGACCTGGGCGCGTCCGCACGAGGGGCAGGAGACGATCTCCAGACCGCGCTCGCGGAGGTTCAGCGACTCCAGGATCGCGGCGCCGACCTTGACCTCCTCGACCGGAGGGGCCGACAGCGAGACCCGGATCGTGTCGCCGATGCCCTCGGCCAGCAGGGCGCCGAAGGCCACGGCCGACTTGATCGTGCCCTGGAAGGCGGGCCCCGCCTCGGTGACGCCCAGGTGGAGGGGGTAGTCGCAGCGCTGCGCGAGGAGCCGGTACGCCTGCACCATCACGACCGGGTCGTTGTGCTTGACCGAGATCTTGATGTCCTGGAAACCGTGCTCCTCGAACAGCGAGCACTCCCACAGCGCCGACTCGACCAGCGCCTCCGGGGTGGCCTTGCCGTACTTCTGCAGCAGCCTGGGGTCCAGGGAGCCGGCGTTGACGCCGATCCTGATCGGCACGCCGTGGTCGGCGGCGGCCCTGGCGATCTCACCGACCTTGTCGTCGAACTTCTTGATGTTGCCCGGGTTGACCCGGACCGCCGCGCAGCCCGCCTCGATCGCGGCGAAGACGTACTTCGGCTGGAAGTGGATGTCGGCGATGACCGGGATCTGGGATTTCCTGGCGATGATCGGCAGCGCGTCGGCGTCGTCCTGGGACGGCACGG
The DNA here is from genome assembly GCF_042650425.1 of Streptosporangium jomthongense. Lineage (NCBI taxonomy): Bacteria > Bacillati > Actinomycetota > Actinomycetes > Streptosporangiales > Streptosporangiaceae > Streptosporangium > Streptosporangium jomthongense. The sequence goes on along the minus strand of NZ_JBHSBC010000014.1, from coordinate 23,578 downwards.
CGACCCTGACGATCTGGCAGCCGGACGCGGTCAGCTCGGCGATCTGCTGGAGCGTCGCGTTGACGTCCGCGGTGAGCGTGGTGGTCATCGACTGCACGCTGACCGGCGCGTCACCGCCGACAGGAACGGAACCAACCATGATCTGACGGGATTTGCGTCGCTCGGCGATCGGCCTGGTCCTCACGGACGGGATCCCGAGAGCAACAGAAGTCATTTTCAGCCCTTGGTGAGTCGGGGACATCTCCAGTCTAGGCAGTAGCCGTGAGCTCCCGTGCCCGAATCCGTGCCCATTCGTCAGCGTCCAGCACCTCTGCGACCGTCTCCGCCGAGGTCACGGCGTGCTCGGAGACGACCGCGGCCACGGTGTCCACGATGCCGGTGAACGGCAGCCGCCCGGTGAGGAAGGCCTCGACGCAGACCTCGTTGGCGGCGTTGTAGACGGCCGGGGCCGTACCCCCCGCGGATCCGACGTGACGGGCCAGCGCGACGGCGGGGAACGCCTCGTCGTCGAGGGGCTCGAAGGTCCAGGTGTGGGCCCTGGTCCAGTCGACCGGAGGAGCCGCGGCCTGGACCCGTTCCGGCCAGCCGAGGGCCAGCGCGATCGGCAGCCGCATGTCGGGCGGGCTGGCCTGGGCGACGACCGAGCCGTCGACGAACTCGACCATCGAGTGCACGACCGACTGCGGGTGGACCACCACCTCGATCCGGTCGAAGCCGATGTCGAAGAGCAGATGGGCCTCGATGACCTCAAGGCCCTTGTTGACGAGTGTGGCGGAGTTCACCGTGACGACGGGCCCCATCGACCAGGTCGGATGCGCCAGGGCCTGCTCCGGGGTCACCCCGGTGAGCTGCTCCCTCGGCCTGCCGCGGAAGGGGCCGCCGCTGGCGGTGACGACCAGCCGCCGTACGGCGGAGGCGTCCGGCCCCTGCGGACCCGCGGCCCACAGGCACTGGGCCAGGGCGGAGTGCTCGGAGTCGACCGGCAGCAGTCTCCCGGGTTTGGCCAGCCGCTTGACCAGGGGACCGCCGATGATCAGCGACTCCTTGTTGGCCAGGGCGAGCACCCGGCCCGCCTCAAGCGCGGCCAGCGTCGAGGTCAGTCCGAGCGCCCCGGTGACGCCGTTGAGGACCACGTCGGACGGCCAGGCCGCCGCCTCGGCGACTCCCTCTGGCCCGGCCAGGACCGTGGGGCTCGCCCCGTGCCCGGCCAGTGCCCGCCGCAGTTCGGGCAGGGCGGCCGGATCGGCGACGGCCACCACGTCGGGCCCGAACTCGGCCGCCTGGCGGGCCAGCAGGTCGACCCTGCCACCCCCCGCGGCCAGGGCCACGACCCGGAACCGGGCGGGATTGCGGGCGATGACGTCGAGGGCCTGGGTCCCGATCGAGCCGGTAGAGCCGAGCAGGGCGACCGAACGCGTGGTGTCTGGCTGCACGGGCCCATTCTCCCGGATGGCCCCTCCCGGTCGGACCGCCGCCGAGGGTACGCAGAGCGCCGACAACCCTCGACTTTCACCGAAAGTAGCAACAAGAACACATCTGGTAGTGCAAACTCGGCCCATGACTTCGAGCCTCCCCCTGCTCCTGGGTGCCGTGCTCGTCGCCGGGCTGCTCGGCGCCCCCGCGACCGGCACGACGGCCCCCGAACACCGGCAGACCTCGCACGGACTGGCCGAACACCTCGCACAGCCGGCGACCCCGGGTGGAGACGACACCGGCGTCGCCGGGCACACGGGCGCGGGAAACTCCGCCGAGCAGCGCCGTGTGCTCGCCTACTGGACGCCCCGCCGGATGGCCGCCGCCGCCCCCATCGGCCTGCTCGGGCCGGTGACCGGCGTGCTCGGCGCGGTCACCGGCCTGCTCGGGCTGAAGGCCTCCTTCGAAACGCCCGGCACGGGACCCTCCGTCGTGAGACTCGCCGCGAGACCCGGCGGAAGGTCCGCCGTGCGGTCCGTCAAGGCCCCGCCGGGCGCGACCCGCACCCGGTACGGCGCGCGGGTCGGCGGTGCCCGCTGGGGCGCGGGCGGGCAGGTCGCCCGTACGACGGGGCGCGTGTTCATGACCCTCGGCGGGACCGACTTCGTGTGCTCGGCGAGTTCGGTCAGGAGCGCCAACGCGGACCTGGTCGTCACCGCGGGCCACTGCGTCAAGAACGGCACGGGCGCGTGGGCGGACAACTGGGTCTTCGTGCCCGGCTACGACCGGGGGCGACGGCCGTACGGGCAGTTCACGGCCCGGCGCATGTTCGTGACGGGCGCGTGGGCGCGGGGCGGTGACGACAGCCACGACATCGGCATGGTCGCGGTCAACCCGCGGGGCGGCAGGCACCTGGCCGAGGTCGTCGGCGTCCAGGACATCGCCTTCGACACCGCCAGGGGCCGTCAGACCCACGGTTTCGGCTTCCCCGCCGACCTGCCCTACGACGGCGAGAACCTGGTCTTCTGCGCGGGGACGGTCCGTGACGACCCGCACGGCCAGACCAGCGACCAGGGCCTGCGCTGCGACATGACCGCCGGGTCGAGCGGCGGCCCCTGGCTGAGCGGCTTCGACCCCGTGACCGGGCACGGCACGGTCACCTCGGTGAGCAGCTTCAAGTACAGCGACGACCGCGGCACGATGTACGGCCCCTACTTCGGTGAGACCGCCAGACGGCTCTACGCCGTCGCCCAGAGATCATGAGGGTACGGCCCGCGCCCCAGGGTGCGGGCCGTACCTCTCTGGGGCCTACAGGGAGAGCCCGGTCAGGACCATGACCTTCTCGTAGGTGAAGTCGGCGATGGCGGAGCGGATGCCCTCGCGGCCGACGCCGGACTCCTTGATGCCGCCGTAGGGCATCTGGTCGGCGCGGTAGGACGGAACGTCCCCGATGACCACGCCGCCCACCTCGAGCTCGCGGTTGGCGCGGAAGGCGACGTCCAGGTTGCGGGTGAACACCCCGGCCTGCAGACCGTACTTGGAGTCGTTGACCGTGGCGAACGCCTCGTCCACGCCGGAGACCGACTGGACGATCATCACCGGGCCGAAGACCTCCTCGCAGGAGACCTTGGCGTCGTGCGGGACGTCGGCGAGCACGGTCGGGGCGACGGTCGCGCCCTCGCGGGTGCCGCCCGCCAGCAGCCGGGCACCGGCCGCCACGGCCTCCTTGACCCACTGCTCGACGCGCTCCGCGGCCTCGACCGAGACCAGCGGCCCGACCTGGGTCCGGTCGTCGGCGGGGTCGCCGACGACCAGGGCCTCGACCGCGGGCACCAGCCTGGCCAGGAAGTCCTCACGCACGGACTCCTCGACGATCACACGCTGGACGGCGATGCAGCTCTGCCCGGCCTGGTAGTTGGAGAACAGCGCGACCCTCGAAGCCGCCCAGTCGAGGTCGGCGTCGGCGAGCACGACCGCGGCGGCGTTGCCGCCGAGCTCCAGGGTGACGTGCTTGCGCGGCACCTGGTCCATGATCGCGTAACCGACGGGGCCGGAGCCGGTGAAGGAGACCACCGGCAGGCGCGGGTCCTCGACCAGGGCGCCCGCGCGGTCGTTGGGCACCGGCAGCACGGAGAACATGCCCTCGGGCAGGTCGGTCTCGGCCAGGATCTCGCCGAGCACCAGGGCGGAGAGCGGGGTCGCGGGGGCCGGCTTGACGATGACCGGCGCGCCGACCGCGATGGCGGGGGCGACCTTGTGGGCCACCAGGTTGAGCGGGAAGTTGAACGGCGTGATCGCCAGGACCGGGCCGTGCGGGACGCGCGAGATGTAGGCGAGACGGCCCGCGGAGCCGGCCTCGGTGTCCAGGCGCATGACCTCGCCGCTGAGCCTGCGGGTCTCCTCGGCCGCGAACCTGAAGGTGGAGATCGCGCGGTTGACCTCGCCACGGGCCCAGAAGATCGGCTTGCCGTTCTCCTCCATGATCAGCCGGGCGAGCTCCTCGGCGCGCTCGGCCAGGCGGCGCGAGACGTGGGCGAGGGCGTCGGCCCGCACGTGGATGGGGAGCGCGGCGGCCTGCCCGCGCACGGCCACCGCCGCTGCGACGGCCTCCTCGACCTGGTCGGCCGTCGGCACTGAGCAGAGGCCGACGACACGGCCGTCGTGTGAGTTGGTCACGGTGAGCTCGGCGTCCCCGGTGGCGGGACGGCCGGCGAGCCAGAAGGGGCGCACGTCCATGCTCAGACGGTATGCCAACCGCCGCGACGGGGCGTTACTCCAGGGCGTACAAGACGGTCAGCGCGATGCGCCGTTCCGTATGTCCTCTTCTCTCTTGGGGGCTGTAACGAAACCGGCCCGCTTTATGGATATTCCTATATGACGACGGTTTGAACGATCTTCGCTCTGGCTAAGTCACGGTTGCAACTCCCTCACAGCGGAAGGGCGTGGCCGCATGACCTCTCCGGCGCCGCGCGGGCTGCAGGGTGCCTATCACCTCGGCGAACGGGCGGGCCAGGACGAGCTTCGCGGACGGCTCCTCGACGTGGCCAGTCAGCTTCTCGTCACCGTCGGCCCGGAAAGCCTGTCGATGCGCCGCATCGCCACCGAGGCCGGGTGCTCGACGACGGTCGTCTACACCATGTTCGGCAGCAAGGAAGGGCTGGCCGAGGCGCTCTACCTTGAGGGGTTCGAGCGGTTCAGACGGCGCCTTGAGGCCGTGCCTCCGCGCAGGAACGCCCTTGAGCACCTCACCGCGCTCGGTCCCGCCTACCGGGAGGCCGCCCTGGCCGAGCCCGGTTACTACGCCCTGATGTTCGAGCGGGCCATCCCCGGTTTCGTGCCGAGTGAGCGGGCCAGGACCCTGGCCAGGGCCGCGCTCAACATCCTCGACCGGGTGATCGCGGACTGCATCTCCGCCGGATACATCATCCCGACCCAGCCCAGGAGGATCGCCGACGCCCTCTGGGCCGCCGCGCAGGGCGCCATCAGCCTGGAGCGGTCGGGTCACCTGCGGGACGGCGAGACCTACAACGCGGTCACCTACGCCACCATCTCCCGTTATCTGACCGAGAAGCCGTGACCTGCGGAGGACGTGGTCATCCCGCCGTGGTCAGCGCGACCCAGAGCTCCGCGCGGGCGCCGGGGTCGTCGAGGTCGCGGCCGAGAAGCTCGGCGACACGGCGCATACGGTAACGCAGGGTGTGCCGGTGCACGCCGAGCCGTTGCGCGGCGGCGTCCCAGTGGCCGTTGCAGGCCAGGTAGGCGCGCAGGGACTCCAGCAGGTCGGCGCGCGAGCCGTACTCGCGCAGGGGGGCGAGCAGCGCGGCGGAGAACGCCTCGGCCGCCTCGGCGTCCAGCAGGGACAGCAGACCCTGGCCCGCCAGGTCGGCGAAGCGCGTCACACGCTCGGTGCCGCGACCGGCCGCGGCCAGTGCCCGGTCCGCCTGGCCGAGTCCGGCGTGCAGGTCGTCGAGACCGACCGGGGCGCCGAGACCGACCTCGCCGTACTCGGCGAGTGCCTGGGCCACCTCGTCCGCGAGGCCCTCGGGGGCGAGGACGACCACCCGCTCCGCGTCCGGCGCGGCGAAGACTCCGGTGGGGGCCCCGGCGAAGCCCGCCGCGACGGCGTCGAGCACCGCCTCCCGGTCGCCGCGGACGGCCAGCACGACCAGCCGGTCCACGGGCAACGTCTCCCCCAGCAGGTCCAGGACCTCCCGCCCTGCCTCGGCCTGCCCGGCCAGCAGCAACCTCAGCACGGCCGCGCGGATCCTGCGCTCGGCGGCCAGATGTTCCCTGCCGTGCTCGATGGCCAGCGTCAGCAGCGACCCGGCGGCGTTGACCACGGTGTGCGCGACCGGTGTGAACGGCCGCTCCGCGCCGACCGCGAAGAACCCCCTGACCCGGCGGGCGCCGAGTGGTTGCACGACGATGTGCTCGGCCGGGGTGGACAGCGCCAGGCTCGCCGGGGCGCCGCGTCCCGCGGGTTTCCTGAGCCGCTCCAGTTCGGGCAGCAGCCTGGTGACGTGGGAGGCGTCCCTGCCCGCCGCGTGCCGTACGGCCCCCGCCTCGTCGAGCAGTGCGGCCCAGCCGCCCAGTTCGTGGGCCAGGCGGTCGATCACCGCGGCGGCCCCCTCCGGGCGGAGCGCGGCGCGGGTCAGGCGTCCCTGGGCGGCGAAGGCGCGGCTGATCTCCTCGTACTGTTCGGCGGCGATCAGGTCGCTGACCAGCTTGCTGATGGCCACGAACGGGGTGTCGCGGGGCACCTCGATCAGCGGCAGGCCCGCCAGCGCCGCGGCCTCGACCAGCCCGGCGGGGATCTCCTCGTGCCCGAGGCCGACGCCGAAGCCGAGACCGGTGACGTTCCTGGCCACGAGCCTGCCGACGTAGGGGGCCGCGTCCGCCTCGTGCAGGCGCATACCGGTGGTCAGCACCAGTTCGCCGCCCTCAAGGAAGGGGGTGGGGTCCTCAAGCTCGCTGACCGCGACCCAGCGGACCTGGCTGTCGAGCGCGTCGTGCCCGGCCAGCACGGCGAGTTTGAGCGGCAGACGCCGCACGACGGTGCGGAGCGTCGGTGCCACGATCACCCCCGGATTTGTACGTTACGGCAAGAGTGCTGTCGGTAATTTTGCCATAGTGCATCATCCGCATCCCGGTACGCGCGACATACCGTCACAGCATGAGCACCGTCACCCAGGGCGGCCCCTCGCTTCCTCAGGAGCGCCGGGTCGTCACCGAGATTCCCGGCCCCAAATCCCGCGAGCTGTTCGCGCGCAAGCAGGCCGCCGTTCCTCCGGGCATCGGCACCACGCTGCCCGTCTTCGTGACGCAGGCCGGGGGCGGTGTGGTCGTCGACGCCGACGGCAACTCACTGATCGACTTCGGCTCCGGCATCGCGGTGACCAGCGTGGGCAACTCCGCCCCGCGCGTGGTCGAGCGGGTGACCAGGCAGGTCGCGGACTTCACGCACACCTGTTTCATGGTCACTCCCTACGAGTCCTACGTCCGGGTCTGCGAGAGGCTCAACGAGCTGACCCCGGGTGACCACGAGAAGCGCACCTTCCTGCTCAACAGCGGCGCCGAGGCCGTGGAGAACGCGGTCAAGGTGGCGCGGCACGCCACGGGGCGCCAGGCGGTCGTCGTCTTCGACCACGGCTACCACGGCCGCACGCTGCTGACGATGACGCTGACGGCCAAGAGCATGCCGTACAAGCACGGGTTCGGGCCGTTCGCCCCCGAGGTCTACCGGATGCCGCTGGCCTACCCCTTCCGCTGGCCGACCGGCCCGGAGAACTGCGCCGAGGAGGCCGCGGCCCAGGCGATCGACCAGATCGGCAAGCAGATCGGCGCGCAGAACGTGGCCGCCGTGGTGATCGAGCCGATCGCGGGCGAGGGCGGCTTCATCGAGCCGGCCAAGGGCTTCCTGCCCAGGATCGCGGAGTTCTGCCGGGAGAACGGCATCGTCTTCATCGCCGACGAGGTCCAGACCGGTTTCGCGCGCACCGGCCACCTGTTCGCCTGTGAGGACGAGGGCGTCGTCCCCGACATCATCGTCACCGCCAAGGGCATCGCGGGCGGCCTGCCCCTGTCGGCCGTCACCGGCAGGGCCGAGCTGCTCGACAAGGTCCACGTCGGCGGTCTCGGCGGCACCTACGGCGGCAACCCGCTGGCCTGCGAGGCGGCGCTGGGTGTGATCGAGACCATCGAGGCCGAGGACCTGACCGGCAGGGCCCGTCACATCGGCGAGGTCATGCTCCCCCGGCTGCGGGCCGTGGCGGAGCGCAACCCGGTGATCGGTGACGTGCGCGGCCGGGGCGCCATGATCGCGATCGAGCTGGTCGTCCCCGGCACCAAGGAGCCGCACCCGACGGCGGCCGGCGAGATCGCCGCCAGGTGCCACGCGGAGGGGCTGCTCGTGCTGACCGCCGGCACCTACGGCAACGTTCTGAGATTCCTTCCGCCGCTGGTCATGCCCGACCACCTGCTCGAAGAGGGACTGACGATCCTGGAGAAGATCATCAGCGAGATCTAACGGTTTGGATCACCGCAAAAGGGGCACCCGGCTTAAGACTGGGTGCCCCTTTTATTGCGTTATGGAAGGCGCACAGGGAGTGATTTAACCACCGCTTGACACTTACCACACCGATCACGGACGGAAACGGCGTTATAACGGTTCCGGTATAAGACTTCGCGATCAAGACGGGAGACGTGATGGACTGGCGGCATACCAGGGCGGCACGGATCACGGCGACGTTCGACCCGGAGGGCCTCACCCGGGCTCAGTGCGAGGGCGACGCCTGTGTTACCTGCCACAAGAGATGGCCCCGGCCAAGGATCAGGATCGGCAGGCTGCCCAACGACTCCCCGCTGTTCGCCTGCGACGAGTGCGCCGAGGCACTGGTCCAGGAGACCGAGGAGAACATCTACCACCTGCCCCGCCGCGCGGCCTTCTTCTGAGGCTCGCCTCCGCGCCGTCTCAGGCGGACAGCAGCGCCCCGTGCGTCTGCTCCCGCATCCTCCACGGCGAGCCGTAGTCATCGAGCAGGTCCAGGAACGGCACCGCGTCGAACGCCTCGGGTCCCAGCACCCCCGAGCCCGCCCAGACCCCGCTCGCCAGCAGTTCGAGCGCGACCACCGGGTGCAGCGCCGTCTGCCACACCACGGCCTGGCAGCCGTACTCCCGCATCGACCACGCGTTGTCCACCACGTGGTACAGGTAGACCTCCCTGGGCGCGCCGTCCTTGCCGACGCCCTTCACCCAGGTGCCCGCGCACGTCTTGCCGCGCATCCGCTCGCCGAGCGTCGCCGGATCGGGCAGGGCCGCGGCGACCACGTCCCTCGGTGAGGCCTCGACACCACCGACCCGGATCTTGCCCGCGTTGTCCAGGCCGAGCTTGCGCAGGGTCTTCAGAACGCCGATGAACTCCTCGCCGAGACCGTACTTGAACGTCACCCGCCCGGCGTCGATCCAGCGCGGCACGAGCAGGACCTCCTCGTGCTCGACGTTGACGCACTCGACGGGGCCGATCCCCTCGGGGAAGTCGAACACCTCGGGTTCGCTGAACGGCTCGGTGGTGTGCCAGGCGCCGTCCTCCCAGACCACCGGGGGGTTCAGGCACTCCTCGATGGTCGTCCAGATGGAGAAGGTCGGCGCGAAGTCGTAGCCCTCGACCACCAGGTTCGACCCGTCGCGGACACCGATCTCCTCGATGCTCTCGAAGAGGTGCTCGGCCGCGTAGCGCGCGAACACGTCGGCCAGCCCCGGTTCGACCCCCATGCCGACCAGCGCGAGGCGACCTCTGTCCCGCCACCGCCCGGTCAGAGCGAACTGCTCGTCACCGAGCTTCACCCCCGGCAACTCGTACGGCCTGCCCGGGTGGGGGCGGGACAGCGACATCGCCATGTCCAGGTAGTCCGCCCCCGCGTTGAGCGCGGCCCTGAACAGCGGCATGGTGAAACGCGGATCGACGGCGTTGAGGAGCACGTCGCAGCGGTGCCCGGCCAGGGCGGCCTCGACCGCCTCCTGGTCGGAGGCGTCCAGCGTGATCGCGCTGAACCGCGGGTCACCGGCTCTGGCCACCGCGGCGGTGGCCCGGCTCTGTTGAGAGTCGGCCACCACGATGTGTTCGAAGAAATCTCGGCGCGCCGCGATGGGGACGACGGCCGAGCCGACCCCGCCCGCTCCCACAAGAAGGATTCTCATGGCGGGATCCTATCCACTGACTGGTCAACCAGTTGATATTCGGGACGTGATTTCACCACCGGATTCGTCGCGGGTGACGGACGCCCCCACGGAAACCGTGGCCGCCTCACACATGGTCGGAGAGGGCGTCCCGTTCAGCCGCGGGCGGTGGCCACCCCGCTCACTTCACCAGGTCCTTCCACCTTTTTTCCCATTCGGTGTAGTCAGTGCATTCCCCACCCGAACCACCGCAGTCCTTCGTTGGACGGGCGGCGAAGAGGACACGCCCGAGCTCGCGGTCGTCACGCGCGTGGTAGGCGTCGCACAGCCTCCGGACCTCGCCGTCGCAGGCCTTGACGTTGGCGGGCGCCAGCCCCGTCCAGGCGGCGGCCGAGTGCTGCGTGTCCGCGGAGCCGACCCAGTTGAGCCACTTGTAGGCGCAGTTGGGGCTGGTGGCGCCGGTCCCGACCATCCAGGCGTCGGCCCACCCGGTCACCGGCCCCTTCTCCCGCTCGACCGTCCTGCCCGCGCGCTCGAAGAGATCCAGGTGGTACGGCAGCGCCTGGGCCACGTGCGCCTCCCCCGTCGAGAAGGCCTGGATCACCTCCAGGGTGCTCGTCCAGTACACCCGGCGGGGCCCGTCGTGCTCGGCCAGCAGCCCGACGGCGGCGTCGAGCTGGGCGGGGGTGAGCTGGTAGGGGTCCTTGACCCCCAGCTCCGGCCTGGTCCGTCTGAGTGCCAGGGCGGCGTCGGCGATGCTCAGCGGGGTGTCCCTGACGGCCGACTGCTCCGTCCGGTAGACCGCGTCCGGCCCGTCGGGGGCGCCGGGCTCGCGTATGACCTGGTTGGTCCCCCACAGATAGGGGACTCCGTAGACCTTGCCGCTCGCGTCCCGGGTGGCGGGCAGTTCACGCAGCCGCCGGGGGATGTCCTTGTAGGACCGCAGGAGCGTGGTGTCCAGCGGCCTGACCGCGCCGTCCGCGATCAGCCTGCCGGCCAGGTCGGGGGAGGCCGAGATCACGTCGTAGGAGGCCGAACGGACCTTCTCCGCCATCTCCTCGCCGGAGTGGACCCGGTCGAGCCTGCTGACCCTGCAGCCGGTGAGCTTCTCGAAGGGCGAGAGCCAGTCGGCGCTCGCGGTCGCGCCGCCGTACTCGACGTGGCCCTGGTAGGTGAGCACCTGCAGGGTGCCCTCCCCCTTGCCGATCGACGCCGAAGGCTTCGGGCTCGGTGTCGGGGACCGCGTGTCCTGAACGGCCGCCCGCCGGGCGAGCGCGCCGGGGGCCGTCGCGACCGGGAGACAGACCGTCAGGGCCACAACACCGGCCAGTGCGCCGAGGCGTGTACGCCGGAACCTGTCCCCGCTCACGCAGCTCCCCCTACGACTCGATCTGTCCGGAGCCTATCGGCCGCCCGCGGAGCCCCGTCCACATACGGAGCGGCCCCACGGGAGATCTTCCCGCGGGGCCGTCCCGTCACCGCCCGCGCGGCTACCGGTTGGTCGGGAATCCGAGGTTGACCCCACCGTGGCTCGGGTCGAGCCAGCGGGAGGTGACGACCTTGCCCCGGGTGTAGAAGTGCACGCCCTCCGTGCCGTGGACGTGGCTGTCGCCGAACAGTGACGCCTTCCAGCCGCCGAAGCTGTAGAAGGCCATCGGCACCGGGATCGGCACGTTGATGCCGACCATGCCGACCTCGACCTCGTTCTGGAAGCGCCTGGCCGCGCCGCCGTCGTTGGTGAAGACGGCGGTGCCGTTGCCGTACTCACCGCTGTTGATCAGGCCGAGCCCCTCCTCGTAGGAGGAGACGCGCACGATCGACAGCACCGGCCCGAAGATCTCCTCGCGATGGACGCGGGAGTCGGCCGGGACGTGGTCCAGGACCGTCGGGCCGAGCCAGAAACCGGGGGTCTCCTCGGCCGTCGTGCCACCGCGCACCGGGGTCAGGCGGCCGTCCACGACGAGCTTGGCCCCCTCTGACACCCCCAGGTCGAGGTAGGAGACCACCTTGTCGCGGTGTGCCCCGGTGACCAGCGGTCCCATCTCGGAGGCCGGGTCGTCGCCGGGGCCGACGGTCAGCGCCGAGACTCGGGAGACGATCTTGTCGACCAGCTCGTCCCCGATCGGGTCGACGGCGAGCACGACGGAGATCGCCATGCACCGCTCCCCCGCGGAGCCGAAGCCCGCCGAGACCGCCGCGTCGGCGACGAGGTCGAGGTCGGCGTCGGGCAGCACGAGCATGTGGTTCTTCGCGCCGCCGAGCGCCTGTACCCGCTTGCCCGCCGCGCTGCCGGTCTCGTAGACGTAACGGGCGACCGGGGTCGAGCCGACGAACGAGACGGCCCGCACGTCGGGGTGCTCAAGCAGCCGGTCGACCGCGACCTTGTCACCCTGGAGCACGGTGAAGACACCGTCGGGCAGCCCCGCCTCCTTCCAGAGCCCGGCCAGCAGCAGGGAGGCGGACGGGTCCCGCTCCGAGGGTTTCAGGATGAAGGCGTTGCCCGCCGCGATCGCGATCGGGAACATCCACATCGGCACCATGGCCGGGAAGTTGAACGGGGTGATGCCCGCGACGACGCCCAGCGGCTGACGGATCGAGTAGGAGTCGACCCGGGTCGAGACGCCCTCGGAGAAGCCGCCCTTGAGCAGGTGCGGGATGCCGCAGGCGAACTCGACGACCTCGATGCCCCTGGCGACCTCGCCCAGCGCGTCGGAGTGGACCTTGCCGTGCTCGGCCGAGATGAGCCGGGCCAGCTCGTCACGGTTGGCGTTCAGGAGCTCACGGAAGCGGAAGAGCACCTGTGAGCGCTTGACCAGCGAGGAGTCCCTCCATGCGGGGTAGGCGGCCACGGCCGAGGCGACGGCCGCGTCCACCTCCTCCGTCGAGGCCAGGTGGACGTGCCCGGCCACCCGGCCGGTCGCCGGGTCGAAGATCTCCGACGTACGGCCCGCCTCGGGAACCTCGGTGAGGACGCCGTCGATCCAGTGGGTGATGTTCTTCACGACGTGACCTCGGCGTTGACGGTTTCGAGCGCGTTGACGATGATCCCGAGGCCCTCGGCGGCCTCGTCCTGGGTCAGGGTGAGCGGCGGGGCCATCCGCAGCACGTTGCCGTACAGGCCGCCCTTGCCCGCCAGCAGGCCCGCCTTCTTCGTCTCCTCCATGAACCTGGCCGCGATCGCGGGAGAGGGTGCCCCGGTCGCCGGGTCGACCAGTTCGACGGCGAACATCAGGCCCTTGCCCCGCACGTCGCCGACGATCGGCAGACGCGGCGCGGCCTGCCTGAGCCCGTCGATGATCAGAGCGCCGGTCCTGGCGGCGTTGGCCTGCAGGTCGTGGTCGAGCACGTAGTCGAGGGTGGCGTTGGCGGCGGCCATGGAGATCGGGTTGCCGCCGAAGGTGGCGAGGCCGGCCGCGTGCGGGCCGTCCATCAGGTCACCCCGCGCCACGACGCCGCCGACCGCGAAGCCGTTGCCGAGCCCCTTGGCGAAGGTCATCATGTCCGGCGTGACGCCGTGGTTCTGGATGCCGAAGAACGCCGAACCGGTACGGCCCCAGCCGGTCTGCACCTCGTCGGAGATGAACAGGACGCCCTCGGCGTCGAGGACCTCCTTGTAGGCGGCGAACAGCCCGTCGGGCGCCATGCTGAAGCCGCCGACCCCCTGGATCGGCTCGGCGATCAGCGCGGCCACGTCGCCTCCGACGGAGGTGGCGAGCACGTGGCGCAGGTCGTCCACGCAGGCGGCGATGTAGTCGGCGTCGGACAGGCCGCGGAACTGGGTCAGGTGCCGGTCGGCGCCGTGCAGGAAGTGCACGTTCAGCGGCGACAGGGAGTTGTTCTTCCAGGAGCGGTTGCTCGTCACGCTGATCGCCCCGAAGGAGCGGCCGTGGTAGCTCTGCCGCATGGCCAGGACCTGGTCGGACCGGCGGGCGTAGGTCGCCAGCAGCAGCGCGGTCTCGTTGGCCTCGGTGCCCGAGTTGGTGAAGAAGACCTTGGCGTTCTCGATGCCGGAGAGCCGGGCGATCTTCTCGGCGAGCTCGACCTGGCCGCGGAGCAGATAGACCGTGGAGGTGTGCACCACGCCGGTCGCGAGCTGACGTTCCACGGCCTCGCGCACCTCGGGCACGTCGTAGCCGATCATGTTGGTCAGGATGCCCGCGAAGAAGTCCAGATAGCTCTTACCGGAGGCGTCGACGACCCGGTTGCCCTTGCCGCCGACGATCTCGATGGGCTCGTTGTAGTAGAGGGCCAACCAGTTGGGCATTACCGCGCGGTGGCGTGCAAAAAGGTCCGACATACAACGAGTATGTCGGGTTACCTCACCTGCTCAAACCACCAGACTGTCGGGATATGACCGGCAAAGCCGTCATGTTGTTAGAACGCCGTTCCAGTCCTACCTCCGAGTTCCTGTACGGCTTGCGCCCTGCGACGGTTGGCGCAAGCCGTACAGGATGCCGGGCGGAGCACCCCCCAGGTTCCCCGCCCGGGCTTCTCGGAGGAGGCGGCCCCGGCCAGACCGGGACGCCGTGAGTCGCCTGAGCCACGAAGGCCCCGAACGCCACGGGCCCTCGCACCGGCACGCCCGGACGTTCGCCAGACGCGGGCTGTGCCGGCCATGTCCACCTCCACGGGCTCGGGCGACTCATGAACCATCGTCGCCCATATTTCCCACTTAAGCAATCTGAAATACATGAATTTTTGGCACCCTTCCGTGACATCCCCCTCACCCTCGGATGCCCGCCCTCGACACTCGCACATTGTGCGATAAATCGAACACCGTATTATCAGCCGTATGCTTAGGGATGTGGAACAGCCCCTGTCCTCGGTGTGGACCCGTGAGAAGCGTCCTTCGAAGAGCCCGACGCTGAGCCGGGCGCAGATCGTGCGCGCGGCCATGGAGATCCTCGACGCCGAGGGGATGGAGGCGCTGAGCATGCGCCGCCTGGGCACCAAACTCGGGGCGGGGGCCACGAGCATCTACTGGCACGTGGCCAACAAGGACGACCTTCTCGAACTCGTCCTCGACGAGGTCTTCAGCGAGGTCCCGCCGTTCGACCCGGAGACGAGCGGCTGGCGCGACGCGGCCTCGGCCTTCGCCTACGGTGTGCGCCAGGCGCTCTTCGCCCACCCCTGGTCCGCGGTGCTCATCGGCACCATGCCCAGCATCGGCCCCAACGCCATGCGCCTGTCCGACGGGCTGATGCGCACCTTCGCCAAGGCGGGGTTCACCGGCATGGGCCTGGACCACGCCGCCTCGACGATGATGGCCTACGTGCTGGGCACGACCCTGCCGGAGATCGCCTGGCGGTCCGCCACCAGGCGATCCGGGCTGAACGAGCAGGACCTGGTCAAGGCGATGACGGACATCGTGACCCGTGCCGCGAACGACTATCCCGAACTGGCCGCCCGCTACTCCGAGTACGCCGACCTCGACCAGCAGGCCCTTCGCGCCGTCAACTTCGACTTCGGGCTCACCTGCTTCCTCGACGGCCTCGAAGCGCGCCTCAAGCAGCGATGAGGGGGCTCACGGCGACATCCACTGCTGGATGCGGGTGAGCAGTTCCTGCGCGTCGACGGGTTTGGTGACATAGTCGCTCGCCCCCGCCGACAGTGTCTTCTCCCGGTCGCCCTGCATGGCCTTGGCCGTGACCGCGATGATCGGCAGGTCCGCGAAGCGCGGCATCTTGCGGATGGCCGCGGTGGCCGCGTAACCATCCATCTCCGGCATCATGATGTCCATCAGGACCAGGTCGACGTCCTCGTTGCACGACAGCATCTCGATGCCCTTGCGGCCGTTCTCCGCGTACAGCACCCGCATGCCGTGCAGTTCCAGGATGTTGGTCAGCGCGAAGACGTTGCGCACGTCGTCATCGACCACCAGCACCTTCTTGTCGGCCAGTACGGCGTCCGCCTCCCGGAGCGCGTGGGGCCGCTCGTCCAGGTCAGGCCGTACCAGTGGCAGAACCGCGCCGCGCGCCTGGGCCGACAGGTGCAACGTGATGCGCTCGCGCAGTTCGTCGAGACTCGGCAGGAGCTCCAGAGGCTGGGGATTCGAACGACCCTTGAGAAGGTCCTCCTGCGGCCGGGTGAGCGTGCGGGTGTGGTGGGCGAGCACGGGCAGCTCACGCAGCACCGGGTCCTCCTCAAGCCCGCGCAGGAACTCCGCCGCCCCGTCCTGCCACATCCCGAGGTCGAGCACGATGCAGTGATGGTCGTCCCGCCTCAGGGCCTCGACCGCGGTGACGGGGTCGTTGGCCGTGGCCACCCTGACCGGCCCGTGCGTCTCGTCCAGGTCGGCCGCGACGCTCTCGGCGAGCTGGGACAGCAGCCCGCCCCGGCGTGACTCGACGACGAGCAGGCGGCGCCCCTCCCCACCGGCCTGTTCCTCCCCCGGCGGGACGACCGCCCTCGCCACGGGCCCGGCGGCCGGAACGTCACGGCCGCGGGGGGCGACGTCCGCGACCGGCAGCCGGAGGCTGAAGGTGCTGCCCTGCCCCAGGACGCTGACCGCCCTGATCTCGCCCTTGAACAGGGCCGCGATCTCACGGCTGATGGACAGTCCCAGACCGGTGCCGCCGTATCTGCGGCTGGTGGTCCCGTCGGCCTGCTGGAAGGCGTCGAAGATCTGGGAGAGGTTCTCCTCGGCGATGCCGATCCCGGTGTCCACGACGTGGAAGGCGAGCACCTCCTGGCCCGGGACCCCCAGCAGGTCGGTCTCCTCGATCAGCTCGATGCGCAGCCCGACCGAACCCCTCTCGGTGAACTTCACCGCGTTCGACAGCAGGTTGCGCACCACCTGGCGCAGCCGCTGCTCGTCCATGAGCAGCTCTCCGGGCACGTCCGGGGCGATGGTGACGTCGAACCTGAGACCCTTCTCCGTGGTCAGCGGTCTGAAGGTGGCCTCGACGTAGTCGAGCAGGCGCCGTAGCGGCAGCGGCTCGACGCTGACGTTCATCTTGCCGGCCTCGATCTTGGACAGGTCGAGGATGTCGTTGATCAGCTGCAGCAGGTCGGTGCCTGCCGAGTGGATGACGTTGGCGTACTCCACCTGCTTGGCGGTGAGGTTGCGGGCCGGGTTCTGGGCCAGCAGCTGGGCCAGGATCAGCAGCGAGTTGAGCGGGGTGCGCAGTTCGTGGCTCATGTTCGCCAGGAACTCGCTCTTGTACTTGGAGGCCAGGGCGAGCTGCTTGGCACGTTCCTCAAGCTCCTGGCGGGCCTGCTCGATCTCCCTGTTCTTCGTCTCGATGTCGCGGTTCTGCCGGGCGAGCAGCTCGGCCTTCTCCTCAAGCTCGGCGTTGGAACGCTGGAGTTCCTCCTGCCCCATCTGCAGTTCCGTGGCCAGGCGCTGTGACTCGGCGAGCAGGGAGTCGGTCCGGGCGTTGGCGACGATGGTGTTGACGTTGACGCCGATGGTGCCGACCAGCTGTTCGAGGAAGGCCCGGTGCACCGGGGTGAACCTGTTCAGGCTGGCCAGCTCGATCACCCCGAGCACCTGATCCTCGACGATGATCGGCAGGATGATGAGGTTGACCGGCCCTGCCGCCCCCAGGCTTGAGGAGATCGTGAGATAGCCGTCGGCGATGTCCTCGACCAGGATGGGGCGTTTGGCCAGGGCCGCCTGCCCCACCAGCGACTCCCCGAAGCCGTAGCGGCGGCTGGTGTCCCGATGACCGTAGCCGCCGACGACCCGCAGCTCCGAGCGGCCACCCGCCTCCTCGGCGAGCAGGAACGTGCCATGCTGCGCGCGGACCAGCGGGGCCAGCTCGTTCATCACCAGTTCGGCCACGACGGCGAGATCACGATGACCCTGCATGAGACCGGAGATGTGGGCCAGGTTGGACTTGAGCCAGTCCTGCTCCTGGTTGGCCAGGGTGGTCTCCCGCAGGGACTTCACCATGGAGTTGATGTTGTCCTTGAGCTCGGCCACCTCCCCCGAGGCGTCCACGGTGATGGAACGGGTCAGATCGCCCGAGGTCACGGCGCTGGTCACCTCGGCGATCGCACGGACCTGACGGGTGAGGTTGCCCGCGAGCTCGTTGACGTTCTCGGTCAGCCGCTTCCAGGTGCCCGAGACACCCTCGACCTCCGCCTGGCCGCCGAGCCGTCCCTCGCTGCCGACCTCACGGGCCACCCGCGTGACCTCCGCGGCGAACGACGACAGCTGGTCCACCATCGTGTTGATGGTGTCCTTCAGCTCCAGGATCTCCCCTCTGGCGTCGACCCGGATCTTCTGCGACAGGTTGCCCTTGGCGACCGCGGTGGTGACCTCGGCGATGCTGCGCACCTGCGCGGTGAGGTTGTCGGCCATGACGTTGACCGACTCGGTGAGCGCCTTCCAGGTGCCGGAGACTCCCTTGACGTCCGCCTGGCCGCCGAGCCGCCCCTCCGTGCCGACCTCACGGGCCACCCTCGTCACCTCGTCGGCGAACGACGACAGCTGGTCCACCATCGTGTTGATGGTGTCCTTCAGCTCCAGGATCTCCCCCCGCGCGGAGACCGTGATCTTCTGCGACAGATCACCCCTGGCCACCGCGGTCGCCACCTGGGAGATGTTCCGTACCTGGTCGGTGAGGTTGCCCGCCATGTAGTTCACCGAGTCGGTCAGGTCGCGCCAGGTGCCGGAGACGCCCTTGACGTCCGCCTGCCCGCCGAGCCGCCCCTCGGTACCCACCTCACGGGCCACCCTCGTCACCTCGTCGGCGAAGGAGGAGAGCTGGTCGACCATCGTGTTGATGGTGTTCTTCAGCTCCAGGATCTCCCCCCGCGCGGAGACCGTGATCTTCTGCGACAGGTCGCCCCTGGCCACCGCCGTGGTGACCTGCGCGATGCTGCGCACCTGGTCGGTGAGGTTTCCCGCCATGAAGTTCACCGAGTCGGTCAGGTCACGCCAGGTCCCCGCGACGCCGGTCACCTCCGCCTGCCCGCCGAGCCGCCCCTCCGTGCCGACCTCACGGGCCACCCTCGTCACCTCGTCGGCGAACGACGACAGCTGGTCCACCATCGTGTTCAGGGTGTTCTTCAGCTCCAGGATCTCGCCTCGGACGTCCACCGTGATCTTCTGCGAGAGGTCACCGGTGGCCACGGCGGTGGCGACCTGGGCGATGTCACGGACCTGGTCGGTCAGGTTGCCCGCCATGGCGTTGACCGAGTCGGTGAGGTCCTTCCAGGTGCCGGAGACGCCGGGCACCTCGGCCTGCCCGCCCAGCTGGCCCTCGGTCCCGACCTCACGGGCCACCCGCGTCACCTCGGAGGTGAACAGGGAGAGCTGGTCCACCATCCCGTTGAAGACGGTGGCGATCTCCTTGAGCAGACCGTCGCCCTCGTCGGGCAACCGGGTGCCGAAGTCACCGTCCCGTACGGCGGTGAGCCCCGCCAGAAGCTGACGCAGATCGAGCTCCTCCACACCGGCGGCCTGTGTGGAACCACGTCTCGTTCCGTCCGTAGTCTCAACCATGTTCACCACCGCGTTCGTTCGGCCGAGAAAAGGTCAAGTCATCCTAAGGCCAGTGGACGGGGAGGCCGGGCGGTTGATGATTAGGCGGGAAATCCGCCTGAACGCAGAGAAAGGTCCACTCAAAGAGGGAGTTGACCTTTCAGGCTGTAAAGCAGGCGGCATTCTAACTTACAGGCTGATCGGATACTCTCAACGAGTGCTCCCAACCATCGCCGACGTTCTCGCCCTGGACACCGTCCGCCGGGGCAACCCACGGGTGGTCGCGGGAGCCGACCGGCTCGGCACCCGGGTCCGCTGGGTCCACGTCGGCGAGGTCACCGACATCGCCCACCTGCTGCGCGGCGGAGAACTCGTTCTCACCACCGGCATCGCGCTGCCCGACGACCAGGAGGGCCTGACGGCCTACGTCGCCGAGCTGGCCGCCGTCGGCGCGTCCGGCCTGATCGTCGAACTGGGCCGCAAGTTCATCAGGGAGCTGCCCCGATCGGTGATCAACGCCGCAGAGAAGCACGGCCTGCCCCTGGTCACTCTCGCCCGCGAGACCCCCTTCGTGCAGATCACCGAGTCGGTGCACGCCAGGATCATCGACATCCAGCTTGAGGAGCTGCGCGCCTCAGAGCAGCTCCACGAGGTGTTCACCGAGCTGTCGGTCGAGGGCGCCTCCCCGGCGGAGGTCCTCAGCCAGGTCGCACGCCTCTCCGGGCGCCCCGTGCTGCTGGAGAACCTCGCCCACCAGGTGCTCGCCTGTGAGACGGCGGGCCGCGACACCGGGACGCTGCTGGCCAGCTGGGAGACCCGCTCACGGGCGGTCGCCCCCGAGGGCAGGACCGCCTACGACTCCTCCTCCGGCTGGCTGGTCACCACGGTCGGCGCGCGCGGCCAGGACTGGGGCCGCCTGATCCTGCTCTGCGAGGGCATCCCGGGGCCGCGTGACGTCGTGCTCGCCGAGCGCGCCGCGACCACCCTCGCCCTGGGCCGCCTGCTGGAACGCCATCAGGAGTCCCTTGAGCGCCAGGCCCACGGCACGATCATCACCGGCATCCTGACCCACTCCTACGCCGACCCGGAGGAGGCCGCCGCCCGCGCCAGGGCGGTCGGCGTGCCGCTCACCGGACGCAAGCTGATCAGCGTGGTGCTACGCCTGTGTGATCCACAGGACGACTCCCTCGAAGGGCAGGAGCGGCTCGTGAGGCTCGACGAGCTGGCCGAGGCCGCCGCCTCCGCCTGCCGCGACGCCCGCCTCCCCGCCCTTGTCGGCGCCCTGGACCAGGACCGCGTCGGCGTCCTGCTCCCCCTGCCCCCGCGGACCCTCGCCGAGCCCTCGCTGACCGCACTCGCCGACCGCCTGCGAATGACCTTCGCCACACCCTTCGTCCTGGCCGCCGGATCCGTGGTCGACTCGCTCCGCGACGTACGGCGCAGCTTCCTCGAAGCCGAGCAGGTCGCGGACGTGGCCGTCAGACAACCCGACGGACGCCCCTTCTACCGGCTGCCGGACCTGCGTCTACGTGGCCTTCTGCACCTGCTCCGGGACGACGCCCGCCT
Organism: Streptosporangium jomthongense; assembly: GCF_042650425.1. Taxonomy (NCBI): domain Bacteria; kingdom Bacillati; phylum Actinomycetota; class Actinomycetes; order Streptosporangiales; family Streptosporangiaceae; genus Streptosporangium; species Streptosporangium jomthongense. The sequence continues at coordinate 2,990 of NZ_JBHSBC010000014.1, read as the reverse complement.
GCAGACCTTCGCCGAACGCGAGCTCGGCTCCCTGCTGGCCCACGACGCCCAGCGCGGCGGCGACCTGACCGGAATCCTGCGCGTCTACCTGGCCGCGGGCCGCAACAAGGCCGTCGCCGCGCAGAAGGCCCACCTGTCGAGGCCCGCCTTCTACGACCGGCTCCGTAGGCTGGAACGTGTTCTCGACATCGACCTGGACGATGTCGAGTCCTGTCTCTCCCTCCACGTGGCGCTTCTGGCGCTGGAGTCGTTCCGGAGAGACAACCCCCGCACCTGAAAGGCCCCCATGCCCGAGATCCTCGTCCCCGAGGCCGCCGACCTTGCCCGCATGGTCGGCGCCGCAGGCGTCTTCGCCGTCCCCGCCGGAGACGTACGGCTGTCGCCCGACGAGCTGGACCCCGCCCAGATCCTCGCGGGCTCGCCCCAGGTCTCCTCCGTGGAGCTCTGGTCGTCGCCCGACGGCTCGCAGAGCCGGGGAATCTGGGAGATAACCCCCGGAACCGTGACCGACGTGGAGAACGACGAGATCTTCGTGGTCCTGGCCGGCCGCGCGACCCTCGAAGTCGAGAACGGCACCAGCATCGAACTCACTCCGGGCTCGGTCTGCCTGCTCTCCGCAGGGACCAAAACGACCTGGATCGTCCACGAGACCCTTCGCAAGGTGTATCACTCCGTGTCCTGAGTCCCGGCTACGGGCCGTATGGAAAGTGGATTTCCATACGGCCCATTCGCTTGGCGCAGGTCCCTCGCGTAACAGAGGGTCTGAGGAGCTTCGCCCGCAAAGACACCGTGTGGGAAAGAACACTTTCTCAATACGTTTAGCGTGTTTCGCCCACCCCGGTAGGTAGATCTTCGGCACGATGGTACGCCGCAGTCTGATCACCAACGGGGAGAGATATTCATGTCACGACGTCTCGTCGTCGGGCTTTCCGCCATCACACTCGTAGCGACAGCGATGCCCGCCCAGGCGGGACAGGCGACCCTGCCCTTCCCCTCCTCGGCGTTCCCGCTCGGCGAACGAGTGGCCCCGGTGACGAAGCAACGCAACGTGGCCCCCGGAGTCGACCTTTTCACCGTAAGGCACGGCACATCCACCCAGGGCTGGACCGTGGCCGTGCTGATGCCCAACGGGCACGAGGACGGCAGTCTGGCCACCGCCCAGGCGAAGGCCTCCGAGGTCGAGTCCGCCGGATTCACCCCGGAGGTCCAGAAGGTCGTCCAACCCGCCGCCGCTGACGCCCCCTCCGTGGAACGCTATCTGGTCCGCGTCGGGCAGTGGCCGTTCAAGAAGCGCGCCGAGGCGGACAAGGTGGTCAAGGAGCTCAAGGGATTCGACATCAAGGCCAAGGCCGACTACCTCGGTGACGACGGCCTGGAGACGACCGGCCCCTGGAACCTGCGTGTGCTGACGATCGACCCCAGAACCTTCCGGGGATCGTTCAAAACGAGCATCGGCAAGTCCATCGCCAAGCGCGAGACCACCAGTTCGATGGGCAAGCTCGTCGGTGCCATCGCCGGCGTCAACGGCGGCTTCTTCAACATCCACACGGTCAAGGAGATCAAGGGAGATCCGATGGGGATCTCCGTGGTCGGCGGCAAACTCCTCAGCGAGGCCGTGGAAGGCCGGACCGGACTGATCCTGAACGGCAGGAAGGTCAAGATCACCGAGTTGAGGTCGGCTGTCACAGCCACTTCATCCGACGGGGAGAAGACCGCGATCCAGGGAGTCAACCGGGCGCCGGCCGCCGACGAACTCGTCCTCTACACCGAGGAGTTCGGCACCAAGACCGCGGCCGACGGCGGCACCGAGGCCGTGATCGACCCCCAGGGAAGGGTCGTCTCGGCCCGTCAGGCGGGTGGCGTCGTCCCGCGCGGTTTCTCCGTACTGCACGGCACCGGCCTCATGTCCGACTGGCTGCTCGAACACGCCGCGGAGACCGCGACGGTGAAGGTGGACACCAAGGTCATCGATCTGCGGACCCGGCGGGCCGTTCCCCTCACCCCCGAGACATACGTCATGGCGGGCGGCGTAGGTCTGGTCAAGAACGGCCGAATCCACATCACCGCTCTCGCCGACGGGCAGGCCTCCCTCAACATGATGCTCCGCCGTCACCCTCGGACGATGGCGGGCGTCACCAAGAACGGCGGACTGATCCTGGCCACCATCGACGGCCGCATCCCGGGCGTCACCGTGGGAGCGTCGATGGTCGAGGCCGCTCAGTTGATGCGCTGGCTGGGCGCCAAGCAGGCCATCAACCTCGACGGAGGCGGATCGAGCGCGATGGTGGTCCGTGGGAAGGTCGTCAACCAGCCCTCGGACGGTGCCGAACGTCCGGTCGGCGACGGCCTGTTCGTCACCCCCTGACCCTGTTTGACTTCAACGCCCTGGTCGCTCCGACCAGGGCGTTGTCATTTCCGCTACGGGGAGGCACCAGGCACCGTCCTCCAAGCACCGGAGCACACCCCGTACGGCGCCCGCCCGACCCTCCCACCGCCCACCCTCGAAACCCAGAAAGGGGCGGCCCCCGCCGCCCCTCAAACACCCCCGCACTCCCAGGCCGGGCACAAACACGAAAAAAAAGGGGGCAGTCGCCGGCCACCCCGCGCCCCAGGCACCCCGCCTGGAACGGAACCCCACCCACCACAACACCCCTGGAAGACCGGATAAAGCCGACCGGACGAGCGGTAACCATCCTGTCCAGCGAACCCCACACCCTCCCACCCCGCTCCTGAAACAAAAAAAGGGGGCGGCTTTCGCCACCCCCAACCCCAGACATCCCGCCCAGAACGCAACCCCACCCGCACCAAACACCCCCGGGACCCCCGGAGCCAGGCGCAAAAGGGGCAACCCCGCTACCCCTCAACCACCCCCGCACTCCCAGGCCAGGCACCAACTCCCAGGCCAGGCACAAACAAAAAAAGGGGGGCCACCCCGAAAAGGATGACCCCCCACAAAAAATTGTCCGGCGGCGACCTACTCTCCCACACCG
>NZ_JBHSBC010000013.1:0-15431 GCF_042650425.1 Streptosporangium jomthongense | reverse complement strand
CGGAACCTTGGAGAGCTCGCCGAGACGATCCGAGAAGACGGCATCCTTCAAAACCTGGTGGTCGTCCCCCGAGATGTGTGGCTGTCTGCCTACCCGCAGCATGCCGAGCAGATCGGAGACAAGCGGTTCGTGATCCAGATCGGGCACAGGCGTCGACACGCGGCTGAGCTGGCCGGGCTGACCGAGGTACCGATCACGGTGAAGGAGACCGCATCGGCCTCACCGGAACAGGCTCTTATCGAGAACCTGCAGCGAGACGACCTAACCCCTCTGGAGGAGGCACAGGGCCTGAAAAGGTTGATGGAGGTCCGTGAGATCTCCCTCCGGGAGGCGTGCCGCCGGGTCGGCAAGTCACCTGGATGGGGCTCGCAGCGCCTAGTGCTGTTGAACCTGAAGCCCGAACTGCAGCGGGAGCTCGCACAAGGCCACCTACGGGTGGAAGACGCTCGGGAGATCGGGAAACTTCCGCATGAGCAGCAGGCCATGCCGACTCCGCTGCCTCCCGCTCCGCCGAAGACGCTCCCGAAGGAAGGCCAGGGGTCTACGCCAGTTGTTCAAGGCAAGAAGGCGACAGAGGGACGGCGCGGCATGATTGCTTTGGGCTCTCCGATGGAGATTGCCAAGTCGTTGCGTGACCGGCTGTCCCTGGAGGATCTGGAGACGCTCGTTCGTCTGCTGACCGAAACGACGGGCAGGTGATTACGCCGTAATCACCTGTAGCCTGTCTACATGTGATTACGGCGTAAACGCGATCTCGGAGTCTGTGCCGAAAATTTCAAGATCAGAAGATTGCCGCCGAATCCCGGGTCATGCTTGACGGGGCCAAGCAGGAGGCGTTGCGAGCCAGAAACGTGGGAGGCCCGCCGAACCAAGTTCGGCGGGCCTCCCGTCCATGGATTCAGGACGCGCAGTGCATCGCATCATCCCGGATGCGGTGGCAGCGGTTCAGGGTTCGTGATGAGCTCCAACGATGCGATGGTCAGGCCGAGGCCCTCGACAACCTGGGCACCAGCGGCGTTCTCCGGGATGCCTGGTCATTGATGCGCCCGGCGGCAGGGGCGACCCCGAGGGGTGGGGTCGCCCGCTCGAGCATCAGCAGGTGGTCGTTCTGGAAGATGAGGACTCCGACGCTGTAGCGGTCGTAGATTTTCGTCATGATGCGGTTGTTGGATCAGTGAGGTGTGCGGGCGCGCCCAGCGTGGGACTTCTACGCTGGTGCGCGCCCGTTTGCGTGCTACTGCGCGGCCAGGAACCGGCACCGCTCGGCGTGGGCCTGGGCATCCGCCTGGGCATCGCGCCGGTCCCGATAGCCGGGATCGTTGTAGGTGTCACCTTGACGGCCATAGCTGCCGCAGCCGAGGCAACGCCAGTTGAAGCCGTTGACCTCGCATGGCCGGTCTGCCGCATGCGGAGGACCCGCAGAGGTCCACGTAGTGATGAAGCGGTGGCCGTGCAGATCGACGGGGGCGCCGACAAGGTTAAGGGCGCGGGCGAGCACGCCCTCGGGCCAGCCGATGGTCTCGGTCATCGCCAGCTGTCGCTTTGCCCGCCGCACGATGGCGGCGATCCAGTCGTCGGCGGGCATCACGCGGGACCTCCGTGAGGGTTCAGGTGGTCGGCGATGAGGCACAGCAGCGCCGTCGCGTGCTCGTCGACCCCGGCGCGGGTGCGGGGGACGGCCAGCCGCAGGTCGACGAAAGCCTGCTTGTTCAGGGTGAGACGGGCAGCGATCACTTCGGCGGCCCAGCGGGTAGCCGGATCGGTGGTCTCCGGCGGGGTGAGCAGCGCCTGCTGCTGGGCGGGCTCGGTACGGCCGATCAGGGTGTCGACCCACACCAGCAGCGCCCCGGTGAGAGCGCCGTGGTAGAGGTCGAGCTCCTGAGCGGCGGCCTGCGCGCCGGGCAGGTCGCCAGCGACGGCCAGGTCCAGGGCGAGCCGGGCGCGACGGTCGAAGGCCTCGGACGTGGAGCAGGCGTGCTCGGACATCTCGGCTTCTCCTTTCACAGCGGGCGGGCGGCGAGGTCCTCGACGCGGGTGAGCGCGTCGTCGGTCACCTCGACGATTCCGGCCTCGTGCAGCCACTCCAGCCAGACCGGCTCCAAGCCGGGAGCGGCGGAGAACTCGGCGGCGCTGATCGCGCCGTAGGCGTAGGACACGGTGCGGGCGGCCAGGCGCTGGATCTCCGGCCGGTCCAGCCACCTCGCGTTGCGCGCCTCCCTCGCGGAGGAGTTCAGGGTGCCGCTCACCTGCGCCTGGAAGATGGTCCAGTAGTGGCCCGGCAGGCCTCCGGCGGGGACGGGGCGGCGGCAGCGGTTCGGCCGCCAGCCGCTGGTGACAAGGCTCAGGGAGTCGACGGTCAGGCCGACCTCCTCGAAAACCTCGGCGCGGGCGGCGTCCGCGGGGATGCCGTGGTCGTCGACGTGCCCGGCGACGGGGGCGATCCCGACGGGTGGGGTGGCCCGCTCGAACATGAGGTAGCGGTCCTGACTGGTGATGAGCACTCCGACGCTGTAGCGGTCGCAGATCTTCGTCATGATGGATGTGCCTTCCGGTTGTTGGATCGGTGAGGTGTGCGGGCGCGCCCAGCGTGGAGCTTCTTGGTCGGAGACCACGCTGGGCGCGTCCGCGTTCGGAGCGGTTGCCCCGGGTGCCTCGCCCGGCCCTGCTGAGGCCGGGCGAGGCACCCGCACCAGCCGCTACGTGGGAAGCGGTGGGGCGGTGGTTGTCACAGGGCCCCTAGCAGCAGGCTGACGACCATGACGATCAGGGAGGCGAGCACCAGGTCAACGGCCAGGCGTAGCCGCCTGTACTTGCTGTAGGTGACCGTGGACAGGCGGATGACGTTCTCTGCCTTCCTGGTCTTGGGGTCGGTGGCCAGCATGGTCAGCACCTCCATGGGGCCGGAGCAGGCGGCGTAAGCGATGAATCCCGTTCCCTGCCCTGTCGGGGGCAAGGCGGGGCGGATCATGGAGTAGATCGCCGTCGCAGCGCCTGTGGTCAGCAGGCCGACCGCCACGACCAGGCCGGTGCGGGCCGAGATGGCCAGCATCGGAGCCAGTGCGACCAGTGCGACCAGCACGCCAAGCAGCCCGGTGATGAAGCCGATGAGGATTCCGGCCTTGGTGTCGCCTCGGGCGAGTTCGGTGTAGGCGGCCGAAGTCTCTTCGACCAGATCGGCTTCTTCCTGGCCGGGGCGGGCTCCGGGCGTGGCTGCCAGGACCTCGTCACGCTGGTGGTCGGCGTGCTGCCGGGCGGCGGTGACGATGAAGTCGGCTGCGGCGGCCGCGTGCTCGCCGGAGATCTCGACGAGGAGATCGTTGGTGTCGTAGTCGCCCATGATCCCGTACCGGGAGGCGGCCCGGTCGGCGGTGCCGGCGGGGCCCCTCATCGGGAACGCCCACCAGGTGTCCGGCGCCAAGCCGGGAGCGGCTGCACCATCCTGATGAGGTGCGGGGACAGCGTCGGTGTGCATGATGGGTGCTACCTCTCTGATCGGTCCTGTTCGGTTCGGATTGGTGGGGTGCGGGCGCGCCCGGCGTGGGTGTCTTGGCGGATGACCACGCTGGTGCGCGCCCGTCTGGTCCTCAGGAGAGGAAGATCAGCGCGGTCGCGGTGACGGCCAGGATGGACAAAGCGGCGATCATGAACCGTGTCGCGATCCTGATGCGGCTGAACTTCGTGTAGGCGATGTCGGCCAGCCGGACCGCTTCGGCGACGGTTCCGGTCTCGATGTCGTCGGGCGTGTAGCGCGTCAGCAGCTCGTCGAGCCGGTCCGTCCGGTAGGCGGCCAGGACGGTGAAGCCGACGCCGTGGCCTCTCGGGGGAAGCGTCGGCAGCACGACCAGCAGCAGCACGACCGTGGCGGTTCCCAGGCCGGCCACTGACGTGCCGATTCCAGACATGCCGACCAGGGAGAGTTTTCCGGCGGCCAGGACGGCCAGGGCGGACAGGACTGAGAACGTCGTGCCCGTGACGGTGAGCAGGGTGTTGGCCTTGGCGTCCGCGCGCGCCAGTTCCAGGCGAGCGGCGTCGGCCTGGCGAGCGAAGTAAGCGCTCACGTTGGGCGTCGTGTTCTGCGTCATGGGGAGTGATCTCCTGTCAGGGGTTCTTGCCGAGGTCCGGCGCGTTTGCGCGGCCGGAGCCGTTGAGGACCCGCCCGCAGCCGCACGTGTGGTCATCGAACGGTTTGGAGATCGAGTGAGTCGTGCCGCACTGGCCGCACGTCACGACGTTGAGCCCGGTCGAGCTGTCTTGGGCGTAGTCGTCGCCCTTGTCGTTGAAGAACAGCGCCATGATCGGTTCGGTCCTTTCGTGGGATGGGGTGGTGTGGTCAGGCTGAGCGCAGCTTCTGCAGCAGGTCGGTCAGGCCGTCAGGCTTGACCAGGACCTCGCGCGCCGTGGAGCCCTCGCCGGGCCCCACGACGTTCCTGCTCTCCAGCAGCCCCATCAGGCGGTTCGCCTTGTTGAAGCCGACCCGCAGCTTGCGCTGGAGCATCGAGGTCGAGCCGAACTGGGTGGTCACGACGAGTTCGGCGGCCTGAACCAGCAGGTCAAGGTCGTCACCCACCCCGTCACTGCCACCGGCCGGGGACGCCGGGGAGGACTCGGCGGGCGAAGCGGTCGAGACGGCTGAGGTCCAGGCCGCGACGATCCCAGCGGTCTCCTTCTCGGAGATGAAGGCGTTCTGCAGCCGGACCGGCTGACTGGCGCCCATCGGCAGGAACAGGGCGTCGCCCTGCCCGACCAGCTTCTCGGCGCCGGGCTGATCGAGGATGACGCGGGAGTCGGCCAGCGAGGAGGTGGCAAACGCCAGGCGGGAGGGCACGTTGGCCTTGATCAGGCCGGTGACCACGTCCACCGAGGGGCGTTGGGTGGCGATGACCAGGTGGATGCCCGCGGCGCGGGCGAGCTGGGTGATGCGGACGATGGAGTCCTCGACGTCGCGCGGGGCGACCATCATCAGGTCGGCCAACTCATCCACGATCACCAGCAGGTACGGGTACGGCTCCAGCGGGTCAGCGCCCGGCGCCGCGGTGACCTGGCCGGCCTTCACGGCGGCGTTGTAGTCGTCGACGTGCCGGAAGCCGCAGGCGGCCAGGGTGTCGTAGCGGCGGTCCATCTCGCCGACCACCCACTCCAGGGCCTCGGCGGCCTTCTTGGGGTTGGTGATGATCGGCGTGATCAGGTGCGGGATCCCGGCGTAGACGGCCAGCTCGACCCGTTTGGGGTCGATGAGCACCATCCGCACCTCCTCGGGGGTGGCGCGCATCAGGATCGAGGAGATCAGGCCGTTGACGCAGACCGACTTGCCCGCGCCGGTCGCGCCCGCGATGAGCAGGTGCGGCATCTTGGCGAGGTTGGCCAGGATCACCTGGCCTTCGACGTCCTTGCCCAGGCCGACGATCAGGGGGTGGCGGTCGTTCTGCGCGGCGGCGGAGCGCAGGATGTCGCCGAGGGAGACCAGGTCCTTGTCGGCGTTGGGGATCTCCACGCCGATCGCGGACTTGCCGGGGATCGGCGACAGGATGCGCACGTCCGGTGAACCGACGGCGTAGGCGATGTTCTTGGCCAGGCCAGTGACCTTTTCGACCTTGACGCCGGGGTTGAGCACGATCTCGTAGCGGGTGATGGTCGGGCCCCGGGTGGCGCCGATCACCTGGGCGCCGACCTTGAAGTCGGCCAGCACACCGGTCAGGTCGTCGACGACCTTCTGCGTGGCCGCGGTGGACGGCCGGGGCACCGACCCGGGCCGCAGCAGGGATGGGCTGGGCAGGGACACGGCAGTGGAGGCGGTACGGACCACAGGGACGACGGGCGGCACGGCCTCCTCCTGCGGGTGCTGTTCCGCCGCTGGGGCGGGGACCGCGGAGGGGGCGGCGTGCAGCAGGGGGCTGGAGTAGGGGCCGCGGTCCTGGACGAGGTCCGGGCGGACCGTGACCGGCTCGGCGGGCTCGGCGGGCTCGGCGGGCGCGGCAGGCGCGCCGGGTTCAACGGGGTCCGGCGTGACGGTAGGCCGTACGAGCCTCTCGTCCCAGCCGGTGTCGATGACCACCGTCGGCTCCGCGCCCTGGTCCTGGTCGTAGAGGTCCGGTTCCCCAGCAGGGGCCGGTGCAGGGGCCTGCTCGGGAGCAGGTGAGGTGTGACGGCCCAGGCGGGCGCGCAGCGCGCGGAGCCCATGCGGTACCCGCCGGGGCGGGGTACGGGTCACAGCCAGCACCCCGGCCACCATGACCAAGACCAGCACCAGGGCGATGAGCGCGGACGGCAGCGCCTCCACCGGGGTGACCACCAGGGCCCCGGCCAGGCCGCCCGCGGCGGCGACGTGCTGCACGTCCGGGGAACCATGGGCCAGATGCGCCAGCCCGGCGGCACCGGTGACGACGGCCGCCCATCCGGCCAGCAGCCACCGCAGCGCGGCCTGGCTCTCCAGGCCGCGCAGCAGCTGCCAGGCCAGCACCGCCACGGCGACCCACACCAGGGCGGTCAAAGATCCGGCCAGCAGCAGGCACAGCATGCGGACCGGCTCGAAGATCTCCCACCCCGTCGCCCAGGCCAGGCTCAGCACGACCAGAACGATGGCGGCCGCCAGGCCGAAGCCGTCGCGTCGGCAGGCGGGGGCTGGGCGGCCGGCACCGAAGGTCCGGACCCGGGCGCCGAAAGCGCGGGCGGTGTTCGTGTAGGCGCGGCGGGCGGCGGCCGCGGTCGCGGAGGGCCGCGGCGGGGCGGTGGGGCGTCGCTGCGGGGCGGGTGAGCGGCGGTTCGACGGAGTACGCGGCGTAGGGCGGGGCGCCCGGCGGTGAGGTTGTGCGGTCATGGTGAGTCCTCAAGGTCGTGGTTGATGGGGCGGAACAGATCCGCCTGAGGGCGGAACCCGGGCTCCGAAAAGAGCGGAACCCGGAGCGGAACAGCACGCGGAACTACAGGTGGTTCAGGGCGGAACTGCAGGCGGAACTCGCACCCGCGTCAGGCGGAACTCGGGGCGGAACTGGAAGGGCGGCGAAGCGGAACTGGGGGCGGAACTCACACCCCTGTCAGGCGGAACTGAGGGCGGAACTCGCCGAGCGGTGAAGGCGGAACTGGACGGGCGGAACCGCCTGCCCTCCCGGGCGGAACTCCTGGCCGGAAACCGGGGAGGAGAGCCGGTTCGCTGACTGCGGGCGGTTAGGTGACCGCCCGCAAACGGACATCGGCCGGGGCGGTTTCCGGCGTCTCTTTCTTCGGCTCCTCGGTCAGCTGCCCCAGCAGCTGGCGGCCGTAGCGGTCGCTCACGTCCAGGGCCCGGCCGAGGTCGGCGCCGGTGAGGTCAGGGTTCTTCTCGATGAGGATGCGCGCTCTGTCCTTCAAGGTCAGGCCGTCATCCGGCGTCTGCTTCGCCGTCGTCTCGGAGGCCTTCGCCTTGGTCTTGGGCTTGGCGACGTTGGCCATCTCCAGCCGGATCCGGGCCTCGGTCTCGACTTCGGCCTGACGTACCCGCTTGCGGATCTCCTCTTCGGCGCGCTGCCGGATCTGGGTTTCGGTCTGCGTGAGCCGGGTGGCGTACTGGGTTTCCAGAGCCTGTTTCCGGCTCTCCAGTTCCGCTTCCAGCTTGTCCTGAAAGGACCGCAGTTCCGTCCCGAGTTCCTCCCGGACTTCCGTCCGGGCGGCGTCGAGTTCCGCCTGCCGGTTCCGCTTCAGTTCCGCTTCCAGTTCCGTCTTCCGGCCGTCGAGTTCCGCCTCCAGCCGGTCCTGGGCCACGCGGAGTTCCGCCTGAAGTTCCGCCCGGAGTTCCGCTTCAACACCGGGCCGCAGTTCCGCCCGGACGGCGTCGCGGTCGGCTTCCTCCGCCTCCCACACGATCGCCTCCCGGGCGGCCTTGGCGGATCTGGCGATGAAGTTCAGGGCGATCAGCGCGGCGGCGTCCAGCACCAGCGGTACCGACCATTCGGCGCCGTACCCGCCGCCGTAGGGCCGCAGGACAGCGGCCTGGGAGGCGATGGAGGTGAGCATGCTGACCAGGAACAAGCTCAAGATCGCCGTCCGCATGCCCAGGCCGATCGTGGGGTGAATCAGGCCGTGGGAAAGCAGGGCGGCGAACGCGGCCGGGACGATCGCGAAGATGATGCCCAAGATGGCGTGGGTCTTCGGCCCGGTCGTCGTCAGGGCGTGCCACAAGTTCAGGATGATCGAGAAGGTGGTTCCCGAGACCAGCACAAGCCACCAAAGCCTGACCCCGTGCCCGGCCTGTGGCGCGGCCTTCGATGAGGTGGTCACCGCTGTTCTCCTTCAAAAATTCGGGTAGTCATCGGTTGCGTGAATGAGTGCGGAGCGTTACCCTCGCGTGCGCACGCGCGTCGCGCGTGCGCACGCGTGCGTGTCGCTCCCCGAAACGGACCTCCAGCGGAGAAGGAGGATCGGAGGAGGAGCGGAGGAGGAGTACGGAGCGTCATCAGGAGGCCTTCCTGACGTACCGGCCGCGCTCGCCCTGGACCTTTTCGATGAGGCCGTCGTCGGCCAGTTCCTTCAGCAGGTCGTAGGCCCGCGACGGGGAGCAGATCCGCGCCTGGCGGATGTCGGCGATGGACACCTCCTCGCGGACCTGGAACAGCTCGAGCAGCGCGGCCTTGGCACCCGGGTCGGCTGAAGCGTCGGCCGGGATGGCGTGCAGCGCGACGCCGCCGCTCTTCGTGGACCGTTCGGCCTGCTCGGCCAATCGCGCGAGCTCAGCCAGCGCCTCCTCGTAGCCGCGCTGCCACGCCTGGCCGGTCCGCTCATCCAGCGGACCGGAGGCCGGCACCTGGGCGGCGAACGCCTCGGGCGTCATGTTGAGGGAGCGGGAAGGCAGATCAGAGCCGGAGCCGGTCAGGACGTAGCCCAGACCGGTGGTGGGCATCTGCTGCTCCCGGTCGAAGAACTTCGGCAGCTCGTGGGGGGAGACCTCGACCCCTCCGGTGCGGGCCATGCGGGTGTTGGCCGCGGTCGCGACCCTCAGGATGATCACGTTGCCGGACAGCAGCATGTCGCGCAGCGCGCTGTTGTCGTGGAAGCCCTCCTCCACCGAGGGGTCCTGGGTGGCCACGGTCAGCTTGATCCACAGCTTGCGGCCCTCACGGCCGATGTCGGTCAACAGGCCGCTGATGATCGAGTTGCCGAGCACCTCCTTTCGGGAGGCCTCGTCGATGACCGCGTGCAGGACGGGGTGCCCGAACTCGGGCCCCATCCGGGTCTCCCCCACCTCGTGCAGGATCTCGATGCGCTCCTCGTAGGCGGCGCGCAGCGCGCAGGCCCCGGCGTAGATCTCCTCGGGCTTGCGGTAGGAGGCCATGACACGCGGGGTGATCTCGGAGAAGGACCCGTGCGGGTCGAACAGCGCCACCGCTGACCCGGCGGCCAGGGACTCCCCCGTGAGCAGCCGCAGCACGGTCGACTTGCCCGACCCGTAGGTGCCGACCACCAGGTCGTGGGTGATGCCCCAGCCGGGGGTGTAGAGCACGTAGTAGGCGTAGCCGGACCCGTCGGGGTAGACGCTGATCGGGATGCGGCCGGTGGCCGGGTCGAACCCGGGACGCATCCAAAACTGCGGCTGCGTCAGCGGGTTGCGCTCCAGCACGACCAGCTTGGCGCGGGTCTTACGCTGCTCGGGGTCCTCGTCCAGGTAGACGAGGGAGTCCACGTGCGGCCGGTCCAGCGTGGCCTTGATCTCCTCCATCGCCCCGCGCATCCGGGTGTAGGTATGCCGGGCGGGCCCGCCGTCGATGATCCACCGCATGCCGTTCGGCTCACCGTGGTGGTCGACGATCGCCTCGGGGTCGATCAACCTGCTGCCGGGCAGGCTGTGGCCCTCGGCGCCGACGTGCTCAGCCCAGGCGACCTGGTGAACGTGTGGCGCAGGCGGTGCGGGCGGCGCCTCGATGGCCAGGCGCCGTTCAGGTGCGGCCAGTTCCGGCGTCAGCTCCGGCTTCGGCTGCGGGGCGGGTACCGCTTCGGTCTCGTGCCGGTGGATCCACCACCAGGGGGCGGCCAGCAGGCCCCCGCCCACCACCAGGGTGGCGGGCAGCAGGGTGGTCATCCCTGTCCCGGCCGCCACCGCGGTCGTGGTCCAGGCGGTCGCGGCGGCCAGCACCCCGCCGGCCCACACGCGCCGCCAGGGCGCCTCCTCCAGCCAGGCTCGCACCCGGCCCAGACAGATCCCGGCGGCCACGGCGGCGGCGGTGCCGGCCAGTACGTACAGCGGGTGGGCGCCGCTTTCGTGCAGCACCGTCGCGGCGCCGTACAGGCCCGCCATCGCGGCGGGCGGGTACAGGCCGGTGCGGGAGGCCCGCACCAGGGTGGTCGTGGCCCGCTGCAGCTCACCGGTCAGCGTGTACTGCTCTGCGTGCGCGGGGGCCGGGGTTCGCGGCGAAGAAGGGGCTTCGGCCGTCTCAGTGGTGGTCATCTGATGTCCCTCCTTCGACGGGGGTCAGGGCCAGGCACCCCAGACAGGGGGCCCGGCCGGGCGGGGGTTAGCGCTTGCCGTAGTAGCCGGTGAAGTTGGCGGCCGACTTACCGGCGGCCTGGACCGCGGCCTGGATCTCGTTGCCCAGGCGCGACTGCAGCCGCTCGGCCTTCTTCGCCGCCTCGTGGGCGTCGTCGACTTCCTGCTTGAGCTTCTTGGCGGTCTTGTGCGCCGTGTCGAAGGCGATGACGGCCTCGGCCCACCGGTCGATGACCGCACCGCCCACGCCTGCGGCGGCGAGCGCGTCGACGGCGTTCCATGCGGCGGCCAGTGAGGCGCGGATCATCGCCTCGGCCTCGGCAACGGGGGTGGTGGTCATGTTGACCGCTTTGACGATCTTCTTCGACAGCTCGACGGCGTCATCGTGCGTGTTGCCGCCCACCTCGACGCTGGTCGTGGGGGCGGGGGCGTTCATGCCGGGAATGGCGACGTACTTCGACATCTCTGTCGGGGTCCCTTCGATCTGCCCGATACCGGTCGCATCGGGAACTGTGCGTACCGCCGGGCCTGCCGAATACGACGGCGGCTCGGCCACCGGGGCGGCTCCCTGGGCGGGGGCCGTCGGGGCCGGGGCGGTCAGTGCGGGGATCGGCTTGGCCAGCGCGGCTGGGTCGGCGGGGTGCGACGGAACGACCTCGACTTCGACCTCGTACTCGTCCGGGCGCTGGTAGCGGCGCCACCACGGCTCCTGCGAGGTGTCGCCCTGGTGGGCACCGTCGTCCGGGCGCCCACCGATGCGCTCCCCTGCCGCGCTGCGGGCGCCGCCCGTCCGGCCAGAGGCGTCGCCCTCGTTCTCGTCCTGCGTCGACTTCGTCGGCTCCGGTGAGTCCTGCGGTGGGTGCGGAGCATCCGCCGTCTCCGCTTTCGGCGGTTCGGCGTCTTCGGTCCTGCGTGCCTCGGCAGGCTCGGGGGCCGCCTCCTGGTCGTTCGGTTCAGGGGCTTCGATCTCGGGCTCGGTCTCGTCGCCGGTGCGGCGGTCCTTGTACCAGGCGCGGGCTTTGCGCAGGTCGGACACGGGGGTCCACGCCGCCGCCAGCCCGGCGCGCAACCACCAGCCGGGGTTGCCCCAGTCGGTGGTGCGCGCACGAGCGGCGGCCTCGTCGGCACGCTGCGCCCACCCGACACGAGGCGTGTCAGCGGCGGGAGCCGTCTCGGGTGACGCAGACTCGGAAGAGGGGTTCTTCCCGGTCATCATCCGGACGGTGCCCCAGGTCACCCACATCCACAGGATGAACGTGATCGGCTCCATGACCGGCTAGTTCCGGTGCCCGGGGTTGACCACCTGCGCCTGCTGGGTGATGTCCCGCACGCCCTGGACCAGGTCGTTCGGGTTGATGCCCAAGACGCTGACCGGCATCACGGTCAGCAGCAGCGGCACGAAGAACCCGATGATCGCCGTCGACTTGCCAGCCTTGTTCTGCTTGCCCCAGCAGTCCAGGAAGAACCCGACCGCGCAGATGACGGCGACGAACCCGACCAGCGCTCCGGGCAGGACGCTGGCGATCCTGGTGGCGAACCCCTGGAACCAGGAGCCGACCAGGCCACATCCGGCGATGAACATCAGGATCGCGACGATGCGGGGCGCCTTGCGGCGGCGCATCATGGCGATGGCGATGGCCAGGAATACAGCGGTGAAGCTGAGCCCGGCGAAGATCTGTCCCATCAGGGGAGCTCCTTTTCAGTCAGGAAGGATCAAGGCCCGGCGAGCCAGGCGTTCAGGTTGGTGATGACGATGAGTGCGCCGATGCTCAGCAGGAGGAAGCGGCCCGGGCGCTGGGCCATCCAGCCCAGCGCGTAGGCGGCCAGCGTCACGGCCAGGCCGACGCTCAAGCCGTAGGCGCGGTATCCCGCCGCGTGCGCGCCGTTGATCAGCGGGGAGCCCGTGCGCAGCCCCCACCCGCAGCGCCCGTCCGGGCGCTCGTCGCGCTGGTGCAGGTAGTAGTCCAGGTGGTCGGCGACGGAGGTGGGCTGCTCGCCCATCCACCGCATCAACCACCAGCCCTGTCCGCGGTCCTTGCGCTGGGCGCTGTCGTCGCGGGAGGCCTGCCACCACTGCAGCAGCGGGTTCACCGCGGTCGGCGGCGGAGGCGGTGGCCCCGCCGGAGTCGCAGGCTGCGACTCCGGCGGGCGGTCGGCGGCCGCGGCCTGGTCCTCGTCGGTGTACGCCGGGAAGGGCGCGGTCGGCGCCGCAACGGGTTCGGGCTGCGGGACGCCGACCGGGGCAGTGTCCCGGCGGCCGATCGGCATCCCCGTACGCAACGGCGGATAGCCGTACTTGTGAGAAGTGTCGATGTCGCTCACGCGGTCCTCCGGGGGATGCGCTCGCTCTGAGCGAGCAGGTAGCGAAGGGTTTCCTCGCCGACGGCCTGGGCGCGATCGGCGTTGGTGGTGTTGAGCAGGTCAGCGCGCAGCAGGCCGAACGCGGCGTCGAGCTTCTCCACCAGGCTCGGAGCCGCGTTGATCCGGCGCAGGTGGAAAGCCCGCTGCCGGGCGCGGCGGTCAGCGGCGCGCTGACGGGCGTTGGCCATGAGGTGTCTCCACGGTCGAGGCGGTCAGAAGGCCGGGAAGAAAAGGGGGCTGGTCACCAGTCCAGGCGGCACCAGACGGTGCGCCCGGCCGGGCCGGGCCGGGAGTCGTAGGCGTCGGCCAGTTCAGCGACCAGACCGAGCCCGAACCCGCCCTCCCCGTCGGGGCGTCGGGCGGGCACCGGCACCGAGGCCGGACCCTGGTCGATCACGGTGACCTCCACGGCGTGGGCGCCCAGGTCGACCTGGACCTGGTAGCTGCCGCCGGGCAGGCCGGACGCGGAGTGAAGGACGGCGTTGGTGGCCAGCTCCGAGATGACCAGAGCAGCGTCATCACGGCGCGGGCAGGATGCGGGCAGGCAGGAGCAGACGAAGGAACGAGCGGCCGCCAGGTAGGCGGGCGTTCCAGGGAAGGATCGGGCGGCCGCCGTTCCCGCCACGGGCGCGGCGGGAATCACGCGGCGCCCCGGGCGGTGAGGAAGGCGGTCACGTCGTCGGCCTGCAACAGCAGGGTCTCGTCGCCGGGCACTTCCAGCCGGACCCACCCGTCGCGGGCGTGTGCGGCCTGGTCGGCCAGCGTCGCGCGGGCGATGCGCCAGACGAGCGTGGAGCCGCAGGAGGTGGACGCCTCGACGACCACCATGGCGGGGTCGTCGAGCGCGTCGGCCAGGGCCCCGGTGCGGGTGTGCCAGCCGTGGATCTCCCACAGCCGCACCTCGCGGCGGTGAACCGTCTCGCTGGCCAACAGGGAGGCGATTTCCCGGTCCCAGTCGACCCACTCGTCTTCCCGCCCGGCGGGTACCCGGCGGAAGGAGCGGGCGACGAAGGCGACCACCTGATCGCGCGGGGCGAAGGCCTCGAAGGAGTCGCCCTCGCCGCCACCTTCAGAGATCAGTTTGAAGATCAGCCAGTCATCGTCGGCGACCGGGCCGATCCGCACGTCTCCGTCGCCGACCGGCGCTCGGAGACCGGCGGCCAGCAGGTCCCGGGAGAAGGTGTAGGTCATCGTCTCGACGTCGTGCTCGTCGCGGAAGACGAGCTGGGCGGCGTAGGGGTCGACGGCCGGGGTGTAGACGAGCAGGGCGGCCATCGGGAGGCCAGGGTCAGCCTTGGCCAGCAGCAGCAGGCCGTTCACGATCTCGCTCACAACGTCACCACCGGAACGAGCGGTCGGGCGGTGACTTCGAGGTCGAGGTCGGCGGCGTAGACCGCGCGGCCGCAGGCCGAGCAGTGGAAGAGCACCGGTCCGCCGTCGAGCTGGGCGCCGCAGCGCGGGCACCCCGGGAATGTGAAGGTCACCAGGTCACCCCCGATCCGGCCAGGACGCGGGCACCGCGGCGAGCGGCGCGGGCGGCGGTGGTGTGGTCGCGGTGGACGTGCGAGGCGACCGCTCGCCACGACAGGCCCTCGATCCGCCACATCAGCGCTTCCCGCTGGTCGGGAGGCAGCCGGTCGAGCGCGGCCTGCCAGGCGGCGGGCAGCTCGGGGAGCGGGTCGGTCAGGAGCACGTCGTCGGCGGCCGCCGTACGGGGGAGGCGGAAACCGGCGACCGGGTCGTCCCAGTCGGTCGGCTTCTCGTTGTTGCTCGGGCGCCGGTAGTAGGCGGCGACGGCTCGCTTCGCGATCGTGGCGAGCCAGCCGAACGCGGCCTCGTCGTCGGCCTGGAGCGTGGTGATCCAGGTGGAGGCCTGTACCCAGGTCTCCCCGGCGATGTCCTGGGCGAGGTGACGGTCGCCCGTTCGCCGGTAGGCCAGTCGGAGCACGCGGTCGGCGTGCAGCCGGTAGAGCCGGTCCAGCCGGGCGGAAGCCTCGGCGGACAGGGGGCTGTCCGGCGCTTGGGGCGCGTCGGACAGCATGGCGCGTGGCACCATGGGAAGTCCTTTCGTGACACCGAAGGGAAGTTGGGTTTTGCCCCTGGCAGGGGGCGGCCCAGAGGTTCGAGAGGCGCGCCCCTGGCAGGGGGCGCGCCTTGAACGTTTCTGGGGTTGCGCAGTCGTTGCGCGCGGCGCTGAAAGCACCGTTGATCAGGCGTTTTGGTGGCCGGCGTTCCCGCTGGCGGAATTCCCGGCGGATTCGCTGCAGAAATTCACCAAGCGCCGTTGCATAGCTCCCCGTCGCACGGGGAGCGGGCGGGCCCATTCTGCTGTCTGGGGTGTGCGGAGCCGTAAGCCCTCAACGCGTTCTCCACGCTGCGGCGTACTCCTCGACCACGACGCTCTGGCCGGACTCGGCGGCGGCGATCAGGCGCTCGATGAAGGTCCGGGGCACCTTGTAAGTACTGCGGAACTTCACGCTGGGAATTTCGCCGGCTTTGACCGCTCGATCGACGGTCATGCGGGAGACGCCGAGCATGACCGCCACCTGCTTCAAAGGCAGGAGGGAGTTGGTCTCCTTCTGCACAGAATTCACCTCCAGTTCTGCGTGCGGCCCTTCGC
>NZ_JBHSBC010000012.1:660442-666142 GCF_042650425.1 Streptosporangium jomthongense | reverse complement strand
CCCAAGCCGGGTCTCTTTGCTCCGCCTGGCGGCGTCGCGGGCTCGGGCGCTTTCGGGTCGGTGTCTTCCCTCGTCTCTTCGTTGCTTCGCTCCTGCGTTCCTCAGTCCAAGCACCGACGCGCCCAAGCCGGGCACTCTTCGCGCACGGCACCGGTAAGGCACAAGCCGATGCTCCTCGTGGAAAGCGGGAGGAGACGGTTCTCATGCTTGGTGGGGAAGGCTCGGGCGAACCCCTGGGGGCGGCGTTGAGGGTCCCGGGGGATCAGCGGCGGAAGAGGTCTTCCTCCGGGAGGTCGAAGGCCTGGGCGCCCAGGGCTTCCACCAGGCGTTTCTCGGCGTACGGCGTGACCTCGTCGACCACGATCCTGCGGCCCGTCTCCGCTGACAGCGAGGAGACCCCGGCGTCGCTGATGCCGCACGGGACGATGCGGTTGTACCAGCTCGGGTCGTTGGAGCAGTTGAGCGCGAAGCCGTGCATCGTCACCCCCCGGGTGACGCGGATGCCGATCGCGCCGAGTTGGCGGTCGGGGAGGCCGTGGGAGGGGTCTCCGGCGACCCAGACGCCGCTGCGCCCCCCGACCCGCCCCGCCTGCACGCCGAAGTCGGCGCAGACCCGGATGAGGGTCTCCTCCAGCAGTCCCATGTATGCGGTGACGTCCAGCCGGTCACCGAGCTTGATGATCGGATAACCGACGAGCTGGCCTGGACCGTGCCAGGTGATGCGGCCTCCCCGGTCGACGTCGATGACCGGGGTGCCGTCCGTCGGCCGCTCGTGCGCGGCGGTGCGCTTGCCGGCCGTGTAGACCGGAGCGTGTTCGAGGAGAAGACAGGTGTCGGGAATCTCGTCGGCCACGCGCCGGGCGTGAATGCGCCGCTGAAGATCCCAAGCCTGCTCATAGGGGAAGTCAACGCCAAGACGAACGATCGCCAGCTCAGTCACGCTTAAAGAGTAGTTGACCCGCTCATGCTCAAGTCGTGAGAAGCCGAGGCTCGATGCGGAACTCCTTGACCCCGCCCTGCCCGTCGTGCTCGATCCGGTAGGCGTAACCCTTCGGGTCGACGCTCACGGCCTGGATGAACTCGGTGCCGACGTAGTGCAGCGCCACCCCCTCGTCGGCGGCGTAACCACCGGGCAGCTCACCGGAGGCGACCGACTCGTGCAGCAGCGCACGACGCTGCGGCTCGGAGTTGTAGTGCACGCCGCACGAGTACGGCAGCAGCCCGAGGCCGTCGGCCCACACCCGCAGCTCGGGCCCGAAGGAGTCGGTGTTGCCGCCCACGTGCCAGCACAGCGCCCCCGCGCTCTGCCCGGCCAGCACCACACCCGCCCGCCACGCCTCCTCGAAGGCCTCGTCGAGGCCGTGCAGCCGCCACAGCGCCGCGAGGTTGGCAACGCTGCCGCCGCTGACGTAGATGACGTCCTGGCTCAGCATCCACTCGCGCGGATCGTCGACGTTGGGCATCGGGAAGACGGTCAGGTGGCTGATCTCGACGTCCCAGGCCCGGAACGCGCCGTACATGCTCAGCAACCACTGGGAGTCGTCACCCGTCGCGGTGGCGAGCAGACCGAGTCTTGGCCGGTCCTGGCCGGTCAGGTCGAGGGCGTACCGCAGCAGGGCGCTCGCCTCAATGACCCCTTGCCGTCGTGAGGCGCGGAAGGAACCGCCCCCGATGGCGAGGATGTGAGACTGCCCGGACCTGCCCATAGGTGATCTCCCAGCTGATGTGGTGGAAACAGGGACCCTAGAGTACGGCGGACAGTGCGTCGCCGAGACGGATATGCCGGAACGTGTGCCCCACCTCGGTCAGGCGCCGGGGGATCACCCGTTGCCCGGTGAGCACCCCCTCCTCGGCGAACCCGCCGACGACGGCACGCAGCGCGAACCCCGGTACGGCCAGCGGCATGGCGGGCCGCCGTACGGCCTGGGCGAGCGTCTTGGTGAACTCCGCGTTGGTGACCGGGTGCGGCGCGGTCAGGTTCACCGGCCCGGAGAGGCCGGGGTCGCGCATGACGCGCAGCACGGCCCCGACCCAGTCGTCGGCCGTGATCCACGACCAGTACTGGCGGCCGGACCCGAGCGGCGCGCCCAGCCCCATCTTGAAGATCGGCAGGATCCTGGGCAGCATGCCGCCCTCGCGGCTCAGCACCAGGCCGGTGCGCAGCAGCGCGACCCGGATACCCGCCTGCCGCGCGGGTTCGGTCTCCGCCTCCCAGGGCACGACCACCTCCCGGGCCAGGAACCCCTCGCCAGGCGGGGACGTCTCGTCGACCTCCCTGTCCCCGGTGTCGCCGTAGAAACCGATCGCGGAACCGGAGAGCAACGCCTCGGGCCTGGCGTCCGCCCTGGTCAGCGCGTCGACCAGGGTTCTGGTGCCCTCGATGCGGCTGCGGGCGATCTCACGCTTGACGTCGGCGTTCCACCGCCGGTCGCCGATGCCCGCCCCGGCCAGGTGCACCACGGCCCGCGCCCCGTCGACGGCCGCCGGGTCCAGGATCCCCTCCGCCGGGTTCCAGAACGCCTCATCAGGCCCGTGAGGCTCACGCCGTACCAGTCGGACCACCCGCGCGCCCTCGGCCCGCAGGGCCTCGGTCAGGGCCGAGCCGAGCAGGCCGGAGGAGCCGGTCACGATGATCGTCATGTCGTTCAATCTAAACAACCTCCCCCGGGGTTTTCGGGAACCGGGCGGTCCGCGGACGCAGATGTCTCTCCGGAGGAGGAAAAAGGCCGGGCCGGCCCGCGAGAACGCGGACCGGCCCGGAAACGCGAAGCGGAGGCTAGACGTTGAGGCCCAGCTGGTTCTCGAAGCGGCCCTCCTCAAGACGACGCTTGATCGTCGTCAGGAAGCGGGCGGCGTCGGCGCCGTCGACCAGGCGGTGGTCGTAGCTGAGCGCGAGGTACACCATCGAGCGGACGGCGATGACCTCGCCCTCGGGGGTGTCCAGGACGACGGGCCGCTTGACGACCGCGCCGGTGCCCAGCATGCCGACCTGCGGCTGGTTGAGGATCGGCGTGTCGAACAGCGCGCCACGGCTGCCGGTGTTGGTCAGCGTGAACGTGCCGCCGCCGAGCTCGTCGGGGCTCACCTTGTTGGTGCGGGTGCGCTCGGCCAGGTCGGCGATCTTACGGGCGAGGCCGGCGATGTTGAGGTCGCCCGCGTCCTTGATCACCGGGACGATCAGGCCGCGCTCGGTGTCCGTCGCGAAGGCCAGGTGCTCGGCGTCGAAGTAGGTGACCTCGTTGGTCTCGCTGTTGATCGTGGCGTTGAGCTTGGGGTGCTGCTTGAGCGCCTCGATCGTGGCCAGCGCGAAGAACGGCATGAACGAGAGCTTGACGCCCTCGCGCCGCTGGAACTCCGCCTTCGCGCGGTCGCGCAGCTGGGCGACCTTGGTGACGTCGACCTCGACCACGGTGGTGAGCTGGGCCGAGACCTGCAGCGACTCGACCATGCGCTTGGCGATGGTCTGCCGCAGCCGCGACATCTTCTCGGTACGGCCACGCAGCGTGGTGTCCACCGCGACCGGCTCGGGGGCCGGGGCGGCGGCGGGCGCCTGAGCGGGGGTGGCGGCCTGCGGGGCGGGGGCCTGCGGGGCCGGAGCGGCCTGGGCCTGGGCCGCGGCGGCGCGCTCACGCTGGCTGCGGGCCGCCTCAAGCACGTCCTGCTTGCGGATGCGACCGCCGACACCGGTGCCGGTCAGCGTCTCCAGGTCGACGTTGTGCTCGCCGGCGAGCTTGCGGACCAGCGGGGTGACGTACGGGCTCTCACCGGAGACCGGCTCGGCGGCCGGGGCGGGAGCCTGCGGAGCCGGAGCGGCCTGCGGAGTCGGAGCGGGGGCAGGCGCGGGAGCCGGGGCCGCGACGGGCGCGGGCTGCGGGATCGAGGAGATCGGCTGAGCCGGGGCGGGCGCCGGAGCGGGCTCGGGCTCGGGGGCCGGGGCGGGAGCCGGGGCGGGCGCCTCGGTCTGCACGGCGCCCTCGGTGGCGTTCTCGTCGATGATCGCCAGCTCGGCGCCGACCTCGACGGTCTCGTCCTCGCCGACAACGATCTTGGTGAGGATGCCCGCGGCCGGGGAGGGGATCTCGGTGTCGACCTTGTCGGTCGAGACCTCCAGGAGCGGCTCGTCGGCCTCGACGCGCTCGCCCTCCTTCTTCAGCCAGCGGGTGACGGTGCCCTCGGTTACGCTCTCGCCGAGCTGGGGCATCTGTACGGACTTCGGCATGATGACTTCTCTCGTGTTCCGAGTGAGGGCTTCGAACTAGCTGTGAACGTGCAGAGGCTTGCCGGCCAGGGCCAGCATCGCCTCACCGACGGCTTCGGACTGGGTCGGATGCGCGTGGATGAGCTGCGCGACCTCGGCGGGCAGCGCCTCCCAGTTGTAGATCAGCTGACCCTCGGTCACGAGCTCGCCTATACGGCGGCCGACCATGTGCACGCCGAGAACGGGCCCGTCCTTCTCCGAGATGATCTTGACAGCGCCCTGCGTCTGCAGGATCTGGCTCTTGGGGTTGCCCGCGAGGTCGTAGGTGAACTCGACGATCTCGTGACCCCGCTCCCTGGCCTGGGCGGAGGTGATGCCGACCGAGGCGACCTCGGGGTCGGAGTAGGTGATCCTGGGGACACCGGCGTAGTCGATCGGCACCGGGTTGAGCCCGGCGATGTGCTCGGCGACCAGGATGCCCTCGGCGAAGCCCGCGTGGGCCAGCTGCAGGGTGGGGATCAGGTCTCCGACGGCGTAGACGCCGGGGACACTGGTCTGGCAGTACTCGTTCACCACGACGGTGCCCCGCTCGACGGCGACGCCCGCCTCCTCGAAGCCCATGCCCGTCACGACGGCGCCACGGCCGACGGCGACGAGCAGGAGCTCGGCCTCAAGGGTCTTGCCGTTGGCGAGGGTGACGACGACACCGGTGTCGGTGGTCTTGACACCTTCGAAGAAGACGCCGAGCTCCTGCTTGATGCCCCTGCGGCGGAAGGCGCGCTCCAGCAGCTTGGAGCTGGACTCCTCCTCAAGGGGAAGCAGGTGCGGCAGGCCCTCGACGATCGTCACCTCGGCGCCGAAGGAACGCCAGACGCTGGCGAACTCGACGCCGATGACGCCACCGCCAAGGACGATCACCGAGGCGGGCACCCGGTCGAGCTTGAGCGCGTGCTCGCTGGTGATGATCCGCTCACCGTCGATCTCAAGGCCGGGCAGCGACCTGGGCGCGGAGCCCGTCGCCAGCACGACGTTGCGGCCCTCGTAGACGTCGGAGCCGACGGCGATCCGGTTCGGGCCGACCAGGCGGCCCTCACCCTCGACGATCGTGATGCCCTTGCTCTTCAGCAGGCCCTGCACGCCCTTCCAGGCACGCGTGACGATCTTGTCCTTGAAGGCGTGGACCGCGGGCACGTCGATGCCCTCGAAGCGGGCCTTGACGCCGTAGGTCTCGCTCTCCCGCGTCTCGTCGGCCACCTCCGCCGAGTGCAGGAGGGCCTTGGTGGGGATGCAACCCCGGTGCAGGCACGTGCCGCCGATCTTGTCCTTCTCGATGAGGACGACCGTCTTGCCAAGCTCGGCCGCCCGCAGAGCGCAGGCGTACCCACCGCTACCGCCCCCCAGGACGACGATGTCGTACGGGCCGCTGCCATCAGCCACAGGAAAGCTCCTTGTCGGATCGAAATACCTTCTCGCGGTCGCGCCCGCTCCGTGTCCCGGGGGGG
>NZ_JBHSBC010000012.1:642035-660430 GCF_042650425.1 Streptosporangium jomthongense | reverse complement strand
CCGTGTCCCGGGGCGCTCGGTTCGCCGCCGTGCCGCTGCCCGCCCCTGGCTCTGCCGCCCGTGGCCTGGCCTCGGCAACCGCATCTTTTCATCTGTCTGTGCCGCTCGTGACCCGCACGGGTCAGCCCGCGTAACGCTCCGCGAGGCCGACGAGGGTGCGGGTGATCGCACCGGTGCCGCCCTTGGGGGTGTAGCCGTGCGCCTCGCCCTTGTTGAAGGCGGGGCCCGCCATGTCGATGTGGGCCCAGCGGACGCCGTCGGGCACGAACTCCCGCAGGAAGATCGCCGCGGTCAGCATGCCGCCCCAGCGCTCGGGGTGCAGGTTGGCGATGTCGGCCACAGGGGAGTCGAGACCCTTGCGGAGTTCCTCGGGCAGGGGCATGCCCCAGGCGCCCTCGCCCTGCTCGCCCGCGACCTCGACGACCTCCTCGCGCAGCGCGTCGTCGTTGGACATGACCCCGGAGGTGCGCCAGCCGAGCGCGACGAGCTGCGCGCCGGTGAGGGTGGCGACGTCCACGATCACGTCGGGGGAGTCCTGCGCGGCCCTGGCGATGCCGTCGATCAGCACCAGGCGGCCCTCGGCGTCGGTGTCGAGCACCTCGACGGTCTTGCCCGCGAAGCTGGTGAACACGTCGGAGGGGCGCTGGGCGGTGCCGCTGGGCATGTTCTCCGCCAGGCAGAGGTAGCCGACGGCGTTGACCTTGAGGCCCAGCTTGGCGATGGCGACGAGCGCGCCGAA
Source organism: Streptosporangium jomthongense (assembly GCF_042650425.1). NCBI lineage: Bacteria > Bacillati > Actinomycetota > Actinomycetes > Streptosporangiales > Streptosporangiaceae > Streptosporangium > Streptosporangium jomthongense. The sequence continues at coordinate 659,691 of NZ_JBHSBC010000012.1, read as the reverse complement.
GACCGCGCCCGCGCCGCCCATGTCTGACTTCATCCAGTCCATCGAGGCCGACGGCTTGAGCGACAGGCCGCCGGAGTCGAAGGTGATGCCCTTGCCGACGAACGCGACCGTCTTGGCGGCCTCGGGGTGGCTGTAGGCGAGGCGGACCAGGCGGGGCGGGTTGGCCGAGCCCTGGCCGACGGCCACGATGCCGCCGTAGCCGCCCTCCTTGAGGGCCTTCTCGTCCAGCACCTCGACCGAGAGGCCTGCCGCGGAGCCGGTCTGCTCGGCGATCTCGGCGAAGCGGGCGGGCCACAGGTCGGAGGGCGGGGTGTTGACCAGGTCGCGCACGAGAGAGACCGACTCCGAGACGGTGACGGCCCGCTCGACCGCCGCCTGGGCGTCCTCGGCGCCGCTCAGCACGGTCAGCTCCCCGACCGGGGCGGGCTGCTCGCCGTCGGTGCGGTACTTGGTGAAGGAGTAGGCGCCGAGCAGGCCGCCCAGCGCGAGAGCTCCGACCTGCCGGGCGTCCGCCGCGGGCAGGGCGAGCGCGACGCGGGCCGTGCCCGCCAGGGCGCGTACGGCCACGCCGGCCGTACGGCGCAGCGCCTCGGCGTCGTAGCCCGCACCGTCGGCGGGGGCGTCGCCGAGGCCGACGACCACCAGGAGCGGGGCGGCCAGCGCGCCGAAGGTCGGAACCTTGGCGACCTCGCCGGATCTGCCCTTGACGCCTATGGCGTCGAGTGTCGCGGCCAGCTTGCCGTTCAGCGCATCGTCCAGTCCCTCGGCGCCGGGGGCGAGACGGGGACCGTCCTCACCGGAGTGGACGCCGACGACCAGCGCATCGGTTTCGAACGAGACGACGTTGTCAGTTGAATTCACCCGCACAGTGGTCACGCGCCCGATGCTAGCCGTGCTTGCGCCGTACGCATAAACGAGGGTTCGTCCTATGAATTGGCTGGACGGCGATGAAGCTACTCGAATTAGCACCATTCGGGCGATGGTGCTAGTGTCGCTATCACTATGTTGCTCTCTTTGGACCTCAACGATCCGCGGCCGCTGCACGACCAGGTCGCGGGGGCGGTCCGCCGCGCCATCGCGGATGGCTCCTACCGGCCGGGCGACCGGCTGCCGCCCGCCCGGGATCTGGCGGACGCGCTGGGCATCAACGCCAACACCGTGCTGCGCGCGCTGCGCGACCTGCGGGACGAGGGGCTGCTGGAGTTCCGCAGGGGCCGGGGGGTCAGCGTGCTCAGCAGGCCGGACGCCAGGGCCGTGCTGGCGGAGGCGGCGCGTGAACTGCTCGCCGAGGCCGACCGGTACGGCTACGGCCCCGAGGAAGTGATCCACATCATCAGGGAGCTGACATGACCCCTCGCGCCACGGCTCCCGACCCGCTCGTCTCTACGGAAGGAGGCGCGATGACCTCCAAGGGCCGCGCCGCCCTCGCCCTCGGCTGGGGCACCCTCGTCACCGCCGCCGTCGCCGGCGTCCCGCTCGCCCTGCGGGACCGTCTGCCCGACCCGCTCGCCACCCACTGGAGCGGCGCGGGCACCCCGGACGGGCACCTCTCCTTCACCGCCTCCCTGTGGGCGGGCCTGGCCCTGTGGGGGGTCGCCTGGGTCGTCCTGACCGCCCTCGCCCTGTGGGGACCGGCGCTCGACACCCGCCTCGGGCGTGCGAGCTGGTCGGGCTTCCTGTTCGGCTGGGCCGTGCTGGCCGTCGGCGTGCAGGTCTCGACCGTCGCCGCCAACCTCGACGTCGCCGACTGGCGCCAGGCCGGGTTGCCCCCCTGGCAGGTGGCCGTGGTCGTCTTCGCCGCGCTCGCGGCCGGCGTGCTGGCGGGGGCGCTGGGCAGGGGCGGTCCCGACCCGCGCCGTGACCCGGACGCCCTGCCGGCCGTGCGACTGCGTCCTGGGCGGCGCTCGGTCTGGGTGAGCCGCGCGAGCAACGGCTGGCTGGTCGGGCTTTCCCTGGTGGCCCTGGCCGGAGCCCTGGTCTGCGCGGGGCTCGCCGTGATCGGGCTGCTGTCCGGGCCCGGCCTGGTCGCCCTGGCCGGGCTGTCCCTGGCGGCGCTGCTCGGGCTGGCCACCTGCTCGACCCGTGTCCGGGTCGACGAGAACGGCCTGCGCGTCGGCCTCGGCCCGTTCGGCGGCCTCGCGCGCCGTACGCCCATCGACAGGATCGAGTCCGCCTGGGTCGAGACGCGCAGCCCGGCCGAGGTCGGCGGCTGGGGGATACGGGGCCTGCCCGGCACGGGCAGGGTCACGTTCATGCTGCGCGGCGGCGAGTGCCTGGTCATCCGGCGCGTCACCGGGGGCGAGTTCGCGGTCTCCGTCGACGACGCGAGCCACGGCGCCGCCCTGCTGAACGCCTACGTCGCCGAAGCCGCCCACTGACTCGCGGGACACGTCCGCGAACCCTCCAAGGAAGTGGTGTCATGCCCCGTCGTTCCACGGATCTGTGGTTGTTCCTGATCGTCACGTTCGGCCTGTCCTGGCTTTTCGCCCTGCCGGTCTGGCTGACCGGTTCCCCGCTCGGCTCCCCGTCGCTGGTGGTGACGGCCGCCGTGATGATGTTCACCCCCACGCTCGGCGTCCTGGCCGTCCGGATGTACGGCAGGCGCCGGGGCGAGCCGGGCACCACCTGGCGTGAGTGGGCCGGGCGCACCGGCCTGACGCTGGGGGAGCGGCGGGGCCGTACGGCGGCTCTCTTCGCGCTGGCCTGGTTCGGCGTGCCGCTGCTCGTGGTCGTGGCGATCGCGCTCAGCGCCGCCCTGGGGCTGTTCGGTCTCGATCTCGACGGGTTCAGCCTGTTCAGGCAGAGCCTGGAGCAGGCTGCCCCGGGACGGCCCCTGCCGTCGTCGCCGGAGGCGCTGGTCGCCGTCCAGATCGCGCTCGCGGTCTTCCTCGCGCCGCTGGTCAACGTCATTCCGGCCTTCGGCGAGGAGTGGGGCTGGCGGGGGTGGCTGCTGCCGAGGCTGATGCCGCTGGGCACCTGGCGGGCGATCCTGGTCTCCGGGGTGATCTGGGGGGCCTGGCACGCCCCGCTCACCCTGCGCGGCTACAACTACCCGGAACTCGGCGCCTGGGCGGCCCCCTTCTTCGTGGTGTTCTGCGTCGCCTTCGGCGCCCTGCTCGGCTGGCTGCGCCTTCGCTCGGGCAGCGTCTGGCCCGCCGCCGTCGGCCACGGCGCCCTGAACGCCTCCGGAACCCTGATCCTGCTGGTCGCCGACGCGGCGCACCCGCCGAACCTGGTCGTCGCCGGGATCACCGGCCTGGTGGGTTCGGCGCTGGTGGCCGTGCTCTCGCTCCTGCTGTTCACCCGCGCCCCGGTGCGGCTCGCCGTACCGGCGCCGAACTGAGTCAGCCGCCCGTCGCGCACACCACGAGCGCCGCGGCGGTCGCGGTCTCGACGAGCGCGCCGAGCACATCCCCGGTGACGCCGCCGAGCCGTCGTACGGCCCGCCGCCGCAGGGCCCAGGCCGCCAGCAGGCCCACCAGGACGGCGAGGACGGCTCGCGGACCGGCCAGGGCGGCTCCCAGGAGCGTCAGCGCCGTCACCGCGAGCGCGGGGCCGGGCCGTACGGTGCCGGCCACCAGGCTGCCGAGTCCGCCGGGACGGGCGGCGGGCACCCCGGAACGGCAGGCCCAGGTGAGGGCGAGTCTGCCCGTGGCGCACGCGGTCACCAGCGCGGCGGGGCCCGTTCCCGAGGCCGTCACCTGCGCCAGGGCCGTCACCTGGATCAGCAGGGTGAGGACCAGCGTCACCACACCGAACGGCCCGATGTCGGATTTTTTCATGATGTCGAGCGCCTGTTCGGCGGGTTTGGCGCTGCCCAGCCCGTCGGCCAGGTCGGCCAGCCCGTCCAGGTGCAGGCCCCGGGTGAGCAGCGCCAGGGCCGCGACGGCCAGCGCCGAGGCGAGCGGGGGAGCCAGGCCGAGCCACACCGCCACGGCGAGCACGGCCGCGCAGGCACCGCCGAGCAGCGCCCCGGCGAAGGGGGCGGCCGTCATCGCGACGCCCCCGGCCCGGCGGTCGACGACCCCGATCCCGGCGGGCAGGACGCTCAGCGTCCCGGCCGCCAGGCGCAGGCCGTCGGCGAACGTCGAGGGCCGCCCCTCCGGCGGCGGGTCACCGGGCACGGTCGTCGGTCCTCATCAGGCGGTCCTCATCAGACGGGCAGGGGCATCGGGCGGCCCGCGACGACCAGGGCGACGTCCTCGGGCGCGGCGGCCAGCCGCCGGTTCAGCGCGCCGAGGGCGTCACGGAACATCCGGCCGCTCGCCGTCGCGGGCACCACGCCGAGCCCGACCTCGTCGGAGACCGCGACCACCCGGCGGCGGACCCGCCGCCAGGCCTCGACCAGCTCGTCGAAGCGGGTCTCGACCGCGGGAAGGCCGTGATCACCGGACCAGGCCCCGCACTCGTCGAAGACCGCGGCGACCCAGGTCCCGAGCCCGTCGACGAGCAGCGGAACCGGTGAGTCACGCAGCAGCCCGGCCAGGTCGGTGCTCTCGACCGTCTCCCAGCGGGCGGGCCTGCGTTCCCGGTGCGCCCTGACCCGGCGGGCCCACTCGTCGTCCCCGTCGCCGCTCGGGCCGGTCGCCACGTAGCGGACCTCGGGTTCGGCCGCAAGCCTCAGCTCCGCCTCGGCCGACTTGCCCGAGCGGGACCCGCCGAGCAGCAGCGTCCGCCGGGGAGGCGCGCAGGGGGCGGGCGCGGGCTCGTCCAGGTCGAGGACCGTCCCGTCGGGTACGGTCCGCACGCCCCACAGCGCGGTCCGCCTGGCCAGCTCCGCCTCGGAGGGCACCCGGTGGTCCAGGTGCGCGGCGACCACGTGGGTCGCGTCGGTGACCAGGCCCCGGCGGCGCAGGCCGCCGAGCAGCTCGGGCCGGTCGAGCACGTCGACCAGCACCAGGTCGCACGCCCGCCCGGCGGGACCGTCCAAGGACCGGACGTGGGGCGGGACGGCGTACAGGACGCGGTGGCCGCCGGGGCAGGTGAGCAGCAGGCCGCCCGGGTCGGCGAAGACCCGGTGCCCCGCCGGGAGGGGGCCGCCGGACAGATCGTGCGGGAGCCGTACCGCTCCGTCGAGGACGATCTCGGCGGGGCGCCGGTCGCCGGGGGAGAGGCGGGAGCACGAGGCGCATCCACATCCGGGAACCGGCCATCCCTCGGCGCCCGCCGTACCGGAGAACAGGACCTTCACGGGCCCAGCGTACGGCCAACCCCCGGGGCGGCCTCGGGCGATGTAGGGTTCGCTGAGCCGCCGGAAAGACGTCGGGAAGACACCGGAAGGCACAGCCGGACCTCTGAGAAGGAGCGCGTGGCATGACGTGGCACTGGCGTTACGAAGACGCGAACGGCGGCGAGGTGACCGAGGGGGTCACGCCGTCCGACGCGTTCCCCAGCCAGGCGGACGCGGAGTCGTGGCTCGGCGAGAGCTGGCGTGAGCTGCTCGACGCGGGTGTCGAGAGCGTCACGCTCCTTGAGGACGGCCGGGTCGAGTACGCGAACATGTCGCTGCGCCCCGAGTGAGCCGTGCTCTCCCGTGGCTCCTGTCGGGGCCACGGGAGAGGGGTGAGCTAGGGGCGCTTCTGCGGGCTCACGGTCTTGGCCGGGTCGCGTTCGGCCACGGCGCCGATGATCTCGTCGATCCTGGCGAGCACGTCCTCACCCAGCTTGACCCCGGAGGCCCCGACGTTGTCGCGGACCTGCTCGGGCCTGGTCGCGCCGACGATCGCCGAGGACACGTTCGGGTTCTGCAGCACCCACGCGACCGCGAGCTGGGCCATGGTCAGGCCGAGGTCGGAGGCGATCGGCTTGAGCTGCTGGACCCGGGTGAGCAGGTCGTCGTCCATCATCCGGGAGATGAAGCCGCCTCCGGTGGGGTCGGTGGCCCTGGATCCGGCGGGCGGGGGCTGACCCGGGAGATACTTGCCGGTGAGCACGCCCTGGGCGATCGGGGACCAGACGACCTGGCCGAGGCCCTCCTTCTCGCACAGCGGCACGACCTCGGCCTCGATGACCCGCCACAGCATCGAGTACTGCGGCTGGTTGGAGACCAGGCGGTCGAAGCCCATGTCGTCGGCGATCCGCAGCGCCGCGGCGATCTGGTCCGCGGTCCACTCGCTGACGCCGACGTAGAGGACCTTGCCCTGCCGTACGAGGTCGTCGAAGGTCTTGAGGGTCTCTTCGAGCGGAGTCTCGTAGTCGAACCGGTGGGCCTGGTAGAGGTCCACGTAGTCGGTCTGCAGGCGGCGCAGCGAGCCGTGGATCGACTCGGTGATGTGCTTGCGCGACAGGCCGCGGTCGTTGGGGCCGCTTCCGGTCGGCCAGTAGACCTTGGTGAAGATCTCCAGGGACTCGCGGCGCACACCCTTCAGCGCCCGGCCGAGCACCTCCTCTGCCTTGGTGCCCGCGTAGACGTCCGCGGTGTCGAAGGTGGTGATCCCCTCGTCGAGGGCCGCCCGCACGCACTCCTTGGCGGCGTCCTCCTCGACCTGGGAGCCATGGGTGATCCAGTTGCCGTAGCTGATCTCACTGACCTTGAGGCCGCTACGGCCGAGGTGACGGAATTCCATGCCCTGACCCTAGTAGGCGTCATAGAACAGAGGGATTCGGGATACTCTGCCCGGCGTGTCGCGGTTGATCACTTCTAGATGGGTACGGCTCGCACTGGTGGCCGCCGTGGTGACGGCGGTCGTCGTGGCGGTCCTGCGCCTGCGCCGTCCTCCGGCGGTCCGGCGTCAGGAGGGCCTTCCCGAACCGTCCCGCGCCGAGACCGCCGCGGCCCCCGGCGTGCGGGCGGCCCCCGAACCGAGGGCGTGGCCTCCCGCCCCGATCCTCGGTACGCCGAACGCCGAGATCCTCAAGGGGTACGCGACCGTCACCAGGCCTCCCGCCTTCCTCACCCGGCAGGCCGTACCGCGTACGCCGCTCGACGGGGCCGCCAGGCGCGTGCTGACCCGCTGGGCCGCGGCCGCGTGCGCGCTGGGCCTGCTGGCCGTGGGCGCCCAGGTCCTGGACGACGCGGTCTTCTCCGGCAGGAGGCACGCGGGGGAGCCGTGCGCGGGGGAGACGGTCTGTCAGAGGGCCGCGGCGCCGGTGACGGAGATCCTGGAGACGCCCGCGCCGGCCGTCCCGGACGCCGACTGCGACCCGGCGGCGCGTACCCCGCACCGCAGGCCGGTCAGCCCCAGGGTGACCAGGGCGGTCGACCGGCAGTGGAACAGGATAGAGAGGTGGCTGAGGGCCAACACCCCGCGGACCTACCGCGCGCTCAGTGCCCCCGCAAGGTCCGGGACCATCGCCGTCGCCGAGGCTCAGATGGGCCTGCGCCTGCCCGACGACCTGCGCGCCTCCCTGCTGCGGCACAACGGCGGGGCGCCTCTCCTGATGGGGGAGAGCCCGCTGGACGTCAGGGGGATCCGCGACACCTGGCGGACGCTGTGCGAGGTCGACGGCGTCGACGGATACACGGGTGAGGAGATCGGCGAGAGGTCGGAGTGGTGGGACGGGCGGATGATCCCGTTCACCGCGGACGGCACCGGTTGCCATCTGCTCATCGACTCGGTCGCGCGCGACGTGGGAGGAAAGTGCGAGGACGAGCCGATCGGCTTCACGCCGGGCGGGGTTCGCCTGAGGTCCTACTACGCGCTGCTGAAGGCGACCGCCGACGCGCTGGAGACCGGCGGGAGGATCGGCTACTGGAGGCCGAGGGCGGCCGGCGGCGCGCTGGACTGGGAGATCGTCGACGCCGGAGCCGAGGCCGAGTACGCCGATCCGTGACATGCCGTGACATGCCACGGGCCCCGGTCCGTGTGGACGGGGCCCGTTCCGCGTTCTACTTCTTGGGCGGGACCGGCTTGCCGCCGGGCAGGAGGGTAGGCGGCGGGAAGCGCAGCTTGCGGATCTGCAGCGCGCGCATCGCGGCGTAGAAGCCGATGCCCTTGAGGTTGTCCGAGGGGAACTTCTCCTCGGCCAGCCGCTTGATCTTCCAGCCCACCCAGATCGAGGTCATCAGCACGCCGATCATCATGAGCGGCCAGCCGATCGTGATGACGGCGACGTAGATCTGGCCGCGGATCTGCTCGGGGAAGGGGACCCAGGTCACCAGCAGGATGAACAGGGAGAAGGGCAGGAAGTACTGACTGGGCAGGCGCCGGGAGTCGACCCAGTCCCGGGCGAACTTGCGGGCCGGGCCCCGGTCACGCGCGGGGAAGTATCGCTCGTCGCCACGCAGCATGCCCTCGCGGGCCTTGACGCGCTCGGTGGCCTGGCGCTCACGGAGCTGCCGGTAGGCCTCCTTGCGGTTCTGGGGGGCGTTCACCGGCTGACGGCGGCGCCCCTCGGCGTCGCGGCGCTTGGGTGTGGGACGCCCCTTGCCCGCAGGCTTAGGATCGTTGACGGAGACGGGGGAGTCGTCCGCGGTGGTCTGGGTACGTCGGAACACATCGTCAGCCTACCGGGAGTGCAACTTAGTGACGCCCTCGTGCGTTATGCGTAGGGTGAACCTAGGTGGCTCCGGTGCTTAGCTTGGGGGGCTGGAATCACTGGGGTGACCCGAAGCGCATTTGAAGAAGGGGACGGCCGACGCGCATGAGCGTGATGAAGAGACTTTCAATGATCTTCAAGTCCAAGGCGAACAACGCCTTGGACAAGATGGAGGATCCGCGCGAGACCCTCGACTACTCCTACCAGCGTCAGTTGGAGTTGTTGCAGAAGGTGCGCCGTGGTGTGGCCGATGTCGCCACCTCGCGCAAGCGGGTGGAACTGCAGATCAACCAGATCGAGGCTCAGGCACGCAAGCTTGAGGAGCAGGGCCGTAAGGCGCTGGGGGTCGGCCGTGAGGACCTGGCCCGTGAGGCGCTGACCCGCCGGTCGAGCCTGCAGACCCAGATCGCCGAGCTCCGGGTGCAGCACGACAACCTCCAGGGTGAGGAGGAGAAGCTCACCACCGCCTCGCACCGCCTGCAGGCCAAGGTCGACTCCTTCCGTACGCGCAAGGAGACGATCAAGGCGACCTACACCGCCGCCGAGGCGCAGACCCGCATCAACGAGGCCTTCTCCGGCATCTCCGAGGAGATGGGCGACGTCGGCCTGGCGATCCAGCGGGCCGAGGACAAGACCGCCTCGATGCAGGCCCGCGCGGGCGCCATCGACGAGCTGCTCGCCAGCGGCGCGCTCGACGACTTCAGCGGCCAGCGCGGCGACGACATCCAGGCCGAGCTCGACCGCATGGGCGGCGGGCACGACGTGGAGCTGGAGATCGCCCGGATGAAGGCCGAACTCGGCCAGGGCCCCGCGCCGAAGAGCGCGATCGAGCAGGGCCCGTCCCAGCAGGGCTACCAGCAGCAGCCTCACCAGCAGCCGCAGCAGCAGCCCCAGGGCACCCAGCAGTTCCGCCAGCCGGGGGAGGGGCTGTGATCGTACGAATCATGGGCGAGGGGCAGATCGCCATCGACGAGGCCGACCTCGACGTTCTCAACACCCTCGACGGCGAGCTTGAGGCCGCCATCGCCGCCGAGGACGAGGCCGCCTTCCGGAGCAGGCTGCACGACCTGCTCGACAAGGTCCGCCACGTCGGCAAGGCGCTTCCCGACGACAGTCTGGAGCCGTCCGAGCTGATTTTGCCTCCGGCAGACGCTTCCATGGACGAAGTGCGGGAGATGCTCGGTGATGAGGGCCTGATTCCCGGATAGTTTGGGCATATGGCACATACCCGGTTCGCCCCGGACCGGGGCCTGACCAACCGCATGGTCCTGACCATGTTCCTGCTGGGCCTGCTCTACGTCGTGTTCGTCGGCGTACTGGTGGCGCTGGGCGTCCAAGCCGTCGTGGTGCTGCTCATCGCGGGTGCCATGCTCCTGGTGCAGTACTTCATGTCCGACCGCATCGCGTTGTTCGCGATGCACGGGCGTGTCGTCGGCCCCCAGGAGGCGCCGGAGCTGCACGGCGTGATCGACCGGCTCTGCGCCATGGCCGACATGCCCAAGCCGCGGGTGGCGATCGCCGACTCGGACGTCCCGAACGCGTTCGCCACCGGCCGCAACCAGAAGAACGCCGTGGTCTGCGCGACCACGGGCCTGCTGCGGCGCCTGGACCGCGCCGAGCTCGAAGGCGTGCTCGCCCACGAGATGTCCCACGTGGCCCACCGTGACGTCGCGGTGATGACGATCGCCTCATTCCTGGGCATCGTCGCCGGGCTGATGACCAGGGTCGCGCTCTACAGCGGTCTCGGTGGGCGCAGGGACAACCAGAACGGGCCGCCGATCGGCCTGATCGTGATGCTGGTCTCCGTCCTGGTCTACGCGGTCAGCTTCCTGCTCACCCGCGCCCTGTCGCGCTACCGCGAGCTGGCCGCCGACCGCGCGGGGGCGCTGCTGACCCAGCGGCCGTCGGCCCTGGCCAGCGCGCTGGTCAAGGTCTCCGGTGACATGGCCCGTATCCCGACCAGGGACCTGCGCGAGGCGGAGCCGTTCAACGCGTTCTTCTTCGTCCCCGCGCTCGCGGGTCGCGCGGGAGCCTCCCTGGCCTCGCTGCTGGCCACCCACCCCCCGCTCGACCGGCGTCTTGAGCAGCTGCGGAGGATCTCCGGCCAGCTCGGCCAGGGGGTGTGAGCCGGTGGCCAGATGGTGGGACGCGCTGCTTGGCCGTACCGACCCCGTCAAGCCCGACCTGGACGCGCTGTTCGCGCTGCCGTCGGCCGCGGTGACCCTGCAGGCCGCGACCGGCCTTGAGCCGAACGGGGTGGGGTCCGTCTGCTTCCGCTCCGCGGAGGGCGGGGCGTTCAGCGCTCTGGAACACGACGTCGTGGAACTGCTCGCCACAGGCGAGGGACCGCCGGTCGAGGAGGTCAGGGACTCCTACGGCTACACCTGGCTGGTGGTGCGCCGTGACCCCGGCGCGCTCGGCGGCCTGGTCACCGACCTGCACGCGGTCAACTCCTCCCTGGAGGTGGCGGGCTTCGGCCCGTCCCTGCTCTGCTCGCTGGTCACCTTCACCGGCTCGGCCTCCCCGGGAGGGGGGATCGCGTTGGTCTACCTCTACAAACGGGGCACCTTCTACCCGTTCGCGCCGATGCCCGGCCGGCGCAGGGACAACCCGCTGGAGCTTCAGGTGCGCGGCGCGCTCGCCGGGGAGCTGAAGATCGAGCCCGACCTCGGCCGCTGGTTCCCCCTCTGGGGCGCCCCCGGGCTGTGACCGGTGCGCTCCAGGCGAGGTGTGACGAAGGCCGCCGCCCTGGCGTTCCTCCTGGCGGGCCTGTGTTACACGGCCTGGGCGCCGCTGCAGTTCCTCAACCCGCGGGTGGACCGTTCCCTCTCCTATCTCAGCGAACTGGCCGCCGTGGACCAGCCGTGGTCGTGGCTGGTGCGCTGCGCCGACGTGCTGGCCGGGGCCGCCTGTCTGGCCGGGGTCGCCCTGGCGCCCGACGAGCGTCCCGGTGGGGCGGGCGCGGCCGGCTGGCTCGGCCTGGCGCTGTTCGGGACGATGACGGTGCTGGACGCGGGTGTCTTCCCGCTGGACTGCGCGGTGCTGAGCGACCCCTCGTGCGCCGCGGCGGAGGCGGCGGGCCGTCTGTCCGTCTCCCACACCGTCCACGCGGCGGTCAGCTCCCTGGCCCTCGCGGGGGCCGGGCTCAGCCTCGTCGCGCTGCCGGTGAGCGCGCTGCGGCGGCGCCGCCTGCTCCCGCTGGGGTACGGCGGTGCCGTACTGGCCGTTCTGATGGCCGCCGCGACGGCGTGGACACTCATCCTGGTCGCCGAGGCGGAGGAAGGCGTGCCCGGTGTCCCCGTCGGTCTCGCCCAGCGTCTGCAGGTCGGGGTCGTGGCGCTCTGGCTGCTGCTGGCCGGGGCCGCGCTGTGGCGCGACAGGACACGCGTGGTCCCGCAGAGGTCGCACGTCCTGCTCCAGGGGACGGGAACGCCGCCGGTGGTGATCTGCGCGGGAATGGCCGGGGCGTGGTTCCACTGGGGCCGGGTCGCCGAGGACCTTCGCTCCGACCACCTGGTGATCCGTTTCGACCGTCCCGGCCTCGGGCTCAGCTCGGGCCACCCGGGGCCGCCGTCCCTGGCCGAGGAGGCGGGACGGATCGCCGCGCTGGCGCGCAGGCCGATCGTGGTCGGTCACTCCGTCGCGGCCTTCCACGCCGAGGCCTTCGCCAGACTCAACCCCGGCGGGGTCGCGGGCCTGGTCCTGGTCGATCCGAGCTGCGAACGGCCGGCCGGGCGCGGGGGCGGGACGCGGGCCGCACGGGGGGCCGTGCGCGGTGCCGTGCAGAGGGCACTGCCCGCGCTGGGCGGGACGTTCGGCGCGACCGCGCTCGCCCGTCTGGTCCTGCCTTCGGCGCACCGCCTCCTCATGGGGCCGCACGAGGAGGCCGGGCTCGTGTACGGCAGGGGCCGGGTGCTGGCCGCGGCACTGGCCGAGTGGCTCGCCTACCCGGAGATGGCCGCGGAACTCGACGAACTACGCCGCGCCCGCCCCCTGCCCCCGGTCCCGGTCGTCGTGCTCAGCGCGGGATCCGGCGACGCCTGCCACCGCGACCTGGCCCGGCTGCTCGGCGCCCGGCTGGTCCCGCTGGCGGACAGCGGGCACGAGGTACAGCTCGACCGGCCGGAGGCGGTCGCCGAGGCGGTCAGGACACTCGACGTCCCGCGCGACACACCTCCCGTGGCCGGGCACTGATGCACTGACCGTGACTATTTGCCGTCACAATGGAGCCTAAAAGGCCCCTAAAGGGAGGGTAGGTATGCCGGACCTTGCGTCCTTGCGGTCTGGAGATCCCGAGCAGGTCCGGGAGTACCGGCTCACCGCGCGGCTCGGCGAGGGCGGGCAGGGAACGGTCTACCTCGGCGTCTCCCCGACGGGTGCCCAGGTCGCGGTCAAACTGCTGCGGGCCGATCTGGCACAGGACGTCGAGGCGATGGAGCGCTTCGTCCGCGAGGTCAGCACGGCCAGACGGGTCGCGCCGTTCTGCACCGCCGCGGTCATCGACACCGGGATGGACCGTAACCGCCCCTACATCGTCAGCGAGTACATCGACGGCCCGACGCTGGCGGAGGTCGTGGCCGCCGAGGGGCCGCGTGAGGGCTCGGCGCTGCACCGCCTGGCGATCGGCACGGTGACCGCGCTCGTCGCGATCCACCAGGCGGGGATCGTGCACCGGGACTTCAAGCCGTCCAACGTGCTGCTGGCCCCCGACGGGCCCCGGGTGATCGACTTCGGCATCGCCAAGGCGCTGGACCGGACCTCGACGCTGACCGCCACGGCGATCGGCACCCCCTCCTACATGACGCCCGAGCAACTCGCCGGGGAGACGGCGGGGTCGCCCGCGGACATGTTCGCCTGGGGCTGCACGATGGTCTTCGCGGCCACCGGCAGTCCTCCGTTCGGCACGGACAGCCTGCCCGCGATCTTCAACCGCATCATGAACCTTGAGCCCGACCTGCGGGCCATCGCCGACCCGGCGCTGCGCGAACTGGTCGGCCAGTGCCTGGCCAAGGACCCCGCCGTACGGCCGAGCGCGGGGGACGCCCTGCTGCGGCTGCTCGGTCACGCGGGCACCGTACCGGGCGGCATGCCGGGCACCGCGGCGGGAACCGTCCCAGGCACCGCGGCACCGGCGGCGCCCGGGGGCATCCTCGCCGAGGGGTCGGCCGCCGCCGCCCAGCGGACGGGCCCCGGCGGGTACGGCCAGGCGCCCCCTCAGCAGCCCCGGTTCCCCCAGCAGCACCACCAGCAGCCCGGACCGCCCGTCCAGGAGGCCTACCCGCAGGCTCCGTTCTACGGCCGCCCCGACCAGACGGGGCCCGGCGCGCTGGGAACGGTCCCGGCGGGACGGCCGTCCTACCCGGTTCCCGGGCCCGGTTACCCGCAGTCGCCCGCGCCGGGCTACCCGCCCCACGGGGCGGCGCCGTACGGGAACAAGGGGCGGCGGGGGGTCTGGATCGCGCTCGCGGCGGGCCTCGTCGTCCTGCTGGCCGGGGGCGGCCTCGCGCTGACGCTGGTGAACGGGGAGCCGGAGACGGGCAGCGAGACGGGCGTGATCGACGTCGCGGAGACCGGTGACCCGGTGAAGCCGGACCGGAGCGACGCGCCGCCGACGCAGGACCCCACGGTCGCCGACCCGCCGCGGCAGACGAACAAGATCAAGCTGCCGGGCAGTTCGATCACGCTCCACGAGAACCCGGACGACCCGATCAAGCTCACCGCCTACAGCCTCGACTGGGACAAGACCCTCTACACGCGTTCCCGGGCCGGCGCCTTCAGCAAGAACGACAAGTACTTCCAGTACGTGGTCAACACCGAGGGCACCAAGGCACTGGGGGTCGACAGGCAGTACGACTCGGGCAACTACGCCGTCGTCTCCCTCGTCGACCGGAGCGACAACTCCGTGACGCCGCTCAGGATCGCCAAGACGCCGGTCTACGCGACCGTCCCCCAGTGGTCCCCGGACGGCACCCGTGGCCTGGTGACGCTGTACGAGTCGGCGGGCAAGACCAGCAAGGAGTACGGCTACGCGATCATCGACATAGCCAAGAAGAAGGTCAGGACCGTCCGGGTCAAGGAGAAGGACGCCGGGAAGTGGAGCTACTTCTGGCGGGGGGACGGCAAGGCGGTCGGCACCTGGGCGCTCACCGGCAAGACCAAGCGCATCCGCTTCTACGACCTGCAGGGCACGGTCCTGCAGACCCTGCTCGACGTGGGCACCCCGCTCACCGTCGAGGGCGACGACGTCTCCCCCTCGGGCACGTTGATCATGACCTACTGCAAGCAGGACGACAAGAAGGTCTGCGTCTGGTCCACCGTCGCCGACGCGGACGCCCAGCACCGGGTCCCGTTCGAGACCGACCGGCTCATCGGCTGGTACGACGACACGCACATCGCGGGCTGGCGGCGCAAGGGGAGCGGCTACGAGGCCGTGGTGATCGACTTCGAGGGACGCGTCAAGCGGGTCCTGGCTACCACGACCAACGCCGAGGAGTACAAGAAGCAGTACATGCGCTTCACCCGCGCCGACTGACGGCCCGATCCCCAAGTCTCCGCAAGACACGGCGGACGGCGCCGGGCTTCTCCCCGGCGCCACCGCTCCGCCGTGGTGCCATGAGCCTATGATCAAGTTGTCTCACATCACGGCCGCGGGGGCCGCCGTGGCCGCCGCGGTGTTCGTCACCGCGGGGCCGCTCGGCGGGGCCGCGTCCGCAGACACCGCTTTCGGCACCGCTTTCGACACCGGGAGGACGGTCATGGAGGAGAACCGAGACCAGGTGACGGTCGTGGGGGAGGGCAGTGTCTCCTCGGCTCCCGACGTCATGCGCCTGAACACCGGTGTCGAGGTGCGCCACGCGAGCGCGAGCCAGGCCTTCGCCGAGGCCAGGGCCGCCGCGGCCAGGCTGACCACGGCGCTGAGGGGGGTGGGCGTCGCCGCCGAGGACCTGCGCACGAACGAGTTGTCCCTGGGGCCCGAGTACGAGACCTACCCCAAGGTCTCCGCCTACCGGGCGGCCCAGGGCGTCGAGGCCGTGGTGCGTGACTTGGAGAGCGCCGACAGGGTCATCGAGGCCGCGGTGGCCGTGGGTGAGGAGGTGCGCCTGAACGGCCTGTCCTTCGAGGTCTCCGACAGCCGTGGCGCGCTCGGGGCGGCACGCGACCTGGCCTTCGCCGACGCCAGGGCCCGCGCCGAGCAGTACGCGAGGCTGGCGGGCCGCCGGCTGGGCCGGGTCGTGGCGATCGCCGAGGAGAACGTCACCCCGCCCAGGCCGGTGTCCTACGGGGCGGGGTTCGCCGCGGAGAAGGCCTCCGTCAGCCCCGGCCAGCAGACCGTCTCCGTCAGCGTCAGGGTGGTCTACGGGCTCGACTGAGCCCCGCTGAGCCCCGCCCGGGGCCCCACAGCGGGGGCCCCGGCGAAAGAGGGTCAGGGCAGGGCGAGCATGCGGTCCAGGGCGACCTTGGCCCAGCGGGTGGTCTCCGGGTCCACGGTGATCTGGTTGACCGTCTGGCCCGCCGCCAGCGACTCCAGCGCCCACACCAGGTGCGGCAGGTCGATCCGGTTCATCGTCGAGCAGTAGCAGACGGTCTTGTCGAGGAACGTCACGTTCTTGTCGGGGAACATCTGCCCCAGCCGCTTGACCAGGTTCAGCTCGGTGCCGACCGCCCAGGACGACCCGGCGGGGGCCTCCTTCAGCCTGTTGATGATGTACTCGGTCGATCCGACGTAATCGGCCTTGGTGACGACCTCGTGCCTGCACTCGGGGTGGACCAGCACGTTGACGCCGGGGATGCGCTCACGCACCTCGTCGACGCACTCGGCGGTGAAACGGCCGTGGACCGAGCAGTGCCCCTTCCACAGGATCATCTTGGCGTTCTGGAGCTGCTCGGCGGTCAGGCCGCCGTTGGGCCGGTGCGGGTTGTAGACGACGCAGTCGTCGAGGGACAGGCCCATCTCCAGCACCGCGGTGTTGCGCCCCAGGTGCTGGTCGGGCAGGAACAGCACCTTCTCCCCACGGGAGAAGGCCCATTCGAGGGCGCGCCTGGCGTTGGAGGAGGTGCACACGGCGCCGCCGTTGCGCCCGCAGAAGGCCTTGATGTCGGCGCTTGAGTTCATGTAGGTGACCGGGACGGTCGTCTCGGCGATCCCGGCGTCCTGCAACGCCTCCCAGCACTCCTCGACCTGGTCGAAGGTGGCCATGTCCGCCATCGAGCACCCGGCGGCCATGTCGGGCAGCACGACCTTCTGGTCGTCGTTGGTGAGGATGTCGGCGGACTCGGCCATGAAGTGCACGCCGCAGAAGACGATGTACTCGGCCTGCGGCCTGGCCGCGGCGTCGCGGGCCAGCTTGAAGGAGTCGCCGGTCACGTCGGCGAACTGGATGACCTCGTCACGCTGGTAGTGGTGGCCGAGGACGAAGACCCGCTCCCCGAGCGCCGCCTTGGCCCGCCTGGCACGCTCGACGAGCGCCGGGTCCGAGGCGGTCGGCAGCTCCCCGGGACAGTCGACACCGCGCTCGCTGTGCGGGTCTGTCCCCCTGCCGAGGACGAAAAGCGGAAGGCCGGTCTCGGTGGTCGTCACGACCACACCCCCTTATCGTCGAACTGACGACTAATGATGACACACGCCTCCGGGGGTTTTATTCCGGGGTGGGGAAGGGCCGAAGCCCCAGGAATGTGTAGCGGTCTGCACGTGTTGGTAGCGTCTAAGAAGGACGTCACACACAGACAGCCGACCCGTCCGGGCGGCTGACGCAGACGCGGGAGTCACCACATGTCGGTTGAGAGCAGCGAGACCAAGACGCAGGGCCTGGTCCTCAGTGACGCGGCCGCGGCCAAGGTCAAGAGCCTGCTGGAGCAGCAGGGCGAGGAAGGCCTCAAGCTGCGCGTGGCCGTGCAGCCCGGTGGCTGCTCGGGCCTGCGCTACCAGCTCTTCTTCGACGACCGTTCGATGGACGGCGACGTCGTCTCGGACTTCGACGGTGTCAGCGTTGTCACCGATCGGATGAGCGCGCCGTACCTCGGTGGCGCGACCATCGACTTCGTCGACACGATCGAGAAGCAGGGCTTCACGATCGACAACCCGAACGCCACCGGTTCCTGTGCCTGCGGCGACTCGTTCAACTAACGGACGCACGCGGACAGTCCGCGGCAAGTGACATACGGCGGCCCCGCGGGGTGA
>NZ_JBHSBC010000012.1:619701-641997 GCF_042650425.1 Streptosporangium jomthongense | reverse complement strand
TGGTCACGTATTCTTGCGGGGCTCCAAACCCCGTCCATCCAGAAGATGCTGACAACGAGGAGAATGACCCCGTGCGCATCGCCGTCACCGGCTCCATCGCGACCGACCACCTGATGACCTTCCCGGGGCGCTTCGGCGACCAGCTCATCGCCGACCAGCTCGACCGGGTCTCCCTGTCGTTCCTCGTGGACGACCTGCAGGTCCGCCGCGGAGGCTGCGCGGCCAACATCGCCTTCGGCATGGGCAGCCTGGGGCTGCGGCCCGTCCTGGTCGGCGCGGTCGGCACGGACTTCGCCGACTACCGCTCCTGGCTCGAACGGCACGGTGTCGACTGCGACTCCGTGCACACCTCCGAGGTCCACCACACGGCCCGGTTCCTGTGCACGACCGATGACGACCACAACCAGATCGCCTCGTTCTACACCGGCGCGATGGCCGAGGCCAGGCTCATCGAGTTGGGCCCCATCGCCGAACGGCTCGGCGGCCTCGATCTCGTCCTGATCAGCCCCAACGACCCCGAGGCGATGCTCAGGCACACCGACGAGGCCCGGGATCGGGGCATCCCGTTCGCCGCCGACCCCTCCCAGCAGCTCGCGCGCATGCCCGGTGAGGACATCAGGAGGCTCGTGGACGGCGCCGCCTACCTGTTCGGCAACGACTACGAGCGCGGCCTGATCGAGCAGAAGACCGGCTGGTCGGACGAGGAGATCCTGGAGCGGGTCGGCGTCCGCGTCACCACGCTCGGCCCCAAGGGCGTGGTGATCGACCGCAAGGGCGAGCCGTCCCTGCACGTCTCGCCCGCCCCGGAGAACGGCAAGGCCGACCCGACCGGCGTCGGCGACGCCTTCCGGGCCGGATTCCTGTCGGCCCTGGCCTGGGGCCTGTCGCTGGAGCGCTGCGGCCAGCTCGGCAACCTCACCGCGACCCACGTCCTTGAGCGTGTCGGCGGCCAGGAGTACGAACTCGGCCAGGAGGAGTTCCTCAAGCGCCTCGCCGCCGCCTACGGCGCCGAGGCCGCCGAGGAGGCGGGCCGTTTCGTACGGTGCCACCACGCCTGAGGTCGCGCACCGCCCCTCCCGCGCGCCGGGAGGGGCCGGTCAGTAGTTGCGCCGCACGTGGATGGCCCAGCCTCCGTCGGGAAGCTCGTAGCTCGCCACGTGGTGGTGCGACTTCAGCCTGCACCAGGCCGGGATGTCGGTGAAGGCGGCGGGATCGTCGGCCAGGACCGAGACGATCGCGTTGCGCGGCACGTAGTTGATCTGCTCGGCGAGCATGATGATGGGAATCGGGCATTTCTTGCCCAGCGCGTCGATGGTCAGCGCGGGAGGCTGGCCCGCCTCCGCCTCAGCCGCCTGGATGGACGTCATGGAGCGCTCACTCCCCACATCTTGGTCACGACTTGACTCCCGCGTCCTCACGAATCCTCCTCACCGCGTCCGGCAGGACGGTGAGGAAACGGTCGACATCCGTCGCGGACGCGCCCTGGGGCAGCGATACCCGTACGTTCCCGTGCGTAAGCACGCCCATGGCCTCCAAAACATGCGACGGACGAAGCGTACTGGCCGTGCAGGAGCTGCCAGATGATACGGCGAACCCTGCCTTGTCCAATTCTGTCAGTAACGCTTCACCTTCGACGTAAAGACAGGAAAAGGTGATGATATGCGGTGCCCGGGAGACCGGGTCGCCGATCACCTCGACGTCCGGGACGAGCCGGGGGACCTCGGCCCTGATCCGGTCGACCAGCGCGGACAGGCGCGCCGACTCCCTGGCGGATTCGGCGGCCACGGCGCGCAGCGCGGCGGCGGCGGCCACGATCGCGGGCACGTTCTCGAACCCGGGGACCCTGCGCCGCTCACGCTCGTCCTCGGGCAGTGGGCTGCGCCAGCGGGTGCCCTTGCGGACCGCAAGCACACCGACCCCCGCGGGGCCGCCCCACTTGTGCGCGCTGGCCGTCAGCACCGACCAGCCGCCGGGCGGCGGCATCCGGCCCGCGGTCTGCGCGGCGTCGACCAGCAGCGGCACGCCCGCCTCCGCGCACGCCGCCGCCGCCTCGGCGACCGGCTGGAGCGTCCCGACCTCGTGATTGGCGCTCTGCAGGCAGGCCAGCGCCGTGCCCGGCGCCAGTACGGCCTCGCGGAAGGCGGCCGGGTCGACCGCGCCGGTGAGGCCGACGCCGACCGTCTCGACGCTGCCCCCGTCGCGTTCGTGGACCTCGGCGGCGTGCAGCACACTGGAGTGCTCGACGGCGGAGGTCACCAGGCGGCGCCCGGTCCTGCGCCGCCCGTGCAGGGCGCCCAGCACGCCGAGGTGCACGGCCTGGGTCCCGGAGGAGGTGAAGGAGATCTCGTCGGGGCGGGTTCCCAGGGACTCGGCGACCTCTGTACGCGCCTGTTCCAGTAACATCCTTGCCCGGCGGGCGGGGCCGTACAGCCTCGCCGGGTCGGCCCAGCCGGCGTCGAGCGCCGCGATGAGAGCCTCGCGTGCCTGAGGGTGCAGCGGCTCTGTCGAGGCCGCGTCGAAGTACGCCACGTCCCAATCGTCGCATCACACGCGGCGCAATCGGGGGCTGCGCGGGGGGGCGAGGGTGGTCCGCGCTAATGTGTCCCCCAGCGTAAAGCTGTGAACTACAAGTTGTGAACATGAACAAACGACCGCCCAGGAGCGATTTCTGGGCTTCATCTGTGGGGTAGGCGATCCGTGAGTCCGACCCGCCGTTCCGCACGGCGTCCGTTGGCCCGCCGCCGGGTGCCACGCGCTGCCGCTCTGGCGCTGCTGCTGGTTTCCGTGTCGGCGTGCAGTGCTGAGAACATCGCCGGGGAGTGGTCTCGTGGCGGTATGACCGAGGGCATCACCAAGCAGGCCGATACCGTCCAGAGCCTGTGGAACGGCTCCTGGATCGCGGCACTCGCCACCGGTTTGGTCGTGTGGGGCCTGATCCTGTGGTCCGTGGCCTTCCACCGTAAGAGGAAGAACTCCAAGGAGAGCCTGCCTCCGCAGGTGCGCTACAACCTCCCGATCGAGATCCTCTACACGGTTGTGCCGATCATCATGGTCGGCGTCTTCTTCTACTTCACCGCGCGGGACCAGAACTACATCAACGCCGTCTCCGGCAAGGCCGACGTCAAGGTCAAGGTCGAGGGCTTCCAGTGGAGCTGGCGCTTCACCACCGACTACAACGGCAAGAAGGCCGAAGTGGTCGGCATGCCCGTCAGCGACTACCGCCAGGGCCCGCGGCTGGTGCTTCCCGCGGGCAAGAAGGTGGAGTTCGACCTCGTCTCGCCCGACGTCATCCACTCCTTCTGGGTTCCCGCCTTCCACTTCAAGCGGGACGTCATCCCCGGAGTGGAGAACAAGTTCGAGGTCGAGACCCTGAACAAGTCCGGTGTGTTCGCGGGCCGCTGCGCCGAGCTGTGCGGTACCGACCACAGCCGGATGCTCTTCTACGTGGAACTCGTCAGCCCAGCCGAGTTCGACAAGTACATCGCTAGTCAGGCGGGTGCCCAGTGACCGCACTTCAAGAGCCCATCGCTCTGACCCCGGTGACGACCCGCAAGGGCTCGGTCGTCGCGAAGTGGATGTCGTCCACCGATCACAAGATCATCGGACACCTCTACCTCATCACCTCGTTCGTGTTCTTCCTGATCGGCGGCGTGATGGCGCTGATCATGCGGGCCGAGCTGGCGCAGCCGGGGCTGCAGCTCACCAGCAACGAGCAGTTCAACCAGCTGTTCACCATGCACGGCACGGTCATGCTGCTGATGTTCGCGACGCCGCTGTTCGCGGGCTTCGCCAACGAGCTGATGCCGCTGCAGATCGGCGCCCCGGACGTGGCCTTCCCGCGTCTGAACATGGTCAGCTACTGGCTGTTCCTGTTCGGCAGCACCATCGCCCTGTCGGGCTTCCTCACCCCGGGCGGCGCGGCCAGCTTCGGCTGGTTCGCCTACGCCCCGCTGTCGGACGCGATCCACTCGCCCGGTATCGGTGGCGACCTGTGGATCGTCGGTCTGACCATCAGCGGTCTGGGCACGATCCTCGGCTCGGTGAACTTCATCACCACGATCGTGTGCATGCGCGCTCCGGGCATGACGATGTTCCGCATGCCGATGTTCACCTGGAACATCCTGCTCACCTCGATCCTGGTGCTGATGGCCTTCCCGGTGCTGGCCGCCGCGCTGCTGGCGCTCGAGGCCGACCGCAAGCTCGGCACGCACATCTTCGACTCGGCCACCGGTGGTGCCATGCTCTGGCAGCACCTGTTCTGGTTCTTCGGCCATCCCGAGGTGTACATCATCGCGCTGCCGTTCTTCGGCATCGTGACGGAGATCCTGCCGGTCTTCAGCCGCAAGCCGCTGTTCGGCTACATCGGCCTGGTCGGCGCGACCATCGCCATCGCCGGTCTGTCGATCACCGTGTGGGCGCACCACATGTTCCCGACCGGCCAGGTGCTGCTGCCGTTCTTCTCCTTCATGACGTTCCTCATCGCGGTCCCGACCGGGGTGAAGTTCTTCAACTGGATCGGCACGATGTGGCGGGGACACCTGTCGTTCGAGTCACCCATGCTGTTCTCGATCGGCTTCCTGGTGACCTTCCTCTTCGGTGGTCTGACCGGCGTCATCCTGGCCTCGCCGCCGCTGGACTTCCAGGTGTCGGACTCCTACTTCGTGGTGGCCCACTTCCACTACGTCGTCTTCGGCACCGTGGTCTTCGCGATGTTCGCGGGCTTCTACTTCTGGTGGCCCAAGTTCACCGGCAAGATGCTCAACGACACGCTGGGCAAGGTCCACTTCTGGACGCTGTTCATCGGCTTCCACACCACGTTCCTGGTGCAGCACTGGCTCGGCGCGGCCGGCTTCCCGCGCCGCTACGCCGACTACAGCCCGGCCGACGGCTTCACCAACCTGAACATGGTCTCCTCGGTCGGCGCGTTCCTGCTGGGCGCATCGACGCTGCCGTTCCTGTACAACGTGTGGCGGACCCACAAGTCCGCTCCCAAGGTCACGGTGGACGACCCGTGGGGCTACGGCAACTCGCTGGAGTGGGCGACCTCCTGCCCGCCGCCGCGGCACAACTTCACCTCGCTGCCGCGCATCAGGTCCGAGCGCCCCGCGTTCGACCTCAAGTACCCGCACATTACCTCGGCCTCGCGTGAGCTGGAGGACAACCGATGAAGGTCCAGGGCTGGCTGTTCATCCTCTGCGGCATCTTCTTCGCCGCGGTGGACGTCGTCTACTGGTTCTGGTCAAGGGAACCGGTCGGCACGACGGCGATGGCGATCTCGGTCGGCTTCGCCTTCATGATCGGCTACTACCTCATGTACACCGCCCGCCGCATCGGCGAGCAGCCTGAGGACGACAAGCAGGGCGAGATCAGCGACGGCGCGGGGGAGCTCGGCTTCTTCAGCCCGCACAGCTGGTGGCCGCTGTTCGTCTGCCTGGCCGTCTCGCTCACCGCGGTCGGCCTGGTCATCGGCTGGTGGCTGTTCCTGATCGGTGTGTTCGCGGTCATCATGAGCATGATCGGGTTCGTCTTCGAGTACTACCGGGGTCACTTCTCGCACTGAGCGCGTCGCCACCCCAGGCTTCCGGAAACGGGCCACGGAGATTCCGTGGCCCGTTTTTTGGTGTTTATTGGGGACCCACACCCATCGCCATATGTGGCGCTCCGCTTACTACGGGTAATAACAGGATCACCGGACCGGTCCTGAACAGGGGAGTACACGTGGGGCACGTGGGACAGACGATGCGTGGTTCGATTCCGGGGGCCGGGCTACTGGCCCTGCTACTGGTGGCCTCATGCTCGGACGGTTCCACCACCGCCGCGCGCGGGCCGGCGGGACCCGTGTCGCACGCGGACGCGGCGGTCAGTGTGGTCCCCCTCGACAGGGCGGGCAACGTGCCCACCCACGCGACCGTCCTGGTGGCGGCCAGCGGGGGGACACTCAGGAACGTCACCGTGAAGGGCCCCAGGAACTCCCTGACGGGTGTGCTGAGCGCCGACGGGACCCAGTGGCACAGTCAGGACACCGCGCTGCCGGGGACGACCTACGAGGTCACCGCGGTCGCGGTGAACCCGGGAGGAAAGGTCAGCGAGACCCACACCTCCTTCTCCACGGTCAAGGCGGAGAAGACCTTCGAGATCAAGGAGTTCCTCCCCGACAAGGAGCTGACGGGCCTGACGGTCGGGGTCGGCATGCCGGTCATGATCACCTTCGACCAGCCCATCACCGACCGCGTCGAGGTCGAGCGCAACCTGGCGATCCGCTCCTCGAAGCCGGTCCTCGGGGCCTGGCACTGGTTCGACGACAAGACCGTGCACTTCCGCCCCAAGACGTTCTGGCCCGCCAACACCACCGTCCGCGTCGACGCCAACCTTGAGGGCGTCAGGGGCGGCAGGGGCGTGTACGGCAAGCAGAACCAGAGCATCCGCTTCAGGGTCGGCCGCTCCCAGATCACCCGGGGCAGCACCCAGACCCACCACCTGACCGTCAGGCGCAACGGCAAGGTCGTCAGGCAGATCCCGATGAGCGCGGGCCAGGGCGGCGCCTGGAAGTACTACACGACCAGCGGCGTGCACCTGGCCATGTCCAGGGAGCCGGTGACCATCATGACCTCGCCCGGCATCGGCCCCGGCTCTCCCGGCTACTACCAGATGACCGTCTACAACACCGTCCGCATCTCCAACAGCGGCGAGTACGTGCACAGCGCCCCGTGGTCGGTCGGCTCCCAGGGGTACTCCAACGTCAGTCACGGCTGCGTCAACGTCAGCCCGGACAACGCCGTCTGGTTCATCAACAACACCCTCATCGGTGACCCGATCATCATCACGGGCACCCCTCGCCCGCTTGAGCCGACCAACGGCTGGGGCCACTGGCAGGAGGACTGGAAGCAGTGGCTGAAGTGGAGCAGCGTCAAGTACTTCACCACCGACTCCCTGTGACGCCTGAAGGCCGCTGAGAGGCCTTTTGCGGCTCTCGGGTCAGGAATGCGGCCAGGCCGTTTCCGGGGCTCCGTGAGCCGTACAGGGGCGTCCCAGGGCGGGCGGGGCTCGTCGCCGGCTCCGGGCGGAGACAGACAACGGGGCCCGGACACCTGATCGGTGTCCGGGCCCCGTCGTGTGGCGAAGCTTGTGACGGCCTCTAGTGGGTCAGGGACCTGTCGTCCCCGCCCGAGCCGACCTGCGCGTGCTCGCCGTGCTCGACGCCGTGACCGTGGCCGTCGTCCAGCGGGATCTTCTCGCCGCCGTAGGCCTTGCTCATCTTGGCGCGGAGCCTGCCGAGCGGGCCGCGCATCCCCTTGGGCGGGATGCCGTCCTTGTCGGTGTCGGTCCCGGCGATGGTCGGAACCGGGGCCTTGCCCCGCAGGTGCGCCTCGATGGAGGCCTCCGGCGGAACGTGGACCTCGATGTACTCACCGTGGGGCAGACGCTTGATGACACCCGACTCCACGCCGTGCCCGATGATCGCCGCGTCGCTGCGCTGCAGGCCGAGGCAGATCCGGTAGGTGACGATGTAGGCCACCAGCGGGCCGAGGAAGACCAGGACCCGGCCGATGTAGGTCGTCCAGTTGAGCGAGACGTGGAAGACCGAGGAGATCTCGTCGTTCGCGCCCAGCAGCCACAGCACACCGTAGAACGTGATGGCCGAGATGCCGATCGAGGTGCGGTGCGGGTTGTTGCGGGGACGGTCGGCGACGTGGTGCTCGCTGCGGTCCCCGGTGACCCACTGCTCCAGGAAGGGATACAGGGCCAGGCCGGTCATGATGATGCCCATCGGGACCAGCGCCGGGATCAGCACGCTCATCGGCAGCGTGAAGCCCAGGACGTTGATCTCCCAGGAGGGCATCAGACGGAGCGAGCCCTCAAGGAAGCCCATGTAGAAGTCGGGCTGGGAACCCGCCGAGATGTCGGCGGGCGTGTAGGGACCGAACAGCCAGATCGGGTTGATCTGGGCGAAGGTGCCCAGCAGCGCGATCACGCCGAACGTGAACATGAAGTACGCGCCCGCCTTGGCCATGAAGGCCGGGTAGAACGGCGCGCCGACCACGTTCTCGTTGGTGCGTCCCTTGCCCGGCATCTGGGTGTGCTTCTGCACCCACATGAGGACCATGTGGGCGGAGATGAGCGCGAGCAGGATGCCGGGGATGAGCAGGATGTGCAGCGAGTAGAACCGGGAGATCACGTCCTCGCCGGGATACTCGCCGCCGAAGAGGAAGAAGGTGATCCAGGTGCCGACCAGCGGCAGCGAGATCGCCACACCCTCGGTGATCCGCAGACCCGCGCCGGAGAGCAGGTCGTCGGGCAGGGAGTAGCCGGTCAGGCCCTCGGCCAGCGCCAGCGTCAGCAGCAGCACGCCGATGAGCCAGTTCAGCTCGCGCGGCTTGCGGTACGCACCGGTGAAGAACACACGGAGCGCGTGCACCATCATGCCGGCGACGAACAGCAGGGCCGCCCAGTGGTGCATCTGCCGCATCAGCAGACCACCGCGCACGTCGAAGCTGATCTGCAGAGCCGAGGCGTACGCCTCGGACATCGTGACGTCCTTGAGCGGTTCGTAGGAGCCCTCGTAGACGACGTGCGCCATGGAGGGCTTGAAGAAGAACGTCAGGAAGGTGCCGGTCAGCAGCAGGATGATGAACGAGTAGAGCGCGATCTCACCCAGCAGGAACGACCAGTGGTCGGGGAACACCTTGCGCAGGTTGCGCTTGAGGAAGTTTCCCGCGCCGAGCCGGTCGTCGAGGAAACCGCTCGCGCCCGCGATGGGCTTCGGAACCGTTCCGGTGCTCATGCGTGGCCTCCCTTCTCACGGACCTCGGCCTCGGCGTCGCCGCGCTCCCAGAAGCTGGGCCCCGGCGGGACGGCGAAGTCGGCCGTGGCGACCAGGTAGCCCTCGCTGTCGACGGCGATGGGCAGCTGGGGCAGCGGCCTGGCGGCCGGACCGAAGATCACCTTGGCGCCGTCCGCGGCGTCGAAGGTGGACTGGTGGCACGGGCACAGGATGTGGTGGGTGGTCTGCTCGTACAGGGCCGCGGGGCAGCCGACGTGCGTGCAGATCTTGGAGTACGCCACGATCCCGTCGTGCGTCCAGTTCTTGTTCGTCCCGGACTTGATCTCCTCCGGGCGGAACTTGATCAGGATCAGCGTGGCCTTGGCCAGGGCGTCGAGGTCGTGCTCGTAACCCTCGGGCACGACCGACAGGATGCCGCCGGGGGAGTTGAAGTCGGCCGCGCGGATCGGCGCGCCGGTTCCCTCGACGACGAGCCTGCGGTCCTTGCCGTCCTTGGTCTTCTCGCCCCAGACGGTGTGCCGCAGCTTCTCGGGGAAGTTCTTGTAGCGCGGGCCGAGGTCGCGCAGCAGCACTATCGGCAGCACGCCCAGCGGGGCGGCGGCCAGCAGGAGCGTACGGCGCAGCAGTGGCCGCTTGGTGATGCCGCTCTCGGCGGCGCCCTGCAGGAAGGTCTCGCCGACCTGCTCCCTGACCTCGGAGGAGGAGGCCATCGTGTGGCGCTCCTGGACCAGGCTGTACTTCGGCATGACCATGCGGACCCAGAACACGATGCCCGCCGCGAGCGACAGCAGCGCCAGGGTCAGCGAGCCGCCCAGCGCCAGGGTCGAGGTCTTGGTCGTCTCGACGTCGCCCACCTGGAAGATCACGTAGGAGGCGACGAAGGCGACCGCGGCCAGGAAGGTGATGAGGAAGCACAGGGCCGCGGCCCGCTCACCCTTCCTGGCGGTCTGCTCGTCCTGCAGGTTCACACCCGGGACGTCGGCTGCGGCTTCGGTGCGCTCCTCCTCGCCCAGCAGGGAGGTGGCCGTCGCGGGCGCCGGGGTGCCGATGACGCGGTGTGGCACGCGCCCCTCGGGCTGTTCGATGTCGTGGTTGTTGTCTGTCATTGGTGGGCCTGTCGCTTCTTGGCGGTGATCCAGATAGCGGCCAGGGCGAGCAGGCTGATGCCCGCGATCCAGGCCACGAGACCCTCGGTCACCGGACCGATGCGGCCGAGGCCGGCGCCGCCCGGGTTGGGCTCGTCACGCACGCCCACGATGTAGGCGATCATGTCCCGCTTCTGGTCGGGGGTGATGATGCTGTCGTTGAACACCGGCATCGCCTGCGGGCCGGTGACCATGGCCTCGTAGATCTGCTTCGGGGTGGCCTCGTTCAGCGGCGGGGCGTACTTGCCCTGGGTCAGGGCACCCCCGGCGCCGACGAAGTTGTGGCACTGGATGCAGTTCGCGCGGAACAGCTCGCCACCCTTCGACTTGTCACCCTTGGCCGGGTCGACCTGCTCGTCGGCGGGGACGGTGGGACCGCCGCCCAGCGACTGGATGTAGGCGGAGAGCTGCCGGACGGTGTCCTCGTTGACCCAGGGCGCCGTCGGCTTGCGCGGGGCCTGGGCGCCGGGGTTGGCCAGGGGCATACGGCCACTGCTGACCTGGAAGTCCACGGCGGCGGCGCCGACGCCGACGAGCGTCGGGCCGTTCTTGGTGCCCTCGGCGCTGAGGCCGTGGCAGCTGGAGCAGCTCTGCTCGAAGAGTTTCTTACCCTCGGCGACGTCGTCGGCCCTGCCGGACGCGATGGCCGCGTCAGCCCGCTCGCTCGTCGGAGCCGCGAGGGTGTAGAACCCCCCGAGCAGCCCAAGGGCAAGAAGCAGGACGGCGTATCTCGCGAGGGGATGCCGCCGCCCAGCGGTGATCCTATTCACAGAGATCCCCGATTCCTTAATGAATGCCGTAGATGGTCACGAAAAGGCCGATCCAGACCACGTCGACGAAGTGCCAGTAGTAGGACACGACGATGGCGCTGGTCGCCTGCTCACGGGTGAAGCGCTTCGCGGCGTACGTGCGTCCCAGCATGAACAGGAACGCGATCAGTCCACCGGTCACGTGAAGGCCGTGGAAGCCCGTGGTCAGGTAGAACACCGAGTCGTACGCGGAGTGCGACAGGGTGTGCCCCTCCTCGACCAGCTGGCTGTACTCGTACAGCTGGCCGGCGACGAACACGGCACCCATCAGGAAGCTGACGATGTACCAGAAGCGCAGCTTGGCGACCTGGCCCTTCTCAGCCGCCCACACGCCCAGCTGACAGGTCACGCTCGACAGGACCAGAATGATCGTGTTGACCAGCGAGAACTGGACGTTCAAGTGAGCCTCCGGCCAGGGGAGACCCTGGCCGAGACTGACCGACCGGATGGTGAAGTACATCGCGAACAGCGCCGCGAAGAACATGAGCTCAGAGGACAGCCAGACGATCGTCCCGACGCTGACCAGGTCTGGCCTGCGGGACGAATGCGCTGTCGTCGTCGTTGATATTGCGGATGCTGTCGCCACGGGCAGCATTATTGCGGTTCTCCTGGTCGGGTCGCCGCACGACCCCCCACTAGGGGGTCCCCGCGCTCCCTAAAACCGGGCTTATGGCGCATTTATCTCATGGATGCGTCCGGTCTGGGTCTCCGGGCGAGCCGCCCGGTACCATCCCAGGTGACCATACATCGACAAGGGATAGTGAGCGCCACCGTGAGCACCGACGACAAGATGAGGGTCCTCGTCTACAGCGACGACGCGAGCACTCGCGAGAAGGTGCGGCAGGCGATCGGCAGGCGTCCCGCCGCCGACGTGCCCCTCGTGGAGATCGTGGAGTGCGCCACCCACGCGAAGGTCGTCCAGCACTTCGACTCGGGTGAGATCGACGTCGCCGTGCTCGACGCCGAGACCCAGCCCGCGGGCGGCATGGGGGTCGCCAGGCAGGCCAAGGACGAGGTGTACGACTGCCCGCCGATCTGCCTGCTGATCGCCCGCCGCGACGACCGGTGGCTGGCCGAGTGGTCCCGCGCCGAGGCCGTCGTGCCGCAGCCGATCGACCCGGTCGTGCTGGCCGACACCGTCGCCGACCTGATGCGCCGCCGCCTGTCGACCCGCCTGACCGCCCGGTAGACCGAACCCCTCTGGAGACCCCACATGGACGCGCGCACCACCTGGCCCGCGTTGTTGTCCGCCCTGCTCGCGGGTGAGCACCTCACCGCGGACGAGAGCTCCTGGGCGATGAACGAGATCATGTCCGGTTCGGCGACCTCCGTGCAGATCGCGGGCTTCGCCGTGGCGCTGCGGGCCAAGGGGGTGACGGTCGCCGAGCTGACCGGGCTGACGCGCACCATGCTGGAACGGGCGACCCCGCTGACGGTCGAGGGGCCCGTCGTCGACGTCGTCGGCACCGGTGGCGACCGTGCCCACACCGTCAACGTCTCCACGATGGCCGCCATCGTGGCCGCCGCGGCCGGCGCCCGGGTCGTCAAGCACGGCAACAGGGCCGCCTCCTCCCTCTGCGGGGCCGCCGACGTGCTGGAGCACCTGGGAGTCGTGCTCGACCTGACGCCGGAGAACACCGCCAGGGTCGCCGTCGAGGCGGGCATCTCCTTCTGCTTCGCGCCCGTCTACCACCCGGCGCTGCGCTTCGTCGGGCCGGCGCGCAAGGAACTCGGCATCCCGACCGTCTTCAACTTCCTCGGGCCGCTGACCAACCCCGCCAGGCCGCAGGCCCAGGCCATCGGCATCTTCGACCCGATCATGCTCCCCGTGGTCGCCGGCGTGTTCGCCGAGCGCGGCGTCTCCGCCCTGGTCTTCAGGGGCGACGACGGTCTCGACGAGCTCACCACCGCGACGACCTCGACCGTCTGGATCGTGCGTGACGGCACCGCGAGGAAGACCGTCTTCGACCCGGCCGTGCTCGGCATCCCCAGGTCCGACCAGGACGCGCTGCGCGGCGGGGACGTGGCCTTCAACGCGCAGGCCGTACGCGACCTGCTGGGCGGCAAGACCGGGCCGGTCCGCGACGCGGTGCTGCTCAACGCCGCCGCGGCCCTGGTCGCCTACGACGCCGCGGGCGACGACCTGGACGCCGCGATGGCGGGCGCCTATGCCAGGGCGGGACAGGCCGTCGACTCCGGCGAGGCCGGGGCGCTCCTCGACCGCTGGGTCGAGGTCAGCCAGGCTCTGAAAACGCCCTGATCCGCGAGTCCTCCCCTCCCGGGCGGACGCAAGATCCTCCCGTGAGGGGATGTCGCGCTGGTCGTGGCCGCCCTAGATTGCGCCCATGTGGCGTGTTGACCTTCCTGCCTGGCGAGTGGCGCTCGGCCTGCTTGTCCTCGCGGTCGTCTGCCTCTCGCTGGCCGCGGCGAGGCTGGCGCGTGAGCGACGCCTGCTGCTGCTGAGCCTGGCCGCCGAGCGCACCAGGCTGGCCGGGCAGCGGGAGGCGCTGAGCCGTGCCGCGGCGATGCGGGAGCGCGCCCGCATCGCCGGGGAACTGCACGACGTGGTCGCCCACGGGGTCAGCATGATGACGCTCGGCGTCGGCGCGGGCCGGATGATCATGGAGAAGGACCCCGCGAGGGCTCGCGAGACACTGCGCGTCGCCGAGGAGTCGGGCCGTCAGGCGCTCGTCGAGTTACAGCGGATCCTGAGCCTGCTGAGCGTCGAGGGCGCCCCCGCGGCGACCAGGCACCCCCAGCCAAGGCTGTCCGACCTGTCCGACCTGCTGACCCAGGTCCGTACGGCGGGCCTGCGGGTCGAGGTGGTCGAGGACGGGTCCCCGGCGGAGGTCGGCCTGACCCTGGAACTGGCGGCCTACCGGATCGTCCAGGAGGCGCTGGGCAACACGCTCAAGCACGCGGGAGCCAGTACGGCCCATGTCACGCTGCGCTGGCGTCCCGGCTTCCTCGACGTGCTCGTCCGCGACGACGGCCAGGTGGTTCCTCCGCCCGCCGGGGCCGGCGCCGGGACGGGGCTGCTCGGCATGCGTGAGCGCGCCACGATGTTCGGCGGGAGCCTGGAGGCCAGGCCGATGCCCGAAGGGGGGTTCGAGGTGCGGGCCCGCCTGCCGACAACGGGCGAACTACGCCCGGGGGCCCGCCTGCCCACCTGAGGGGCCGGTCAGTCCGACTCGCCCAGGCCGATCGAGAAGGCGGCCTCGAGGTCGTGCCGGGAGTAGGTGCGGAAGGCGATGTGCGTCTCGGTGCGCAGCACCCCGGCCACCTTGTTCAGCCTGCCGGGGATGACCTCGGCGACCTGCTCGTAGGCGGGGACGCGGACGATGGCCAGCAGGTCGTACTCCCCGGTTATGGAGTAGACCTCGCTCACCCCGTCGAGCTCGGCGATCGTCTGGGCCACCTCGGGGATCCGGTCCACCTCGGCGTTGATGTGCACGATCGCGGTGACCACTGGCTCTCCTCCTGGTTGGGAACTGCTCCCACGACGCTATCAGCGCCCCCTGCGGCCCTCGCCGTCCCCGTACTGCTCACGGGAGCGGTAGGCCAGGTCGATGCGGGACCTGAACCGTCCGGCGCCGCCGATCGGCAGGCTCCAGCCGCCCTCGACCTGCACCAGCCGCACCCCGGGCGCCTCCAGCCAGCGCAGCACGCACTCGGTCTCCTCGGCCCCGGCGGCCGGGACCGGGCCGGGACCGGGCACGACGGTCTCCGCCGTCGCAACCAGCGCGTCCACGAACGGGGTCGGGTGGGCGCCTCTGGGCATCACCCCGGCCGAGACCAGCCTGCCGTGCCTGACGACGTGGATCTCCCAGTCGCCGCCCGTCAGCGGGGCCGCGGCGACCAGCTGCGGCAGCGAGGTCAGCCCGCGCAGCCGCTGCATGCGCGCCGAGACGCGCACGTAGGAGGCCAGCCGGTCGCGGTCCGCCGCGGCCTCCTCGTAGCGCTCCTCACGGGACAGGCGCTCCATCCTGGCCTCGATCGCGGAGAAGACCTCCGAGGCGTCCAGCTCCATCGCCCTGCGGGCGGCCGCGGCGTGCAGGCCGTACTCCTCGACGCTCTGACGGCCCTCGCAGGGGGCGCCGCACCGGCCGATCCCGGCCAGTGCGCACGCGGGCCGGCCCGTGCGGAGGGTGATCCGCTCCGTGCACCGGCGCAGGGGGATCGCCTCGTGCAGCGCGGAGCGGGCGTCCTCGGCGGCGCGAACGCTGCCGAACGGGCCGAGGTATCCGGCCCCGTCGTCCTTGACCTCGCGCACGACGGACAGGCGGGGGAAGGGCTCCTCGGTGAGTTTGAGCCAGACCATCCGCTCGGGGAAACGCGACCTGCGGTTGTAGCGCGGTTTGGCCGAGCCGATCAGCCTGAGCTCTCTGACCTCGGCCTCAAGGGGGGTGGCGCAGACGATGGTCCTGATTCGCTCGGCGACGGCGACCATCTCGCGGATCCTCGGCCGGGTCTCGGCGGCGGTGAAGTAGCTGCGGACACGGTTGCGCAGGTTGGTGCTCTTGCCGACGTAGAGGGGCTCGCCCCGATCGTCCTCGAACACGTAGACCCCCGGCTCGCCGGGCACCCCGTTGGCCAGGTGGCGTTTGCGGCGTTGCTCGGGCGTCGGCGCCCGCACGAAGCCCTTCAGCTCCTCCAGCGTGTGCACCCCGAACGAGCCCGCCCGCTCGATCAGGGCGTGCAGCACGTCCACGGTCGCCCTGGCGTCGGCGAGTGCGCGGTGGCACGGCTCGGTCCTGCTGAAGACCCTGGCCAGGGTGGAGAGCTTGTAGTTGGGGACCTCGTCGCGGGTCAGCAGCCTGCGGGCCAGCACGACGGTGTCGACCACGGGGTTGCCGGGCGGGGGGTAGCCCAGGGCCGCGCAGGCCGCCCTGACGAACGACAGGTCGAAGCCCGCGTTGTGGGCGACGAACGTGGCGCCCCTGGCGAACTCCAGGAAGGAGGGCAGCACCGAGTCGATCCTCGGCGCGGCGGTCACCATGGCGTCGGTGATGCCGGTGAGCACCGAGATGAAAGGCGGGATCGGTGAACCCGGATCGACCAGCGTGCCGAACTCGCCGAGCACCTCACCGCCGCGAACCTTGACCGCGCCTATCTCCGTGATGGCGTGCTCGTCGGCGGAGACCCCCGTGGTCTCCAGGTCGAACACGACGAACGTGATCTGCTCAAGCGGCGTGCCCAGTTCGTCAAGCGTCCCCTGCACGGCGTACTCCACGGCTCACGACCATAGGAGCATCGACCGACATTTACCGCTCCGGGGTCCGCCTGGCGTCGTTCCCCCTTGGTGTTCCGGCAACCCTCACGTAACCCTCATCTCACCGCGCGGGCACCATGGGGCACGAGAGGCTCAGATGGGCTCACTCGTCCCGTACGGCCGCGCCCGCCGCCCACAGCGCCAGCCCGAGCACCCCGAGCACGATGCAGGCGAAGACCTCGTAGCCCTCCAGCAGGCCCACGCGGTGCACCAGGAACCACTCGCGGCCGAGGCTCCCCGGCCCCCCGAACTCGCCGATCACGCCGCCGGCGGCCTGGACGACGCAGACGCTCCCGAGGATCCGCAGGGTCGCTCTCATGCCCTCGATGGTGACGCGGGGACCGGATGGGCCGCGTCGGCCGAAAGTCGGCGGAACGTCGACTTTGGTCGGTACCGGACGTTCCGGATGGGTCCTACCCTCGGACAACGTGACGGAGTATCGGTGGCTGCTGCCCGCGGTCCTGCACGGCGACCTGGCGGGCGAGCGGTCCCCGACGCGGCGTTCGGCCCGCGACTGGGGTGTCGACATCGTCGTCTTCGTCGTGGCCGCGCTGCTGGGGCTCGCCACCGCGCTGGCCATGCGACCCGGAGGTTCGACCCCGTACGCCGTCGTCCTCACCGACCAGATCGTCGGGGCCGCCGCGTGCGCGCTGCTGTGGCTGCGGCGCCGCTGGCCGGTCGGCCTGGCCCTCGTCATGGTGCCCGCCGCGCTCGCCTCGGGCATCGCCTCCGGAGCCGTCGCCGTGGCGCTCTTCACGGTCGCGGTGCACCGCCCCTTCAAGACGGTCGCCGCGATCACCGGGTTGCACGTCCTCGCACTCGTCCCCCAGCTGTGGTGGCGGCCCGACCCGGAGGTCTCCTACTGGGGGGCGATGGCGTTCTCGGTGCTGTCCTACCTGCTGCTGATCATGTGGGGCATGTTCGTCAGGGCGAGGCGCCAGCTGGTGCTCTCGCTGCGCGACCGCGCAGAACGGGCGGAGGTCGAGGCCGAGCTGCGGGTCGAGCGGGCCAGGCACATGGAGCGCGAGCGCATCGCCAGGGAGATGCACGACGCCCTCGCGCACCGCCTGTCGCTGCTCAGCGTGCACGCCGGGGCCCTGGAGTACCGCCCCGACATCCCCCGCGACGACCTGGTCAGGACGGCGGGGGTGCTCAGGACGGGGGCGCACCAGGCGCTCCAGGACCTGCGGGAGGTCATCGGCGTGCTGCGGCTCGGCGGCGAGGAGACCGCCCCTGACCGGCCCCAGCCGACCCTCGCCGACCTGGAGGGCCTCGTCGAGGAGTCCAGGCTCGCGGGCATGGAGGTGACGCTCGACATGCGGGTGGCCGAGCCGGGCAGGGCGCCCGCAGGGCTCGGCAGGAACGTCTACCGGATCACCCAGGAGGGACTGACCAACGCGCGCAAGCACGCGACCGCGGCCCCGGTCGACGTCACCGTCAGGGGAGGGCCGGGAGACGGGCTCACCGTCGAGATCGGCAACCCCACGACCTCCGGGCGGGCCATCCCGGGCAGCGGGACGGGGCTGATCGGGCTCACCGAGCGGGCCGGGCTCGTGGGCGGGCGCCTCGCCTACGGTGTGGGTGAGGACGGCAGGTTCCGGCTCAGCGCGTGGCTGCCGTGGGCCACGTGAGGCGTACGGCGGGGCGATGACGGCCGAGGTGACGGGGTGTGGTTAACGTGGCGGACATGAGTTCCCCGCCCGCGGGTCAGGCGATCCGCGTGCTGATCGTGGACGACGACGCCCTCGTCAGGGCCGGGCTGTCGATGATCCTCGGCGGCGCCCCCGACCTGCTCGTCGTCGGCGAGGCGGGGGACGGGCTCGAGGTACCGGAGCTGGTTGCCGCGCACCGGCCGGACGTGGTGCTGATGGACATCCGCATGCCCAGGGTCGACGGACTGACCGCGACCGAGCGGCTGCGCGCCGCCCCCGCCCCTCCCGAGGTGGTCGTGCTGACCACCTTCCACGCCGACGCCCAGGTGCTCCGGGCCCTGCGGGCCGGGGCGGCGGGGTTCCTGCTGAAGGACACCCCTCCGGCCGACCTGGTCGCCGCGATCCGCAGGGTCGGCGCGGGCGAGCCGATCCTGTCGCCCGCCGTCACCAGGCAGCTCATCGCGCACGTCTCCGACGTCGGCGCGGGCACCCGCAGGGAGCAGGCGCGGGCGTCGCTCGCGGTGCTCAGCGAGCGTGAGCGCGACGTCGCGCTCGCCGTCGGCAGGGGAAGGTCGAACGCGGAGATCGCCGCCGAGCTCTACATGAGCGTGGCGACGGTCAAGGCGCATGTCTCCCGGGTGCTGACGAAGCTGGAACTGAACAACCGGGTCCAGATCGCGCTGACCGTTCACGACGCGGGTCATTTGATCTGACCTGTTCTGATCTGAATTGGCCAGGTATGGACACGACCGTGCCGGGCATGGCCGGGGCACCTGGCCGGACACCCGCCGCCGATGTCACGTTCGCCTGGGAAGGGGGGCGGCGGACGTCGGCCAGGTCGGTGCCCGGGTGAGGTAGCCGTACCCTTGACGTGAAGACCGATCCGAGTAGGGGCCGTGATGAGTTCAGCCGGAGAGGGCCTGTCTCGTCCACTGCCCGAGCAGGTCCGCTTACACGTCGTGGAGCTGGCGTCCCAGGTTCTGGGGTCGATGCCGCAGGCAGTGATGCCCGCGCCGCTACGGGGGATCGCCAAGTTCGACCCGAGGAAACGGGCCAGGCTGGGCGGCGCGCCGATCGCCGCCCAGCTGGAGACCGACAAGAAGTTCCGCGAGCTGGTCGCGGAGACACTGGCCGCGAGCTGGCCCGAGCTGGTCGAGAGCCTCGCCGAGGGTGTCGTGCCGCCCGCGGCCGAGCCGGTGCTGGTGGCGGCCGCGGCCTATCTGACCAGGCCACCCGGCTGGGTGGAGATGGTCGAGACCGCCCGCGCCGACCTTGAGCGCTCCGCCGCCGTCGCCGAGGGGTCGGCGCAGGAGCAGACGCTCACCCGGCTGCGCGAGCAGCTGGCCGCGCAGAAGGCCTCGGCCAAGGAGGAGGCCGACCGGCTGCGCGAGCAGCTCAAGGGGTCCAGGTCCGAGATCTCCGACCTGCGCCGCAGGCTGCACGACGCCAGGGAGCGCACCAGGGCCGCCGAGGCGCGGG
Source organism: Streptosporangium jomthongense (assembly GCF_042650425.1). Lineage (NCBI taxonomy): Bacteria > Bacillati > Actinomycetota > Actinomycetes > Streptosporangiales > Streptosporangiaceae > Streptosporangium > Streptosporangium jomthongense. Next base: position 622,858 of record NZ_JBHSBC010000012.1, on the reverse strand, counting down.
CCGCCGAGATGGAGGAGGCCGCGCAGGAGGCCAAGGCCGCCGCGACCGCCGCGGGGAGCGCGGGGGAGAGCGAGCTGCGGCGCCTGAGGGAACGGGTGGCCGACGCCGAACGGCAGCTTGAGGCCACGCGAAGGGCCGCCCGTGAGGGCCGCAGCGTGGAGGACACCAAGGTCCGCATGCTGCTCGACGCACTGCAGGACGCCGCGGCCGGGCTGCGCAGGGAGCTGGCGCTGCCGTCGAGCATCCACCGGCCCGCCGACTCCGTCTCCTCTGTCGCGCCGGGCAGGCACGGGGTCCAGGCGGTGCCCGCGCGGGCCCTGGCCGACGACGACCCCGCCCTGCTCGACCAACTGCTCGCGCTGCCGCAGATCCATCTGATCGTGGACGGCTACAACGTGACCAAGACCGGATACGGCGCGCTGACCCTGGCCGACCAGCGCAACCGGCTGCTGACCGGACTCGGCGCGCTGTACGCCCAGACCCGCACCGAGCTGACCTGTGTCTTCGACGGCGCCGAGCTGAACGGCCCGGTGCCGGTCTCCGCGCCGCGCGGCGTCCGGGTGATGTTCAGCTCCCCCGGGCAGATCGCCGACGACCTGATCCGCCAGCTCGTGCGGGCCGAGCCCGTCGGACGGGCCGTCGCGGTCGTCTCCTCCGACCGCGAGGTGGCCGAGTCGGTCCGCCGGATGGGCGCCAGGCCCGTTCCCGCGGTGCTGCTCCTGCGCAGGCTCGGACGCGCCTGATCCGTCCTTCCCGGGCCGGGCCGCCTCCTGGCTGACATCTACAGGTAAAGAACAAAACCGCCAAAAAGGTGAGCTGACCCTTACCGGTTCTGTACTATTTCGCCCCAGGTCTTTACGTGGTCTTTGCGTGGGGAGGCGGCGTCGTGGCCGTGGCGGGTGTGCCGGTTGGGTTCGTGCGTGTGCCGATGGCTGCGGGACTGGCCTTGGCCCTGCTCATGACTCCGATCGGGAGTGCGGCGGCCAAGCCGAAGCCGACGGTCGCGCAGACCAAGCAGAAGCTGGCCAAGCTCAACGAGCAGGCCGACCAGCTCGTCGAGAAGTACAACCAGGCGGGCGAGAAGTGGAAGAGGGCCCGCAAGAAGTACGCGGACCTGAACGCCGACCTGTCGAAGCAGTCCGCGAAGGTCGCCGGGCTCCGCGACGACCTCGTCACCATGGCCGTCACCACCTACCAGGGCGGCGCCATCGGCTGGCCGAACCTCGTCGGTGAGGTCAACCCCAACCTGGTGCTGAGCGGCCTGGCCACGGCCGACCAGATCTCCGCCTCCCGTGCCGAGAGCCTGCACGCCTTCGACGAGGCCAACAAGACGCTGCGTGACAACCGCGACAAGGCCAAGCAGGCCTTGGCCGACGCGGACCAGACGCGCGACGAGCTGGCCGAGGAGAAGGAGAAGGTCGAGAAGATGATCAAAATCCAGACGAAGGTGCTGCGCGACCTCGGCACCTTCAGGCCGGGCGACCCCAACAGCACCGGCATGCAGTACAACGGCTCCGCCTCGGGCAACGCCAGGGCCGCGCTGACCTTCGCCTTCGCCCAGCTCGGCAAGCCCTACCGGTACGGCGGCACCGGCCCGGACAGCTGGGACTGCTCGGGGTTCGTGCAGGCCTCCTGGCGCAGCGGAGGCGTGAGCCTGCCCCGCACCACCTGGGAGCAGTGGAGCTGGGGCGCCAAGCGCAAGGTCTCGCTGAGCGACCTCCAGCCGGGGGACATCCTCTTCAGCCAGGGCCTGGGGCACGTCGGGCTCTACGCGGGCAACGGCAAGATCATCCACGCCCCCCAGACCGGGGACGTCGTCAAGGTCGTCCCCCTCTCCTCCTACGGCGGCCGTCTGCTCGGGGCCGTCCGTCCCTGACCCCCCTTGGTCCCGTCCATGTCCACGGGGCCTCTGGGGGCCGTCTGAACGCCTTCGCGACCGCGGGCCGTCCGTTCCACGGGCGGCCCGTTTGGCATGCCCGGGATCGCCGGAGTGGTCCTGTTCGACGCCCTTGTAGGTGAAGGGGCGCTTTGGGAAGTCACTGATAAATGTGATTTATGTGACACTTTTTGTGCTTCTCTGGAAGATCATTTCGAATGTGACGAGGGTCATATTTATAAGATCGTGATGCCGCACTATCAGGCCTTTCGTAAACATGAAAACCTTTTTGTGGATCTTCGTATTTGATGGGGTCTTTGCCGGGGCTTGGTGATCGGGGTACCTTCTGGCGGTCGCAGTGAGCAAGCCATGCCACCGCGTCGAATGCCGGTCCTGCGGGCCGGTGTCCGTATAGATATCCAGTCGGCCGCCGTTCCCCGAAGGGATCGGTTCCCATCACGGCGGCCCGCCGAGTTCGTGCAGCCAGGAGGCACGGAGCCGGGGAACCATCGGCCCTTGACACGTGGCCAGGGGTGAATCGACGCGTTTGCCGTCGTAGGGCGTCTTCCCAGCCCGAACCCGTCAGCTAACCCGGTAGGCATCAGTGGAAGTCCCAAGGAGAAATCCTGTCTACCACCCTGCAAAACCCCCGTTTGTCGCGCTTTTTCCGCCTTTACCTGGGCGGATTCGTCCTCACGCTGACCGCCTCAACCGGAGCGGTGGCACTGGGGCCGGCAACAGCACAGGCGACGACGGATACCGCGGTCGCGGTTCAGGCCAGGAGTACGGCGAAGGACACGTCGAAGAGCGCATCGAAGGGCACGTCGGAGGGCACTGCCGCGAACACGGCGAAGGCCCGTGTCAAGCGCACGGCGAAGGCCGCGACGAACCGGGCCGCACGGCAGCGGTCCAGGGCCAGGACGGCCGTGGCGACGGCCAGGAAACAGATCGGCGATCCGTACCGGTGGGGTGCCTCCGGTCCCGGAGCGTTCGACTGCTCGGGCCTGGTCCAGTACGCGTGGCGCAAGGCGGGCGTCTCCCTCCCCCGGGTGACGGGCAGCCAGTACCGCGCGGTCAGGAAGAAGGTCTCGTGGAGCAAGTTGCACCTCGGTGACCTGCTGTTCTTCTACGGCAAGGGCCACGTCGGCATGTACGTCGGCCACGGCAAGATGATCCACTCGCCGAGCAGCGGCAAGTCGGTCAGGATCGTGACGTTGAAGGGGTACTACAGGTCCGCCTTCGCAGGAGCGGTCCGTCCCGGCACCTGACAGCGGCGGGCGG